>CAUVOD010000022.1:0-34168 GCA_963553525.1 uncultured Lachnospiraceae bacterium | reverse complement strand
TAAAGAGGTGTCCTTTGGTAATAGAATTAAAAAAGCGAAAAGGCATAGAAACAATTGTCTGCGTTACCGGTCAGCATAGACAAATGCTGGATCAGGTATTAAATACGTTTTCGGTTGTTCCCGATTATGATTTATCCGTTATGAAACAGGACCAGACCTTATTTGATATTACCGCATCCGTTTTGGAAAAAATAAAAAATGTAATTGAGAGGGTTTCTCCCGATCTGGTTCTCGTTCACGGCGATACTTCAACAACCTTTGCAACGGCGTTGGCATGCTTTTATTTGAGGGTGGATATAGGTCATGTCGAGGCGGGATTAAGGACAAATAATATTTATTCCCCGTATCCTGAGGAATTTAACAGACAGGCGGTTTCCATTATATCGAGATATAACTTCGCACCCACAAAGCTTGCCGCTAAAAATCTGGAAAAAGAGGGAAGATCAAAAGATACAATCTATATTACCGGTAATACGGTAATTGACGCCATGCGGCATACCGTAAAGGATGCTTATACGCATCCGGAGCTTGAGTGGGCAAAAGACAGCAGGCTCATTCTTATCACCGCTCACCGAAGAGAAAATTTAGGGCAGCCTATGGTAAATATGTTCAGGGCAATAAGAAGAGTTCTTGATGAACATCCCGATGTGAAGGCGGTATATCCCATACATCTAAATCCCTTGATAAGAAAAATTGCGAATGAGGAGCTGTCACGCTGTGACGGAATACACTTAATTGATCCCATAGATGTGGAAGATTGTCATAACTTTGAGGCAAGATGTTATCTTTGTCTTACAGACTCGGGCGGTATCCAGGAGGAATGCCCGTCATACGGCAAGCCTGTTCTGGTAATGCGCGATACTACCGAAAGACCCGAGGGAGTGGAGGCGGGTACGCTCAGGCTTGTCGGAACCGATGAGGATGTAATATATAAAAATTTTAAAGAACTTATTGAAAATAAGGCTGAGTATGAAAAAATGTCTCATGCGTGCAATCCTTACGGAGACGGAAAAGCCTGCATGAGAATAGCTGATATAATCGAAAAAGGAGTATATACACCTTGGGAGAGGTGATCTTTTATGATGTTTTCTTCTGTTCTGTCGACAGCCTTATATATACAAATAAAAATATTATAAGTGAAATTAAAGAAAAAATTTCCGAAGCCCTCCAATACCAAGGCTCTTCGTATTTCAGAGTTATCTTTCCGTAAAAACCGGGAGTTATCTTTACAACTATTTCATTCAGACTGTTTGTGGTCATAGTTATGTTTTTAGCCGATGTATATAGCTTATATCCGGGATAGTACCATAAAGGAAAGGTTACATCGGCTTTTTTAGATGTTCGATTCACTATATTAGCGCTGATTTCAAAGCCCGATCTTTTTTCATCATAGATATCTATATTTTCGTTGTCGGAATAAATGTTCAAATTTTTGTAGTCGTCCGAATATATATCTATACCTTCCGCCACATACATGGGATCTCCCTGATAAAAGTGAAGCCCTTCATTGTCTAACGGCATAAGCAAAGCAAATGACGCTGTAATTTCGTTCATAATAGTGATTCCGCTATAACAGGAAACAATAAATATAATCAGGGGAATTATATATAATGATTTGTTTTTGAAGCTTCTGAAAATATCTGAAAAAACAATTGAAGACAGCAGACTTAAAAGAACCGCGGAAACGGTGAAATATCTGAACGGATACTGTATATATCTGCCTATCAGCGAATATAAAAAAGGAAGCCTTTTCTGTATTTCGTCATAAGGAAAATAGTGAGTGGTCATAAATAAGGATAATACCGAAAGAAAAGAAATAAAAAGAATTTTTTTCTTAAGCTTACTTTTGCTTATTATTGCATAAATTACGGATAATATGAGGACTATAAGCAGCGATATGCCTACCGTCTGCGGCATATCGCTTCCGATATCCTCGGATATATCGCCGCTTACCCCCAATATATTATAATCGTATGTGAACCACTGAGCTATGTCGGTTCCGAATCTTTGTATGCTCCCGCCCTCATTTGCTGATACTTTTACATTTATATAATAGTCTAAAAACGGTACTATGAAACACAGGTTTATCATAAAGCAAATCAAGGCGCTTATAAAAAGAGCCGGAAGACGCTTTTTTCTAAAAAGTTCGGGAATAAAGCAAAGACAAACAAACAGTGAAAAAACAAATATTATCAATGTAGTCAAATGATGTGACTGTATCAGACCCGTAAATCCCAAAATCAGGTAAAAGGAGCCTCTTTTAAGTTCGGGTTTATCGGATAAAATCAAAGCAAGCCCCAGCACTACAAAGGGCAGAAAGGACATGGCTGTAAATTCTCCCAGCGCACCTCTCAGATATACATCAATTATGTACCATCCGGCTGTACCGTACATGAGACTTCCGAACGTACCGGCATTTTTATCTTCGGTTATTGTGGAAAAACATATATAGGAGCTGTATAAGGTTAATATGTTTATAAAAACTATATACGATTTATAAGCGATATATAGAGGAAAACCCGCCATATACAGGAGAGCGGGTAAATATAGCAGCAGATCGCCGTAATATATTCCGGACGGATACCCGTGGTCATAATGCGTTCCGAGGTGAAGTCTTACCGGAAACATCGAATTTTTAAGACCTTCCGCAATTCCGGAGATTCTTGAAAGATGGTAGCTGTTGTCATGAGCGAAGGTGGAATTGAAAAATAATGCAGGAAAACAGATAATAATAAAAGTTCCGATAAAGAAAATGCTTCTTATTTTTGCCGAGGTATCATACTTTTTAAAGAAATTATAGATAAAAAGAATAAAAATCGGGGCTGAAATAAAAATAAGTATGCTTATAATAAAGCGGCAGAGTGCGGTAGACAGTTTATTATAATGTATTTTAATTTCAGTCAGGGATAAAGAGTTGGTTAAATCGGAATTTCTTAGGACAAGATCTATGGTTGTATTTTTCTTTACATAAAGTCTGTGTTCCGTATATTTTTTGTAATTTTCCAAAAAAGCGGTTTCGGTCAATATATCATTAGCCTCTCCATCGGGATATATGTCGGCGTAGCAGGTATATTCGGTCGAATAAGCATAAGACACCGTATATATTCCTTTATCAAGCGGAATGTTTAAAATAGAGCTTTCCGAGGGAGCATCGTGAGATTCTGTTAAAGAATAGCGGTCATATGATATATCTTTTTTGTCATGGTATAATTGCGATGCAAAAAACAAGCTTAGAGCCGAAGTGATTAAAAAGTAGGATAATATAAAAATAAATTTATTTAGGAGAGGTTTATTTTTAAATCCGTAATTGAACATATTAAATACCGATCATTCCGAAATTAAATTGAGGAATGATTATACTTGGGATAAATTATCGTGTCAAATAAGTATTGTACACCGATATGCAGTCTATTACAAAGAAAAAAGCCCGCATTATTTTGCGGACTTCTTTTACGGAGCGGGTGGGATTCGAACCCACGTACCCTTGCGGGTAACCGCATTTCGAGTGCGGCTCGTTATGACCACTTCGATACCGCTCCAAAACAACTTATAAATATCTCAAATAAGCCTACTAATTATACTCACGCAATCATTTTATGTCAAATGATATTCTTCCATGTCCGATGTACATTATTTGCAACATAAGTTATAATTCCTTTTAGTATCGGCGGCATGCGGTACGCCATATGATTTTTTAAAAATAAGCGGGTATCATCAATAGAACCGAGGCATACTATGAAAAGAATTGGAATGTTGACAAGCGGCGGCGACTGTCAGGCGCTTAACGCCGCAATGCGCGGTGTGGTAAAATGCCTTGCAAACAGCGGGGAAGAGTTTGAATTTTACGGATTTTTAAACGGATATAAGGGTCTTATAGCCGGTGATTTCAGGATGCTGACTCCTCAAGACTTTTCGGGTGTACTGACAAGAGGCGGCACTATACTGGGATCCTCGCGTATGCCCTTCAAGCAGATCAAAGAGCCTGATGAAAAGGGAAGAAATAAGGTTGAGAGCATGAAGCAGACCTATTACAAGCTCCAGCTTGATTGTTTGGCGGTTCTCGGCGGAAACGGATCTCAGAAGACAGCAAATCTTTTGAGAGAGGAGGGGCTTAATATAGTGTCTCTCCCCAAGACGATAGACAACGATCTGTGGGGAACCGAAATGACCTTCGGCTTTCAGTCGGCTGTGGACATAGCCACCAATGTAATAGACTGTATACACACTACGGCTGATTCACACGGAAGGGTATTTATCATAGAGGTAATGGGGCATAAGGTGGGTTGGCTCACCTTGAATGCGGGCATTGCGGGAGGAGCGGATATAATATTGCTTCCGGAAATCCCCTATGATATCGACAAGATAATAGAAAAAATAAAATCGAGATCAAAGGATGGATCGCGCTTTACAATAATTGCTGTTGCTGAGGGAGCAATTTCAAAAGAAGATTTAAAGCTTAAGAAAAAAGAGCTTGAAGAGAGACGCAGGAAAAATAAAATTCAATCCGTGTCATATGAAATTGCAAATAAAATAAGCGAGAAAACGGGTGTTGAAGTCAGAGTAACCGTTCCGGGGCACATGCAAAGAGGCGGAATGCCGGACGCCTACGACAGGGTACTCTCTTCAAGACTGGGAGCTAAAGCGGGACAGCTTATTTTAAAAGGGAAATACGGATACATGGTAGCTTATAAGGACAGGGAAATAGTAAGCGTACCCCTGGAGGACATTGCGGGTAAATTGAAATCCGTACCGGCAGACGCAGCCATCATCAAAGAGGCTAAGATGCTCGGAATATCATTCGGAGATTAAAAAATTTATGTCATATTTGGCTCTTTACAGAAAATTTCGCCCTCAAAAATGGGCGGATGTAAAAGGACAGGATCACGTAACCAAAACTCTTAAAAATCAATTAAAGACAGGACGTATAGGTCATGCCTATCTTTTTTGCGGCACCAGAGGCACGGGAAAAACCACGGCGGCAAAGATTTTTGCAAGAGCCGTAAATTGTCAAAATCCGGTTGACGGTGAACCTTGCTGTGAATGCGCCGGCTGTCAGTCGGCTCTTAAGGGCGGCAATATAAATATCGTGGAAATCGATGCAGCATCAAATAACAGCGTGGACAATGCAAGAGCCTTAATAGAAGAGGTGGAATATCCGCCCATAGGAGCGGAACATAAGGTTTATATAATAGATGAGGTTCACATGCTGTCAAGCGCCGCATTCAACGCACTTTTAAAGACGATAGAAGAGCCTCCGTCCTATGTGATATTTATACTGGCTACGACAGAGTATAATAAAATACCCAAGACCATATTGAGCAGATGCCAAAGGTATGATTTTCACAGAATACCTCCGTCCGTAATTTCAGACAGACTTAGGGAAGTTGCGGACAGTGAAAAAATAGATGTTGATAAAAAAGCTCTTGATTATATAGCTCTTCAAGCTGACGGGGCATTAAGAGACGCATTGTCGCTGCTCGATCAATGCAGCTCTTTTTATGAAAATCAAAAATTAAGTCTCGACAATGTGCTGCAGATTTTAGGAACCGTTGATATTGGGGTTTTTTCGGAATTTTTTGATTGTATAATAAAATCCGACGTTTTATCAGCTCTTTTGATCCTGGATAGGGTTTCGTCCGAGGGCAAAGAACTTATGCAGTTCACAGGTGATTTTATATGGTATCTCAGAAATCTTATGCTCATGCAGGCTGCGGACGGTGCGGATCGTATAATAGATGTTTCCGACGAGAATAAAATTCTGCTTAAAAAACAGGCACAGTCTTGTGATGAGGCGGAAGTTATGCGTCTTATAGCACTGTTGTCCGAGGTGTACAATCAGATGCGATATGAAACACAGAAGCGTACCCTTCTGGAAATGGCTGTGGTAAGAGCGGTTCATCCCTCGGAAGGCAGTGGGCTTTCATCCATAGAACCCAGGCTCAGGGCGCTTGAAGAAAAGGAAATCAGGGTGTTAAATGCCTTAAAGCTCATAGAGTCGGGGAAGTTTACAGCAGTTTCCGCAGGAAGCGGTACATCGGAGAGCATTGCGGAGACTTCAAGCAAAAAAATATTGCCGAAGGCTCTTCCTGAGGAGATAAAAGAGATAGTAAAAAACTGGAATGATTTTGTTCCGGATATGCCCTCCTCGGTAAGACCTTATATGCTGGCGGCTCCGGCACCCAAGCTTTCGGCGGCGGATGACGGCAGCCTGGTGATAGTTCTTTTCAGTAAAATACATGCGGACTATCTTGCTCAGGGCTTTCCTAAAGAAGCTCTTACCGATTATTTGAGTAAAAAAACCGGAAAGGAAATAAGGCTCAGAGTCGAATATATGCCGGATAATGCGGCGTTTGCAAGACAGATGCCCGATCTTTCCGACATAATAAATATGGAAATAGAAACCGTAGATAATTAAAAGATATTAAAAAGGAGATAAATACAATGGCAAAAAGAGGCGGCGGCTTTGGAGGAATGAGTATGCCGGGAGGCATGAATAATCTTATGAAACAGGCTCAGCGTATGCAAAGGCAGATGGAGGAGGCTCAAAAAGAGCTTGAAACCAAGGAATTTTCAGCCAAAGCGGGCGGCGGAGCTGTTGAAGCCGTAGTTACCGGCGCAAGAAAGCTTGTAAAGCTTACGATTTCCAAGGATGCGGTTGATCCGGATGATGTGGAAACCTTGCAGGATCTTGTGATAGCAGCCGTAAATGAAGCCTTTTCTCAGGTTGACGCTGCACAGGAGAGCAGTATGGGCGGCATGGGCTCAATAGGCAAAGGGCTTATTTAATGTCGAATGTTTACTCCGATCCCGTAAATAATTTGATAGATGAGCTTGCGGCTCTTCCGGGGATCGGAAGAAAAACCGCGGAGAGACTTGCTTTTTTTATGATAAATTTGCCGAAAGACCGCATAGTCCGTATGGCGGATACTATGGTTTCGGCAAGAGAAAAGGTTCATTATTGTAAGATATGCGGAACGCTTACGGACAGGGATGTATGCTCTGTCTGTACGGATATGAAAAGAGATCATTCGCTTGTCATGGTTGTGGAAAATGTGCGTGATCTTGCAGCATATGAAAAGACCGGAAGATATGAAGGAGTTTATCATGTTCTGCACGGCGCAATTTCGCCGATGCTGGGCATAGGACCTTCGGATATAAGGATAAAAGAGCTGCTGAACAGGCTGAATACGGAAGAAGCCTCAGAGACGGATGGGGAGGAAGAGCTTGCAAAAGACGCCGCTTCCCGTGAAATAAAAGAAATTATACTTGCCACCAATTCATCTCTTGAAGGAGAGACAACTGCAATGTATATAAGCAAGCTGGTTAAACCTATCGGAATAAAGGTAACCAGAATAGCGTCCGGCGTTCCCGTGGGTGGAGATCTTGAATATATTGATGAGGTCACTTTGCTTAGGGCTTTAGAGGGAAGAACGGAACTTTAAACACTATTATGGCGCAGGTAAGAGATTTTAATTCCTATAAAAAAAAGAAAAATGTCGAAGCGGTAAGACGTACTCTTACTCTTGATGAAGATGAGAAAGAGTACGAAAAAGAGTCGGATAAAAAGGAAAACCAAAGTACCGTTTCGAAAGAGACCGTTGAAGCTTCAGATGATCTTAGACGGAAAAAGCTTATTTTCCGTTCGGTATCTATATTGACGGTTATCGTCATTTTGTCCGTAATTTCCTATATCGCATGGAAGGGCAAGGTTTATACGCAGGCGCTCGTAACATCCACGGTCAACACGGTGGACGCTGCGGATGTATCCTGCATCAGCTTGGACGGATATATTTTTCAATACAGTCATGACGGCATGAATTGTATAAATGAAAACGGAATAGCGGTATGGAATCAGACATTTGAAATGCAGTCGCCTATGGTTGAAACCTGCGGAGATGTCGTTGCAATAGCCGATTATAACGGAAGACGAATTTATATCGCAAATAAGAGCTCTCTTCTCGGAACCGTTGAAACCAATTTGCCTATACGATCATTTTCCGTATCCGCAAGAGGAACCGTTGCCGCCGTTCTCGACGACTCCTCGGTAACCTGGATATATCTTTACGACTTGGACGGCTCGACAATTGCGACTGTCAGAACCACCATGGGAGACAGCGGCTATCCTCTCGATATAGCTCTTTCTCCGGACAGCAAGCTTCTCGGAGTTTCGTTTTTGACGGTTGAAGCCTCAAGGTCGAAGACGAATATAGCATTTTATAATTTCGGTTCGGTAGGGCAGGATTATACGGACAATTTAGTTTCGGTATATATTTGTGACGACAATATAGTTCCCGACATCAAATTTTTTGACAACAAATATTTTTATGCTCTGGGAACTGACAGAATAATGTTCTTTTCAGGTGATGAAACGCCTCAGATGACCGATCAGATAGAGCTGGGCACGGAAGAAATACTGGCGGTGCACAATTCAAAGGATTATGTTGCGGTTATAAGTGCAGGAGGAGGACAGGAGGGCGCTTATTGCACTCAGGTCTATGATAAAGAGGGGAAGCTATGTTTTGAAGAATATTCAGATATCGAGTACGGAGAAATCGCTTTTACCAAAGATCTCATAGCCTTATATGACAGCAAGTCATGGCTTGTTCTCGGAATTGACGGTGAAAAAAAGTTTGAATCGGATTTTGGTTACAGTGTAAGAAGCGTAGTGCCCACTTCCGTCAAGGGCAGATATTTACTTGTGGCTTCCGACAAAATAGAAACGGTGGAGCTTAGATAATCGGAGAATATATTTATGGATAATATTACTGATGTTGTGGGCGGGATTCCCAAGCTGCAAGACATTGATCTGTCAGCCTTAAGCTTTTTGGGAATGTCGGGTGCGACATGGACTGTTATAATAGCGGCTTTAATGACCGTCGCATTTGTGATAATAGGCTATAAGAACGGAATAGTTACGGAGCTTAGCTCTCTTTTGGGACTGATCTCTGCTTTTTTTGTGATACACTTTTTTTCTGCCGCAATAAAGGATATAGTGCCCTTAAAATACGGTCTTATACCCAGGGCTTTGGCTTTTTTGGTAGTAAGTATAATTGTGTATCATGTAGTAAAATATTTAAGCGGAAGCTTAGGAAAAGCCCTCAGAAAGCTTCCGATTATAGGCTTTTTATCAGGAGTTCTCGGGGCTCTGGCAGGCTGCGTCAAGTCGCTTCTTTTGATGATACTGGTGCAGGAGGTATCAGGTATCAACATAATAGCTGCCATAGAAGCCGCATTGATAAAGGTTAAATTTCTTACATAAAGGTTAATAAATGGACGAAGAACTTGAAATTCTTGAAAGTATTATACGTGAGGCGGCTGCCGAAGAGCCGGAAGTATCGCAATATACCGATGAAAATATTCAATACGAAGATGAAATAGACGAGGATATCAAAGAGCTTTATCTTTACGCAAAATCCGATGTACAAAAGTCTCTTGAAAAGCTTGCCTCTGCACCGGAAAGTCCCGATCCGTCCTATGAGAGGAGAAGGAATGCACGCATTGAAGCCTTAAAGAGACTTAAAGCTGCCGATCCCGATCTTATGGAGGACAATGCGGATATATATGAGGAAAGCGGATTTTCGCCTTCGGATGATGAAACGGTGGAGGTAAAGGAAGATCCCGTTCTCTATAAAGCAAGGCTTCCTGTAAAGAAGCTTTTATTTGCAGTTCCCGTACTTGCCCTGTTTTTTATACTTTTTTGCGTTTTTGCCGTTTTTCCGATTAAGAAATCCTATGTGATTGAGGCGGGCACATATATTCCCGATGCTAATGTTTTTTCTTCCTTTTCGTGGATGAAGCTTAGATATGCGACGGACGAAGAGGTGAATGAGTATTTGAAAAATCATCCTGAAGAAAAATATGAAGGAATAGATACGTCTGTTCCGGGCATCTATAATATTTATTTGAAAACTCTTTTCGGAGTGAAGGGCAGCAGCCTTGTGATAGAGGACACAACGGCTCCGGTTTTTAATTCGCCTCCGGAAAAGACTGCTGAAATAGGCAAACCTTTTTCTTATAGGGACGGTATTGATGTAAGCGACAACTCATCTCTTCCCATAGATATTTCGCTTGAAAAAAATGACGTCGATCTGAGAACTCCCGGCGATTACGAGGTGGTATATGTTGCAAGAGACGTTGCCGGAAATGTCGTCAAAGCCGAGGGTATTATACATGTTATAGAAAAAACCGAGCATTTGAGCAAAGATGAGCAAAGACTTGGCGGCTTCGTAGAGAAAGCTGTAGCGGATATAATAAGCGAGGATATGGACTATACCGCAAAACTTAATGCCGTCTTTGATTATGTACAAAATCTTATAGTATATTCCGAAGCGAATGCGGGAAACGACACCGTAAAAAATGCGCTTATGGGCTTTGAGGAGCACAAAGGAGACTGTCATGTATATGCCGCCGTTTCCAAGGCTCTTTTGGATCATCTGGGCATACCCAATCGGAGCATTTTTAATATAGACGGGGTTATTGCGCATGAATGGAATCTTGTAAATATAGGAGAAGGCTGGAGACACTTCGATACGGTAATAGGAAGAGCCGGAGTAAGCGGAAAATTGTGTTATGTTACAACTGCGCAGCTTATTGAATATGCAGTATCCAGAGGATATGTGCATGAATATGATGCGTCTCTTTATCCTCCGATAGAATAAGAGCCTTTATTTACGGGGCTTAATATATGAACATCCTTGCAGCAGCTTTTTTCTATAAGAGAATAAGCTTTTTCGGCAGATTCAATATCTTCATATATGCCGAAAACCGTAGGTCCCGATCCGGTCTGTATAGAACACAGAGCATTGTTTTCAAGCATCAGGGCTTTGAGTGTTCCGATTTGAGGAATTTTTCTCATGGAGGCTTCCTCCATGACATTTATCATGTTTTCGCACATAACCTTAAGATTGCGGTTGTTCAGGGCTGATACGAAGCTGTCTACGTCAGGTCTTTTTGTTATGCTTCCGGAGGAATCCAGGTCTGCAAAAATTTCCGCCGTAGAAAGCCCCTTTATCGGCTTTGCGATCAGAATGAAACAGTCCGGAATTGAGGGAAGAGGGCTGAGTATTTCTCCTATTCCTTCCGCACGCATAGTTCCGTTGTATATACAGAAGGGAACGTCAGCTCCGAGTTTTACTCCCATATCGCAGAGCTTCTCTTTAGATAAGGAGAGATCGAACATTTCGTTTACTGCGATCAAAGCTGCCGCACAGTCGGAGGAGCCTCCGCCCATTCCCGCCTGTAACGGTATTTTCTTTTTAAGATTTATTTCAATCCCGTCCTTAATATTGAATTTATCAAACATGATATTTACGGCTCTGATAACGAGATTGTCTTTGTTATCGAGTAAATTCCCGCTTTCGGGCATTTCGCTTTCTATATTAAGACTTATTTTTCCCGTTTTGTTCAGCTTGAAACTCAAGGTATCATGTAGACTTACGGACTGCATTACTCCGTTCAGCAGATGATATCCGTCGTCTCTTTTACCGATAATATCAAGACAGAGATTTATTTTTGCATAGGCTTTTGTTTCAAAATTTTTCATCATGATTTTTACAGCTTGCTAAAATCGCTTACTTTTTTATATACTTCTTTATGATAGTTTAAGTAGTTAAATATTACAATATTGACAGGAAAGGCTTTTAAAATGGCAAACAGAACCTCCGTTAAATGTAATGTGGATATCACCGGCATTCATAAGCATGACGGTCTTGAAGCAGAGGAGACTAAAACGAGTACAAAATGCGTTATGTATATTGAGGACGGAAAATACACGCTTGAATATGAAGAATATATGGACGGAGACGGTCCCGAGAGCTTTAAGGGCGGCATAGCCACCTATAACAATATCACCATAACCGATAGCGAGATGACCATAATAAGGAAAGGTTCTATCGAGTCCGGACTTTATTTTAAGGAAGGAAATGAAGATATTTCGGATTATAAAACCCTGTACGGAATCATGAAGACAAAGGTAAATACCAAAAAGTACAATATGTATCTAATGGAAAAAGGAAAGCGCCTCATTGCTGAAGCGCAGTACGATATCTCCGTTAACGGAATGTCCATGTCGGAAGCTATGATACGTGTTGATATAAGCATTATTTGACGGGAGCCGCTCCGCCTTTTTCCGAGATCTTCTGAGAAATTCTCGCAAAAAATCCCTTCTTTTTGTTATCCTCCACGACAATTTTTCCACGCAGCCCTTTTACTGCGGTTATATATATACCGCTGACAGTCGCCTTGACTTCTTTTTTAACCGGAACCTGATCGAAAATTGCCGCATCGCAGATGAGATTCATGACCTGCGATCCGATTTTGGCTTTTATGACAGGCATTTTCGCTCTTTTAGTAAAGAAATTAGCCTGTTTCATAAAAACCTCCGGAAGTCCTGCGTCCTTAAGCCTGAGCTTTTTCTTATCTATGATGAACATTGCTATTTGCTGAGCCTGAGCGTCAATTTGAGTTTGCTGTTCTTCCTGTCTTGCCTGAAGTTTTCTTCCTAAAAAATAAAGAACGGTCAATATGACTGCCATGGCAGCTACAACTACAATTAAAATAATCCAACCCTGTCCCATAATATCCCCCCTGATTCATAAGGCGTAATACTGCGTATATAGCCGTTATACGCGTTCCATATATTATCATGCGCCGCATAAGCTAGTCAATTGACATGTAAATGAAAGCTGTATAAAAGCTGTATATATTGCGTGCAATGTGGTAATATGTGAAAGTTATATTCAAATAAATGATTTTAAACGGAGTGATTGACTATGAAAAAAAGATATGCTTTAACTGCAGCTTTGCTTGCCGCCGTGCTGGGAATGTCAGCCTGTTCTTCAACACCGGGGAGTTCTTCAACCGATGTGTCGGGAGCGGCATCTACCGACAGTACAGAAGATGCAGGTTCTTCAGGAGCCTCGGATGAAATGGTAAAAAAGGCTGATTTTTTGGATGACGAAGCATATATTTCCAACTACAAATTGTCAGATTATGTGACTTTGGGGACTTACAAGGGAATAGAAGTTTCTTTACCCAAGGTTGAGGTTACCGATGAAGAGGTTGAAGCACAGTTTGAAAGCTTCAAAGCCTCCGTTCCGGCTGTTGAGGTTAAGGATCGCAAGAAGGTGAAAGAAGGAGATGTGCTTAACATAAATTATTCGGGAAAGCTTGCGGAGGACGGAACCGTATTTGAGGGCGGAACTGCTGAAAACCAGACCCTTGAAATCGGATCGGGCAGATTCATCCCGGGCTTTGAGGAACAGCTGATAGGGCATGAGGTCGGAGAAACCTTCGATATAAAGGTTACTTTCCCCGATGAATACAATAATAATAAGGAGCTTGAGGGCAAGGACACTATTTTTACCGTTAAAGTAAACAGCATATCCGAGCATCCCGAGCTTACCGAGGATAATGTTGCGGAGCTTGCGGAAACGGCTTTCGGAAATAAGGATATTAAGTCCATAAAGGATCTTAAAGCTTACATAAAAGATACCATAACTTCAAGGAAGGAAGATCAGAATAGGACCGAGCTTGAAGGTAAGGTTCTCGAAGCCGTCGTTGGAAATTCGGAATTTACAAAAGAGCTTCCGAGTCGTCTGGTGGAACGCTATGTATATCAGCTTGAGCGCAATATCGAGGCTCAGATATATTCGTATTCAATGTACGGATATAAGCTTACCAAAGAAGAATTTATAGAAAATTCCATGAAGCAGGAGGGCTTTGAGGGCACTGCCGAGGAATATCTTAAAAATGTCGCCTCCGAGTGGGTTAAGCAGGCGTTTACCCTTTATGCAATAGGAGAAAAAGAAAAGCTTATTCCCGATAAGAAGGAGGTGGAGGCTGAAGCCGGAAAGCAGCTTGCTTCATCGGGCGTAGGAAGCATCGACGACTATGAGAAAAATTACGGAATAAGGGTTCTTGACAGCGTCGAAGAGGGTCTGGTGCAGTCAAAGGTTGTTTCGTGGCTTGGCGAGCAGGCGGATGTAAAATTTGAATAAGCGTACAGTCGGAGGAATACAGGGTATGGAGCAGATAAAAGCATTATTTTCCGATATTGCGTCGTACAGCGGAAAGAAGGTCAGTATAGGAGGCTGGATACGATCCAACAGAGACTCCAAGTCCATAGGATTTGCGGTTCTTTCTGACGGTTCATCCTTTAAGACCCTACAAATAGTATATGAGGCGGAAAAGATAGATAATTTTTCCGAAATTGCAAAGCTGAACGTAGGCTCGGCAATTATAGCTACGGGGATCATAGTTGAGACTCCGGACGCCAAGCAGCCTTTTGAAATGCAGGCGGAAAAGATAGAAATAGAAGGACCTTCAACCTCGGATTATCCCTTGCAGAAAAAGGGACACAGTATGGAATTTTTGCGTACCATTCCGCATCTCAGGGCAAGGACCAATACATTTCAGGCGGTATTTCGTATAAGATCGCTAATAGCCTATGCGGTGCACAGTTTTTTTACGGAAAGAGGCTTTGTGTATGTGCATACTCCCATAATTACGGCGTCGGATGCGGAGGGTGCGGGCGAGATGTTTCAGGTCACCACGCTTCCCTTGGACAATGTGCCCGTAAGCGACGGCGAAGTGGATTACAGCAAGGATTTTTTCGGAAAAAAGACTTCTCTTACGGTCAGCGGACAGCTTAACGGCGAAACTATGGCAATGGCTTTCAGAAACATATATACCTTCGGTCCCACCTTCAGAGCGGAGAACTCCAATACTACAAGACACGCCGCCGAATTTTGGATGATAGAGCCTGAAATGGCGTTTGCCGATCTTAACGACAACTGCGAGGTTGCGGAGGCTATGCTCAAATATATCATCGGATATGTGCTTGATAACGCTCCCGATGAGATGGCTTTTCTTAACAGCTTTGTGGACAAGGGGCTTATAGAAAGGCTTGAGCATGTTGCAAACTCCGAATTTGCAAGAGTTACCTATACTGAAGCGGTAGAGGTTTTGTCAAAGCACAATGACAAATTTGATTACAAGGTTTCCTGGGGAACCGATCTTCAGACCGAGCATGAGAGGTTTTTGACGGAGGAGATATATAAAAGACCCGTATTTGTAACGGATTATCCCAAGGAAATCAAATCTTTCTACATGAAGCAGAACGACGACGGAAAGACCGTTGCGGCGGTTGACTGTCTTGTTCCCGGAATCGGAGAAATTATCGGCGGTTCTCAAAGAGAGGATGATCTTGATAAGCTTACGGAGCGCATGAGAGAGCTTGGGATGAACATGGAAGATTATGAGTTTTATCTCGATCTCAGAAGGTACGGAAGCGTCAGACATTCGGGCTTCGGTCTGGGATTTGAGCGCTGCGTGATGTATCTTACCGGAATAGGCAATATACGCGATGCAGAGCTTTTCCCGAGAACAGTAGGAAATTGTGAACTGTGATTTTATGCAGACTTTGTTATGCGGATATACCGGGAATGTGAAGGGAGAATATATATCATGAAAAATATTCTGGTAATACCTTCACTTAAGCCGGATGAAAAACTTATAAAGCTTGTTAACGATATAAACGGTTCGGAACTGTTAAATATGATTGAAAGTATTTTGATTGTGGATGACGGCTCCGGAGATGCTTATTCGGACTGCTTTAAAAGCTGCGGAGAGCTGGGCTGCGTTATTCTGAGACATGAGGTGAACAGGGGAAAAGGCGCCGCTTTGAAAACGGCGGCGTCTTATATAAGAGACGCTTTCGGAAAAGATTACGGGATGATAACTGCGGATTCGGACGGACAGCATCTTCCGAAGGACATAATAAAAGTGGCGAAGAATATGGAAGAAAATCCCGACTCGCTTGTCCTCGGGGTAAGGAAGTTCGGCAAAGGAACTCCGGCAAAGAGCCTGTTCGGAAACAGGCTCACATCTCTTATATTTAAGCTGATATGCGGAATATGGGTTCCCGATACCCAGACGGGGTTAAGGGGCATCCCCCCTTCGCTTATGGCGGTTTCCGCAAATGAGGAGGGCGACCGCTATGAGTATGAGATGAATATTCTGATGGATGCCTGCCTTACAAACAAATTTTATTATACCCCGATAGAAACCGTATACCATGATGATAATAAAGGAAGTCATTTCAGACCTTTAAGAGACGGCGTCAGAGTGTACGGGCGCTTTATAAGATTTTTGCTTGCATCTGTCGGGGGCTTTGCAGTGGACATTCTGCTGTTCACTCTGCTTACTGCGGCGCTTCCGGTATTTTCACTTGAAGGTGGCGGCGTTTTCCCGGTGTTTATGACCGGTAATATTCCGGGAGATATCGACTCGGCAAGAATAATGCTTGCGACAATTATAGCCCGTATCTGTTCGGGAGCGGTAAACTTTTTGTTGAATAAGCATATTGCGTTTAAGAGCGATGAAAAAACCTCCGCCGAAGCGGTAAGATACTTTGTGCTGTTCGTGTGTCAGATGCTTGTAAGCGGCATATGCACTGCAATTATAACAAAAGTTCTCAAGATAGCGGCTTTTGCCAAGATAATTGTCGATGTTGTACTGTTTTTTATCAGCTTCAGGATACAGAGAGCCTGGGTTTTCAGGAAACGGACTGAAAAATGAATATTAAAAGGACGGGAACGGAAGAGGCTTTACAGCTGCTTACTCACCAAAACGGCGTAAAATATCTCAGGTTTCCCGATTTCGATATAGAAAATAACAGCGATTTCAGTGTAAAGCACGCCTTTTCCACCCGCCTTGGAGGAGTGAGCAAGGGCTGCTTTTCTTCTATGAACCTGAGTTATACAAGAGGGGACATAAAGGAAAATGTTGATGAAAATTACAGGAGAATGACTGAGATTTTTTCATCGAAGATAGATGATGTGGTATGCACATATCAGACCCATACCGTTAATATAAGAAAAGTAAGCCTATCCGACAAGGGCAAGGGAACGGTAAAAGAGCGGGATTATACCGACATAGACGCTCTTATATGCAACGAAAGAGGGATAATTCTTTCGGTATACATGGCGGATTGCGTTCCGCTTCTTTTTATAGATCCGGAAAACAAGGCGATAGGAGCGGCTCATTCTGGATGGCGGGGAAGCGTAAACGGTATGGCAAAAGAGGTTCTTTTCGCAATGAGAGCGGAATTCGGAACCGACCCGGGTCTTGTAAAGGTCGCAATAGGCCCCTCTATAAGCGCAGACTGCTACGAAGTCGGAGAGGACGTGGCTTCACAGGTTTTAAGCGGAAGCTTAGGCATTGATATATCGAATATTCTCATACCCTCAAAAAAAGAAGGAAAGTATCTGCTTGATCTATGGGAACTAAACAGAGCTGTTTTACTTGAACAGGGAGTTAAAAGATCCAATATTTTTGTAAGCGATATATGTACAAGATCCAATCCCGAGCTTTTGTTCTCGCATAGGGCTCATGGTGATGAAAGAGGAAATATGGCAGCCATGATCAAGATCATGCAGCATGAAAACAAGAGGTGAAGTATGCCGGGCGCAGCCGTTATTGAACTCGATTTGCACGGGTTAAGAACCGTGGAAGCCAAAAACAAAATAGATGCAGCAATAAAATCCGCCGATCCTTCCGTTTACAGAATACGGCTCATACACGGATATCGCGGAGGAACCGGAATAAAAAGTATGATATATGACGAATACAGCTACGGCAGGTCGGAAAGAGTGGTACGGATTGAGCCGGGCTTAAATGAGGGTATTACCGAGCTGGTACTTCGAGAATATTGATTGAAAGAGGAAGATGCAAAGGACATGTCTGCGGATTAGCCTTCTTAAATATCAGTTATGACGAAAATAAGAATCGCAGGTGTAAGATAAGATTGTTAATAAAAGTACAAATATACAAATAAGTGTATGTGATTTCATGAAAATTAAACAAAAAAAAAATAGTCGCTTAGGCGATTATTGCATGTTTCGGCAACTTAGTGTTATCATCAGTTTGTTGTTGAATTATGAAGTAACAGATATGTAACACAGTAATTGTAGAAATGATAACAAGGAGGCAGTAAATGAACATCTTAGTATGTGTAAAACAGGTTCCGGATACTACAGAAATCAAGATCGATCCGGTTACCAACACCCTAATCAGACAGGGCGTACCTTCTATTCTTAATCCGTTTGACGGATTCGCAATGGAAGCGGCAGCAAGAATTAAGGACAATGATCCGGCAGCAAATATATATGTTATATCAATGGGACCCGAGCAGGCTAAGACCGTTATCAAGGAATGTGTAGCAATAGGCGCAGACAAGGGCTTCCTTATATCGGGACGTGAATTCGGCGGATCCGATACGCTTGCAACGAGCTATATTCTCAGCGAAGCAATCAAAAAGATTGAAAAGGATGAGGGCATCAAGTTTGACGCTATTTTCTGCGGAAAGCAGGCTATCGACGGAGATACCGCACAGGTAGGACCGGAAATCGGCGAACAGCTCGGACTTCCTCAGGTTACATATGCTCTTGAAGCAAAGGTTGAAGGCGATGAGCTTCATGTAAGAAAAGAAATCGAAGGCGGAGTTGAAGTGGTAGGAATCAAATTCCCCTGCCTTGTAACATTTACAAAGCCCAGCTTTGATCCTCGTTATCCTACAATCAAATCAAAGCTTAAAGCCAACAAGACGGAGATTCCTGTAATAGCTCCCGCTGATCTTCCTGAAGTAGACCTTACAAAGTGCGGTCTCAAGGGCTCTCCTACTCGCGTTAAGTCAACCTTCGTACCTCCTGCAAAACAGGGCGGCGTAAAGATTAAAGAAGAAACCGATGAAGATTCTGCAAAGAAGCTGTTTACAATGCTTAGCGAAGCACACGTGATCTAAGAGAAAAGGAGATATATAAATGGAAGCCAAAACAAAAGACATATGGGTATTTATAGAAACAAATGAGGACGGCACTCCTAAGAACGTAGGCCTTGAGCTTCTTACTCCCGGTAGAATGATTGCGGAAAAGCAGGGCGGAAAGCTTGTAGCCGTTGTTTTGGGATGCAACTGCGGCGCAGCTGTTGAAGCTGCCTCCAAGCACGGAGCGGATCAGGTTGTCGTTGCAGACAATGAGATTTTCAAAAATTACACAACCGACGCTTACCAGATAGCTCTTGTACAGCTGTTGGAAAAATATGCTCCCACATCCATGATGATCGGCGCTACCAACAACGGAAGAGACCTCGGACCCCGCGTATCAAGCAAGCTTAACACGGGTCTTACGGCAGATTGTACGGCGCTTGATGTTGACGCTGAGACCGGAAATGTTCTTTGGACACGTCCCGCATTCGGCGGTAACCTTATGGCTACCATCATCTGCCCCGACCACAGACCTCAGATCGGTACGGTACGTCCCGGCGTATTCAAGAAATCCGAGCAGGGAGAGGCAAAGGCGGAAGTTATTGAAGAGAAGATCGAGGTAGCTCCTTCCGATATTCGCACACGTGTAGTTGAGCTTATCAAGGACATGGACAGCGAAAAGATCGATCTTGAAGGCGCTGAGATCATCGTTTCCGGTGGACGCGGAATCGGCGGACCGGAAGGCTTTGAAACACATCTTAAGCCGCTTGCAGAGGTTCTTAACGCTACAATCGGCTGCTCACGTGCAGTTGTTGATGCAGGCTGGATGTCACATGCACATCAGGTAGGACAGACAGGTAAAACAGTAGGTCCCAAGCTTTATATCGCAGTAGGTATTTCGGGCGCTATTCAGCACGTTGCCGGTATGAGCGGATCCGATATCATCGTAGCCGTTAACAAGGACGAGGACGCTTCAATATTCAGCATTGCCGATTATGGAGTAGTTGGCGATTATATGCAGGTAATTCCCGTTCTTACGGAAGAGATTAAGAAGGCAAGAGCTTAATCGAAATATTGTAAGATAATAAAGATCATTATAAAAAAGAGAGCGGTTGATATCGCTCTCTTTCTTATTTAACAGGAAATTCCTCCGGAATTCCCTGTTAAATAAAAACTCTCCGGGGATCGCACTGCGGCGAAGATGAATATGTCGCTTTCGCGACCCGCCGCAGGCGGAGAATCCTGCAAGCAGGATTCTTTCTTATGCGGGCAATGAGCCGAAGTCCGGGCTTTCCCGAGACTTCGGCGAATGCCGCAATAACGACAGTATAATAGAAAGTCTATACTGAAAATTCTGATAAAATCTCCCGATAAAATTCCGTCAGAAAGCTCCTGTGACACAGGGACCTTTTCCGTACAGCTTAAGTTCAGCTAATAAATTCTGCACAAAATATCATTTTTAAAATGTTAAAAAATCAGCTTGCTTTTAACTAGATTATGTATTAATATCGTTAATGCACCACAAGATATAGATAATAAGTTTATGGAGGCAGTAATGAATATCATCAAAAGAAACGGTGAAGAGGTAATATTTGACGGCAGTAAGATAGTTGACGCTGTTAATAAAGCTAATCTGGAGGTGGTGGAAGACAGACGCTTGTCAAATGAAGAAATAGAGCAAATTAAGTCCGATGTCGAAAAAAAATGTGAAGAGTTAAAGCGTGCAGCCAGTGTTGAAGAAATTCAGGACATGGTTGAGAACGATATAATGAAGTCCGGCAAGTTTGAGGTTGCCAGAAAATATATAACATATCGTTATAAGAGAGAGCTTGTACGCAGAGCCAATACGACGGATGAAAAGATTATGTCTCTTATTGAGCTCAATAACGAAGAGGTAAAACAGGAAAATTCCAACAAAAATCCTACCGTTAACAGCGTACAGCGCGACTACATGGCGGGCGAGGTATCAAAGGATCTCACGAGAAGATTTCTGCTTCCCGCTGATATAGTAAGAGCCCATGAGGACGGTATTATACATTTCCATGACGCTGATTATTTTGCACAGCATATGCACAACTGTGACCTTGTAAACCTTGAGGATATGCTTCAAAACGGAACCGTTATTTCCGAGACCATGATAGAAAAGCCGAAAAGCTTTTCCACCGCCTGCAATATAGCGACTCAGGCGATAGCTCAAATAGCGTCCAATCAGTATGGAGGACAGTCGATAACTCTTTCTCATCTTGTGCCCTTTGTTGACGTGTCGAGACAAAAATTCCGCACTGCAGTCAGAGAAGAAGTGAAGGCAACGGGGATGGAAGCATCGGAAGAGCAGATCAATAAAATGGCTGAGCTTAGGGTAAAGGAAGAGGTAAAGCGAGGCTGTCAGGTTATACAGTATCAGGTTATAACCCTCATGACCACCAACGGTCAGGCTCCCTTTATCACGGTTTTCATGTACCTTGACGAGGTGGAAGACGGTCAGATGAGAGAAGACCTTGCCATGGTTATTGAAGAAATGCTTAACCAACGCATAAAAGGTGTAAAAAATGAAAAGGGTGTATACATAACTCCCGCATTCCCCAAGTTGATATATGTTCTTGACGAGGACAATATATATCCGGAAAGTAAATATTATTATCTGACCCTTCTTGCCGCAAAATGTACTGCAAAAAGACTGGTTCCGGATTATATTTCAGCCAAGATCATGAAGGAATATAAGCACGGAGACGTTTATCCGTCCATGGGCTGCAGATCCTTCCTTACTGCGGATGAAAAGGGGCTTGGAGAAAACGGAAGACACAAATACTACGGAAGATTCAACCAGGGTGTCGTTACCATAAATCTTGTAGACGCAGCCTGCTCTTCCAAGGGAGATGAAAAGCTTTTCTGGGAAATAATGGAAGAGCGGACCGAGCTGTGTTACAGAGCTCTAATGTGCAGACATGAAAGGCTGCTCGGAACACCCTCGGACGTTGCTCCCATACTTTGGCAGAACGGCGCTCTCGCAAGACTTAAAAAGGGAGAAGTGATAGATAAGCTTCTTTTCGGCAATTATTCCACGATATCTCTCGGATATGCGGGGCTTAACGAATGTACCAGATATATGAAGGGCGTTTCTCATACGGATCCGGAAGGAAAAGGCTTTGCAATTAAGGTAATGCAGTTCCTTAACGATAAATGCGCAAAGTGGAGAGCAAACACCGATATTTCATTCAGTCTGTACGGAACACCGCTTGAATCCACAACCTACAAATTTGCAAAATGCTTGCAGAAGCGTTTCGGAATTATAGAAGGCGTGACCGATAAGAGCTATATTACCAATTCATATCATGTTCATGTCGCCGAAAAAATAGATGCTTTTACAAAGCTTAAATTCGAGTCCGAATTTCAGGCTCTCTCTCCAGGCGGCGCTATAAGCTATGTAGAGGTTCCCGATATGCAGGACAATATAGAAGCCGTTATCGCAATCATGAAATATATATACGATAACATTATGTATGCCGAGCTGAACACCAAGAGCGACTACTGCCAGTGCTGCGGCTATAACGGGGAAATAAAGATTGTGGATGACGATCACGGAAAGCTTGTGTGGGAGTGTCCTCAGTGCGGAAATCGGGATCAGGACAAGATGAACGTGGCAAGACGTACCTGCGGATATATCGGTACTCAGTTCTGGAATCAAGGCAGAACGGAAGAAATAAAAGACAGAGTTTTACATATCTGAAGCTGCTTTATGAAATACGGCGAAATAAAAAAACTGGATATAGCAAACGGCCCGGGCGTAAGAGTATCACTCTTCGTATCGGGCTGTACTCATCATTGTCCCGGCTGCTTTAATTCTTCCACATGGAATTTCGATTTCGGCTTTGATTATACTCAAAAGGTTCAAAAAGAAGTGCTGGAATCGCTTGCACCGGAGCATGTAAGCGGTATGACGGTTCTCGGTGGAGAACCTTTCGAGCCCTCAAATCAAAGGTTTTTGACAGGATTATTGAGAACTGTCAAAGAAAAGTATCCTCAAAAAAGCATTTGGATTTATTCGGGCTATCTTTTTGACAAGGAAATAATGCCGGAAAAGTTCGGATATCTGGATGATAAGGGGAATGTTCTTAAAAAAATTGAGAAAAAAGCGGTATATTCTGAAAAATTTCCAAGCTACCCGGAAGAAAATGAGGTTCCCGTATCCGGAATAGGAATACATCCCGAAACGGGGCGGGCCTTGAGAAACACTCATTGCGAGGTTACCGATGAGCTTGTATCCTATATAGAGGTGTTGGTGGACGGACCATTTATAATGTCAAAAAAAAATCTTTCTTTAAAATTCAGAGGATCGGCAAATCAGAGACTGATAGACGTTGCCAAAAGCCTTGAAAGAGCCGAAATTGTGCTTTGGGAGAAGTAAAAAAGAGGACAGTTAATGCAAATTTTTGATTCGAAAATCAGATACAGCGAAACCGATTCGGACGAATATCTTACAGTAGAGTCGTTGATAAATTACTTTCAGGACGCATCCACCTTGCAGAGCAGGGAAGCGGGAGTAGGGACGCAGTATCTTAGAGATCACGGTATATGCTGGATGGTGCTGTCATGGCAGCTTGAGATAAAGAGACTCCCAAAATTTTATGAAAGAGTTCGGGTAGGTACTTTTCCCTATGCGATGAAGGGTTTCAGCGGACTCAGAAATTTTTATATGGATGCGGAAACAGAAAATTTGAAATTTGAAAGAATAGTCAGCGCCAATTCCAACTGGGTACTCATGAATATAGCGAGCATGATGCCTGAAAGAATAAGTAAGGAGCATATGGATCGCTATATATTTGAAGAAAAGCTTGACATGGAATACATGGACAGAAAAATCCGTCTTTCATCGAAAGCTTCTCCGGTGGAAGCTGAAAAAACCGTTATTCAGGAGTCTCATCTGGATTCCAATAATCATGTGAATAACGGTAAATATATCAGATTTGCCATGGACGCATTGGCTAAAAAGCTTCCTCACAGCGCTGTTTCCAAGAAAATAAGAGCTCTAAAGAGCGATAATATGAGAGGAAGCGAAGGACTTAGAATCAGAACGGAGTACAGAAAGCAGGCTCATATAGGTGATGTGCTTGTTCCCTATATATATGAGGATATCGGAATAGTAGATATACGTATGGATGATGAAACCTGCTGTCTGGTTGAATTAGGTTAAAATTTTCAAAAAAACGTATTTATTAGTAGCATTATATCGTTAACGTGTAGTATAATATCCGATGTATATTATCGGAGGAACAGTATGCGTTTACGTAAGGATGTATCAAAGGGTAACGGCAGATTTCGTCTGCGTATATTCGGTGCGTTGTCTTTGGCAGCCGCTATTTTTCTGGCTTCAATACCTCTCCCGGTATATGCCGATGATACTGCGGATACTACATGGATGGATTCGGAAATTTCCGACTATGTATTGAATGAAGAAGAAAAAACGCTGACGCTCACTTCTTACAAGGGAAATGCGTCCGAGCTTGAGCTTCCGAGATACGTAAGCATAGATTCCGAAGCATATAAGGTGTGTATAGGAGATCTTGGGGTATTCAGAGATCTTCCCTCACTTGAAAAATTGGATCTCTCCAAAACCGACATGTCCCAAATAACGGATATGTCAGGTATGTTTATGAATGACTCTTTGCTCAAAGAGATTATTTTTCCCGAGGGTTTTAATACTGAAAATATAATTGCCATGAATTCGAGCTTTGCAGGCTGTAAAAGTCTTGAAAAGCTTGATTTTTCTATGTTTTCAACGGCTGATACGGAGGATATGTCGGGACTGTTCAGCGGTTGTTCATCTTTATCGCTTATAGACCTGTCCCATATGGACATGTCGTCTCTAAAAAAAGCCGACAATATGCTGTATAAGACGGAGCCTTCAATAATAAAAACGCCGGTAAAGCCCGGTGAAGCTGTTGATATAGAGCTTCCGGATAAATATATCTCAGATAAAGACGGCAGGGTGCTTGAAAAACTTCCCTGCAATACGGACGGTTCCGAGTCTCTCACAAGGAGAATACGGGTTGAAAGCATTTCTCTGGATGAAGAAAAGCTCAGCCTTTATATAGGTACTACACATGAGCTTATAGCAAAGGTGCTTCCCGAGGACGCTTATGAAAAAGATATTTTGTGGTCAAGCTCGGATCCGGAAAAAGTAAGCGTTGATGAAAAGGGTATTATTACCGCAATCGGAGATACCGCTGAAAGGGAAATAACTATCACCGCAAAAACGAGTGACGGAGAATTCAGCGATATCTGCAAGGTTACGGTTACCGATAAGCCGATTGAGGTTGAGACTCTTATAATAGAAAAGAACAGCAGAAAAATAGCGTCAGGCACAAGCTGTGCGATAGACGCAAAGATCATGCCCGAGGATGCCACAGATAAGCAGCTGATATTTGAAAGCTCTAATGAAGCCGTTGCGGCTGTTGATAAGGACGGAAATATAACGGCAAAGGCTGAAGGCAGGACTGTGATCAGGGTAAAAACCTCAAATGAGAAGGTATTTAAGGATATAGATGTTGAGGTTGTACCGCCCTTTGGATTTGAACTTAACGACAACAGATCGGACAGCAGCAACGGCGGCTTGTCATCGGCGGCTATTTTCCCGATCCCCTCCGAGTCAGGGCAGTTTTTGGAGCTTAGAACCGTAGAGGATGAGGGATTGGAAAAGCTTATTCTATCTGATAAAAAGCTTGATGTTAAGTCCATTAGCATTTTTGAAATATCCGATGTCGTGGATGAAAATAAGGAAGTCGTATCCGATTTTGAGAGGATAGACCTTATACTTTCTCTTCCGGGAAAGATGATGAATAAAAATTCCGGGATTTTTTTGTACAGATATATAAAAGGGACGGATATGTATATACCTGTGGCAGTCGACAGAACCGAGATGTCCATGCCCGGAGGCAAATATACAATCGAAGCGCTAAGCTTCAGTATAGCCGGGGGAGAGACAAATTCGGAATATGCGCTTGTTTTGGGCACTTCTGATTCTTATGAGGTTATGACCGATGACAAACGTACAAAGAAGCTGAGCACGGCGACGGCGGAAGTGAGCGACATGAGTTCCGATATGTATTTCTTCGTATCGGAAAATAAAGATCCGGATATAAAGACCCTCGTGGAGTCGGATAAAGAAATTCCGGACGGAGTCGAAGCCGCATACTATGATTTAAATCTTACGTATGATAAGGCAGGTGTAAAAAAAGTAAAGAATTTCGGAACCTGTGAGGTCACATTACCTCTTCCTCCCGATATGGATTATACTAAAGGAAGTATAAGTGTAGTATCGGAAGGGAAAGCCGGAACGTCCGGAGGTTTGGATAAATACAGCGGATATACCTTTTTTACTGATGAAAACGGGGTGCAGTATATAAGGTTCACAACCACCCATTTTTCCGAGTATGCTCTTCTATATCTGAAAGGTGCGGAAAATTCGGAAAGCTCGCAAAATGGAGCCTCGGGAACGCAGCCCGCAGACGGAACACGGACCTCAGGAAATTCTTCGGCAGGCACTTCCGCCGGTGAGTCCGCAAGCGGCGGAAGAGGTGCCGATCCGGTCTCTTCATCAAATGCAAATGCCGGATTGTCGGAAGGCGTAAGCTCGGAGGCTGCAGTTTCTCTTAATGAGGGAGGCACAGGATCCGCTATGCCCAAGACCGGAATATCAACTATTGCTCTTTACAGAATGCTTACAGTTCTTCTGCTTGCAATATCCGGCGCAATAATGGTTCTTGTTTCGCTTATTCCGGCGAGAAAAAAGTTATATGATACCAGGGAGTTAAATGAAAAGGGCTGACCTTTCGGTTTTGAGGATTTTATCGACGCTTTCAGTAATATTGATGCACAGCTGCAGCGCTGTACTTGATCCGATAGTCAGAGGGGTCGACGGAGCCGTTTTAATTGAAACCTTGAGCAGATCGCAGGCTTTGTTTTTTATCTTCACGGCGGATATGATGACTTTTGCCGTGCCCGTATTTTTAATGATAACGGGAGCTCTTCAATTAAATAATGATGATGAGATCAATATAAAAAGATCTTTAAAATATTCTCTTAGAGTCCTTCTTGCTTTGTTTATATTCGGTTTGCCTTATTCCTGTCTTGAATCCGTGTATTTAAGAGGCTCTTTTTCTCCGATGACTTTAAAATATGCCGTAAAGGATCTTATAACCGGTAACAGCTGGGGGCATCTTTGGTACCTTTATGCCGTTTTCGGAATGTATCTCATACTGCCGCTTATAAAAAAGTGGATACGGTACGGTACAAAACAGGAGCAGGAATATATACTGCTTGTATTGTTTATATTTAATATGATGATTGCCGGACTTAAGTTGAAGTCGGGTCAGGATATAGCCTTTAATTTGCCGATTTCAGGTTTTACATTTTTTTATGTTTTGATCGGTGCATATTTATTTGAATATTCTCCTAAGATTTTTTCATCAAAGCTTATAAATCTTCTTGCAATTCTTATAGTTGCCGCGGCAAGAGGGGCATATGCTTTTTACGTATATCCGGCAGATATCTCAAGACTTGATTACAGCAGTCCCCTTACCGCAGTTCTTGCCGTATTGATATTCAGTCTGTTTAAAAATGTGAAAGCTGAAATGAACGGAAGCCTGTGGAGGTTGGACAGGCTCTGCTTTGCGGTATATCTGGTACATCCTTTGTTTATCAATTTCGCATACAAATATCTGAAATTAAGTCCGGTCCATTTCGGAAAAGCCGCAATTTTAAGTTCGCTGGTGTTTTTTTTGATTTTTTCGGTGCTGTCCTTTTTCGCATCGTGGGTGCTTAATCGTATTACAGTTCTTAAAAAATATGTATTGTAGAAAATATAAAATATTTTATTGACAAGCTGTTAAACATCGGGGTATAATTCATTTTGCGTTTGTAAGAAACGACAGGGAAATTTATCTGCGGGGTGTGGCTCAGCTTGGTAGAGCGCCTGCTTTGGGAGCAGGAAGTCGCAGGTTCAAATCCTGTCACCCCGATTGTAAATTCGGGGGGAACATTTGCAGATGTAGTTCAGTGGTAGAACACCAGCCTTCCAAGCTGGATATGCGGGTCCGATTCCCGTCATCTGCTTTAAACGGAGAATTGCGTAAACTGCATTCTTCGTTTTTTGCTTTTTGTTCACATAATTGTTAACAACATCTATATACTTGTTTCATATGTTCCGCAAGTTGAGTTCTTAGGTCCGATGCAAAAATCATCATATTTCAATTCATCATAATTAAATAGATTCATTAAAATCCGATAAAAATCCTGACGCAGATAAATAATATACATATTAAAACAGGAAAGAACGGGAAAGAAAATATCGAATAACGAAACGGCATAGGAAAAAGAAATGTTTAATTATTATATTTTTATAAACATCAATTTATCACATTAAAAACTGTTGTATTATTTTTGAATGTGATATATGATATTTGCAACTGTAAATGGATTGCAGAGAGGTAAAAGGAATTGAAAAAGAAAATACGAAAAAAGAATCGCATATTAGCAGCGCTTTTAGCAATGGCGATGATTATTTCCAATTTTGGTGGAATCACGTCATTGACCGCTCAAGCCTCCGAACTTGAAAGCGAGCAAAGCGCAGAACAGTCGGAGACGGCTGAGGAAGTCTCAGCGGAAGCTCCCGAAAATAATGCTTCGGAAGTAAGTGAAGCGAAGCCGTCCGGGGTTTCCGGAGCTGACGAAGGGACGACAGAGTCTTTAGAAGAAGATTCAGAGCCTGTTGAAGATGGGGATCTTTCGGTATCGGAGAATGCCGGAGAATCCGCTTCGGAAGAAGACAAAAATGATCAGCAGGAAAAGCCTGTCATCAATGAATTTAAGTATAGGGAATCATACAGCTATGTAGTCGGAGAAGCTCCGGAGACGATAGCTCTTGAGTCCGAGATTACTGCTGTGGTAAATGGCGAGTCTGTAAGTGTATCTGTTAAATGGAACAGTGACAGCGCATACAATCCCGAAGTAGAAGGAACTTATACATACACGGGAACAATCTTGGGAAACTATGATCTTGGAGAAGGAGTATCCGCTCCCAAGGTCGTGGTCAAGGTATTGTCCAAGGAAAATGCCGAAAAAGAAAAAATCAAGTCCTTCTCTTATGAAGCCGTATATGAATATATAATAGGAAAAGATGCCCCTGACAGCATTGAGCTTCCTGAAAAGATAAAAGCGGTAGTTGGAGAAAAAGAAAAAGAAGTTTCCGTCAAGTGGAGTTCTGACAAGGAATATAAGAAGGATGAAGCGGGAGAGTATACTTTTACCGCCGAACTTCCCAAGGAATACAGTCTTGCCGACGGAGTTGAAGCACCGAAGGTGGTTGTTACTTTAAAAGAAGCTGCAAAGACATACGAAGTTATCGTGTCAGGCACGAAAACCGTTATCACCGTCGAAGGCAATTTCCCCGAAGGCTCTTCACTCATTGCAGCCAAGGTGGAGAATAAGCTTTCAAATGATATGCTGAATGCAAGCAATAAGCTTAATAACTTTTTAAGCACGTCGGCATATGATATTAAGGTTGTTAAAGACGGAGCAAAGGTCGATCTTCCTGAAGGAAGCGTTGCAAAGGTTACTATCAGAACGGACTCCGAGTTCAGCGAAGATACCAAGCTTGTGCATGTAAAGACCGATCTTATCGACGATCAGGGTAATCTTAAAGAGGATGTATCGGGTAGTGTGGTTAACGACATCAAGTCGGGAGCTGTACAGACCGAGGTGGTGGAAGACGTTCAGATAAACGGAGACACTCTTACTTTCGAGCTCAAGAGCTTCAGTACGATTATAACCGCAGCGCCCGGTGAGATAACCGGAATTTCAAAGCTTGAAATAAATTATAAGGGCGTAAATTATGATTTAATGCAGCCCCATTCAACAGTCCTCAATTTCGGCTACAGGGATGAGATGAATCTCCATGTTGAAGCACAGTTCGGAGCGGGAACGGAAAAGGAGATATCGATAACCATTCCCGAGGGATTGTCATTCAGAAAGACCATCAATACTGCCGAAGGGTACGATCCCGTACAATATGTGGTAAACGGAGCGGATAATACTTTGAAGGAAAAGATCGTTACCACTTCTGCCGGCAGGGAGATTGTCGCTTCTTCTGACGGTAAGGTTGTTACGAGTAAAGCCGATGTGGCGGATAAATTTGGAGTTGAACAGCATAACGGAACCATTACTCTTAAATTCTACGGTGACGGAGAAGCTAATGATACAAAGACGGTTTCGTTTGATGTACCCATCTACGGCGCGTCCAGAAATGATTACCGTAAAGAATACTGGGGAAGCGGTACTGCATGGTTTTATGACAGGATTCCCAATGCTTTAGTGACAAGCGAGCCTGTAAGGGTTGTCCAGTCCATGAAGAAGCTTTCCGATGAGATTATAAAAAATGAATATAAGCTGGACGAGCTTACATTCAAAAATGACGACTCAAAGTCATACGGTACAAGCTGGAAATCTTCTTTAAAGCCGGAGATCAAAGAAGGCGGTCAGATGTCCGGAAATGAAAGCTTTTGGGTAAGGCCTACGCCGAATGGTGAACCCTATACAAATGACGTAGCATATAATAGCTACTCGATAACCCTTTTAGCTCCGGAATTTGCGGAATTTAAAGGATTTAAGGAATTAAGAGAGGGATATACTCCCAACTATAAGGGAGCGGTTCCCGTTGTAACCAATCCCGGATATACCACCCCCAACGGATATGAAATTCCTGCGGGTTATAAGGGATATACCTTTACTGTAAGCAATTCCATTGTAGGGTACAGAGATATTACCGTATTTCCTATGTGGTCATTCCCTTCGGACAAATATCCCGCCGGTACCGAGGTTACCGTCAAGGTTGCGGATGTAAAGGCAAGATATTACGGAAGAGAATACGCAGCCGACCAGTACGAAAACTTTGAAAAGAGCAAATATCCTTCACTTACCTATTTCATTACAGGCAATTATGAAGAGGTATTTGCCAATGTAAAATACCAGGATAATAATAGGCAGACGGACGGAATCAACAGAGACTTTGTACTGTACATGGGCGCTCCCGGCTTTGAGCATACGCAGGAGCGTAATGTCGGCTATTTCATGATAGGAAACCGCGGTACAAAGGACAGTAAAGCCAAGACGATAACTCTCGACTATGATATAAACAATACCGGAGCTGTCGGCATTACCGAGCAGAGAATACCGGCTTCAATTAAAGATGATCATGAAGTATCAAATATCTATGTAAAAACATGGAACAGCAAAACCGGTGTGATATCGGATTGGATCGCCTACAGCGGAGATAACAGAATCAACCTGCTTGACCTCGGTATAGCCGGAAACAGCGGTATATATTTGAAGGCTGTTAAGTTTGATATTGATACGATTCCTTCACAGAGTACATTGGCTGATCTTGTTTCAAGAGACAGATATGCATATGTGAACGGTGAAACTACAGTATACAGATTCAGCGGCGTGGTATTGTCGAAGAGTGTCGTAAGTGTAGGTGCAACTGATAATACTGCTATTGAACATAAAATCACGATAGAAAACAAGGACGGCAATGACGTACTGCCCGCCGGTGAAACTCTTAAGAACTCGGGAAAAGGTCAGAAATCGGCGTATACCACTATAACCGGAAGGTTCTTTAACGGACTGTACGGCAAGAGTCTTGTACTCGGCAACAACCTTGACAACGATCCCGGAAACATATTTGAAATAGGAACCGATAATAATCTTGTATATTCAAAGGTTCATTTCCATAGCTGGACTCAGCCCAGGAATGCTCAGTATATGGATGCAGTTTATCTTATAAGTCCTTACGGTGAAGAGTATGAAGATATTAAGGTAAATTACGGCGATAAATATGCTTTCAGAGACGGTAAGTGGACAGGCATAAGAGTTGAGAAAAAATACCATGCCACGAACGCGCCCGGAGAAGTGCCGCAGCCTGAAATAATCAAGATACCCAACAGTGATATATCTCAGGATCTTAGGGATAAGTATCCGGATGCGGTAGTTTATAAGCTTGATTTTACCAAAATCAATGCCGCTCAAGCTAAGTATAATACCCGTCAGATCGGAGGAAGCGTACTTTCCGAAAAATCGCTTAAAAACACTCCTTTATCCACGGGAGAATATCTGGCGGATACCAGATACAACGGAGCATGGTTAAGCTTCAGATACAGCCCCGGTTACTCTGCAAATGAAGGAATATATGATGATCTGATGTGGGTGGAGTATAACACGGATACCGACGTTCCGATTGAATATATGGATAATGTGGGACGTACCCATATTGCTGCCGACAAGTATCATCTTACCGGAAAGAATAAGATGATCGCACCTATGGGTTATATCCAGCTTAAGAAGGCAGAGAATCTTGTTGTTTCATCATCGGCAAAACAGAGCAAAGAAGTTGACGGCATGTATCGTACATACGTGGCCGGAGATCCTTCCACCGTGATGGGTATGTACAATGACGCCAACTACAAGCTGACCGTTGAAAACACTTCCGTTTCGGATGTTAAGGGATTTTCCGTGTACTTCCCTATACCGAAAGCGGGTGAGAATTGGGGAGGAAGAATAAATCCCGAAGGAGAGTTTAAATTTACAACAAACCTTGCAAATGCTCTAAGGAACGTGCCGAACGGTTTCGAGGTTTATTATGCCAGAAGCGCTTCGCCGACAGCCGAATATGAAAAGTGGGATTCTTACGCATGGACAAAGCAGTCCGATACCTCAGGCTGGACGGCGTCCGATTGGAATGCGGTAAACTTTGTAAAAATGGTACTGAAAAAAGATGCCGTAATAAAGAAAGACGACGGAAAGATAGAAGCCGTTTTTGACATAACCGTCGATACAGCGAACGCAACTGAAGCTCAGATGTACAAAACCAATGTATGGTCTCCGTACTTTTTGAGAAAATATACCTCAAGCTCATCATGGGTCAAAGGACTTCCGGTAGCTACAATGCTTACACCGGGTATGCTTAAAGGCTTCGTGTGGGAAGACATAAATGTAGACGGCAAGCTTAACGGCAAGTTCGACGAGGGTGAAAGACCGGTAAAAGATGTTGTTGTTGAACTTTATGACACATCAACCGGAAGAGATGTGCTCAGAGTAAGAACCAAAACCGATGAAGACGGTAAGTATGTATTCTACGGTCTTAAGGACGGAACTGCCGCAACGGAGCATAATGTTTACAAGATTGTAGTATATCGTGACGGTGCCAAGTTCACCTCATTTACCGAACTCGGAGACGATATGGAATTTACGCCTTCTGTCGATCATACCGTGGCGGTATTGGAAGGTCTTGACGCTTCAAGCGGAAATAAGGTTAAGGAATACGGTACGGGTCTTGTTGCAGAGAGCGTTGCGGCTACAAGCCCTGTTTTAAGAAAGTTTGTACAGGGCGGACCTGCAAGCGCTTCCACATTCAATTTCATTTTGGAAGCCGATCCGGAAAACAGCGACTTACCTCATGATGTGGCTGATAATGAGATGCCGATGCCTGATGGAACGGCAGCGGGAGCACAATCGGTAACGGCTCAGATTTTAACAGCAAATCAGGGCGAGACGCAGTTTAAAAATATTACATTCCATAAGGAAGGAACGTATGCGTACAAAGTAAGGGAAATTAATACCGGACAAGCCAATTATCGTTATGATGAAACCGTATACCGTATTGTATATGATGTAACGGAAGTAGAGACGCAGAGCGGTGTACGTAAAGTATATGTTGAAATGTCGGTATTGAGGAACGATGAAGTAATTGACGATAATGCGGGACTCACCTTTACCAATGTTTATACGGCGCCCGGAGGTGGCGGCGGAGGCGGAACTCCTACGAAGCCTGCTAAGCCTACACCCGCAGCACCTGTAACTCCTGACGGAGAGGTACTCGGAGCAAGAAGAACGGATCCCGAACAGCAGGTACTCGGAGCAAGAAGAGGCACCAATAAGGGAAGCGTACTCGGAGCAAGAAGAGGAAAGACCGGTGAAGCAAGCAATGCTTCAAGACTCATGGTAATAGCCGGACTTTCAGCCATGATAGCTCTGCTTGCAAGAGCTTCCAGGAGAAAAAAGGAAGATTAAGAGTTAAAGAGTACATTAAACAGCAATACAGGCAGTAATGCAACACAGCATCACAAAAGAATAACAAGTCCTTAGATCTAGGCGGAAATGTTAATGATTAACATAAAAAACCGCTGATCAGGCTTAGAGGAACGAATGCTTCTTTGCAATATGCGAGGGAGCATTCGTCTTTTTGTTGGGATAGGTTGTACATATAATGTGTCTACTTTTTTATAGGATAGCTCCAAATTCGAGTTATAGGACAAAACGTGTTGATGAAAACCCCTCCGAAGCCTTGTAAATAAA
>CAUVOD010000021.1:0-36182 GCA_963553525.1 uncultured Lachnospiraceae bacterium | reverse complement strand
GATTCTATGATCAATGGGATTAGCCATCAACACGTTTTGTCCTATAACTCTATTTATGGTACGTAATGTATTTTTTTCGGTTTTTGCGCTTGAAAATCAACTTTATTATCTTCACATTAAGAGGAGAATACTGATAATATAATAAATAGCATACTTCGGAAAAATTATATATCCTTTTGCAACATTTTATCAGTCTTATTTGTATATATAACAGAGGCACGGTTTGTATCTGAAAATATTTGCAATAGCCTTATAGCGTATAAGACGCTGCAAAAGGGGAAAGGACAACATTATGAAAAGGAAAATAGCTTTAGTAATGCCTATGGTGCTTATGGTCTTGAGTCTGGCTTCCTGTACGGCGAAGCGGGTTGATGAAAACACGGAATCGGGACCGCCGCCTACAGATGCAGGAGAGGTGAAAGAGGACTATTCCCAGAGTACCGCCAAAGCGGTGGGAGAGTATGAGATGTATGATCCCTATATTCCTTACGATCCGGGCTATTATGACAGCTTCAATTATGAGGGCTATGAAAAAGCGCAGGAGAACGGATTTTTAATGGCTTCGATACAGCCGCTTTCCACCTTTTCCGCAAGCGTGGACACGGCAAGCTATTCGAATGTACGCAGAATGATAGAGGACGGCTATACTGTCGATGAAATACCTTCGGAAGCGGTAAGAGCGGAGGAGTTTATTAACTATTTCCATTATGATTTAAATCTTCCTAAGGGTAAGGATAAATTCGGTATAACTCTTAAAATGTCAAACTGCCCTTGGAATGATAAACACAAGCTTGTTTTTGTAGGTCTCAGAACTCAGGATATAGATATGTCTGACAGACCGGATTCCAATTTGGTGTTTTTGATAGACGTATCGGGTTCCATGGACGAAAGCAACAAGCTTCCTCTTTTGGTAAAGAGCTTTAAGCAGCTTACGGAGAATCTTACGGCAAAGGACAGCATATCCATAGTTACCTATGCAGACGGAGTCGAAACCGTTTTGAGCGGCGCAAAAGGCTCGGAAAAAGAAAAGATTTTTGACGCGCTTGATTCTCTTATGGCGGGAGGCTCGACAAACGGAGAGGGCGGAATCCAAAAGGCTTATGAGGTGGCAAAAAATCATTTTATAAAAGGCGGCATAAACAGGGTCATACTGGCAACCGACGGTGATCTGAACGTGGGTATTTCAGAGCCGGATGAGCTCCAAAGGTTTATAGAAGAAAAGAGAAAAACCGACATTTATCTTTCGGTACTCGGCTTCGGAGAAGGCAATTTGCAGGATGACAATTTGGAAAGACTTGCAAACTACGGAAACGGCAATTATTCATACATAGATTCGCTGCTTGAAGCCAAAAAGGTTTTGGTGGAGGAAATGGGCTCGACTCTGGTTACGGTTGCCGACGATGTAAAATTGCAAATAGAGTTTAATCCCGCAAATGTAAACGCTTACAGGCTGGTGGGCTACGAAAACCGTATGCTTAACGACAGCGATTTTGCCGACGATACCAAGGATGCGGCTGAAATCGGAGCGGGTCACAGCGTTGTGGCGATGTATGAGATAATTGAGAACGGCAGCAGCGACGCGATAGAACTCAGATATAATGAAGGAAAAGATACCGGAGATAAGGGGGATAAATCTAAAGCTGACGAATACGCCTTTATAAAAATACGATACAAGGAGGCGGGCGAGAATAATTCAAAAGAGGTATCCTACCCTCTCACCAAGGATATTTACAAAGAAGAAATGGACGACGACTTTAAATTCGCCTCTCTTGCAGCCGAGTTTGCACAAATTCTCTCAAACAGCAGGAACAGGGGAACAGCTACCTTGGAAAGCATTATGGAGGATTATAAAAAGCTGGCTGTGAGCTCCGACGAATACAAAAATGAATTTTATTACCTTGTAAGAAAGCTGTCGGGAAATAATTAATCAAAAAAATAGATATACTTATTTTTTCCTTGAGGTTATAGTTATATGGTGAATATGCTGTCGCAACTTGTTTTGGAGAAATAAGCGGTCTATGGATATAGCGGTTTTTTCGGATATACATTCCAATTACATAGCTCTTCAGGAGTGCTTTGAGCATTGTATAAGCAGAGGAATTACACGTTTTATCCTGCTCGGAGACTATGTAGCGGATTGTCCCTATCCTCAAAAAACAATAGAATTTATGAAAATGCTTAAACAGCATTTTGACTGCATTTTTTTGAAGGGAAATAAGGATCAGGCGCTCATTGATTATCATAAAAGAGGGGGAGAGGGCTTGAAAAACGGCTCTGCGTCGGGTGCTTTTCTTTATACGTATGAGTCGCTTACGGACAGGGATTTTAATTTTCTTGACAGAATGGCTGTATATACGGAGTTTAAGGAGTTTCCCCCCCGCTTTGAAATTTGCCACGGCTCTCCGGCTTCTCCATCCGAACTTATAGTCAGAGAAAAAAGAAATACCCGTAAAATATTGTCTTCCCTGAAAACAAATCTTCTTATTCATGGACATAATCACATTGCCGACAGCTTTGAGTATAGAGAAAAAAGATGTGCAAACCCCGGTTCTTTGGGACTTCCCGCCGGTCATGGAGGTAAGGCTCAATTTATGATTCTGCACGGAGACGGGAAAGAGTGGACGATAGAGCAGGTTCAAAAGGAATACGACAGACAGGCTCTATATACAGCCTTTGACGAATCGGGGCTCATGGAAAGAGCGCCTGCCTGGTGTGCGCTTACCATGCACACACTCAGAACGGGAATAGATCTGTCCGAGATTGTCAAGCTCAGAGCCATGCAGATATGCAGGGAAGAAAGAGGAACTGCGGATTGGCCCAATATTCCGGAGGTGTTTTGGGCGTATGCGCTTAGGGAAAACAGTATAGATCTTTACGGAAAGGATATTCCCAAGCCTTCCAAAAAATAAGATAATATAGTATAAAGATAAAAGATTGATAAACATATAATAATTATATTGACGGTATTTTTCAGCTATGCTAATATACTCACTGTCAGCACTCTATGTGCATGAGTGCTAATAGTGAGTATATTATTTTTTTATCATATGTGTATCTAAGGAGGCAATTAAATGAAATTACAACCGTTGGCAGACAGAGTTGTGTTAAAACAGCTTGAGGCGGAGGAGATGACAAAGTCGGGCATTGTTCTTCCGGGAAAAGAAAAGGAAAAGCCTCAGCAGGCTGAGGTTATTGCGGTAGGTCCCGGCGCTGTGGAAGACGGCAAGGTCATAAAAATGGAAGTAAAGAAGGGCGATAAGGTTATTTATTCAAAATATTCCGGAACGGAAGTCAAGCTTGACGACGATGTTACATATATCATTGTAAAGCAGAACGATATTCTGGCTATTATTAAATAATTATATTACGATTATCGGGATAAAATTTTTAGGAGGCATATAAACAATGGCAAAGACAATAAAGAACGGTGCTGAAGCACGTGCCGCTATGGCGGAAGGCGTAAATAAGCTTGCTGATACTGTTAAGATAACGATAGGTCCCAAGGGAAGAAACGTGGTTCTTGATAAAGCCTACGGCGCACCTACCATAACAAATGACGGTGTAACTATTGCAAAAGAGATAGAGCTTGCGGATCCTTATGAAAATATGGGAGCTCAGCTCGTAAAGGAAGTAGCCACGAAGACAAATGACGTGGCGGGAGACGGAACGACTACCGCTACGGTTCTTGCACAGGCGATGATCAATGAAGGTATCAAGAATCTTGCAGCCGGCGCAAATCCGATAGAGCTCAGAAAGGGTATGAAGCGTGCTACCGACGCTGCGGTTGCATCCATAGCCAAGATGGCTACAAAGGTTAAGGGAAAAGAGCAGATTATGCGTGTAGCAGCCGTTTCATCAGGCGACGACAGCGTAGGTCAGATGATAGCAGACGCTATGGAACAGGTTTCAAATGACGGCGTTATTACCATTGAAGAGTCAAAGACCATGCTCACGGAGCTTGATCTCGTGGAAGGCATGCAGTTTGACCGCGGATATATCTCGGCTTATATGGCTACGGATATGGACAAGATGGAAGCCAACCTTGACGATCCGTATATTCTTATTACAGATAAGAAGATTTCAAGCATACAGGATATCCTTCCCCTGCTCGAGCAGATTGTAAAGACGGGCTCAAAGCTTTTGATTATTGCCGAAGATGTTGAGGGTGAAGCTCTGACTACGCTTATTGTAAACAAGCTTCGCGGAACATTCAGCGTGGTTGCCGTAAAGGCTCCCGGCTACGGTGACAGAAGGAAGGCAATGCTTGAAGATATCGCCATTCTTACGGGCGGCCGCGTGATTTCATCGGATCTCGGGCTTGAGCTTTCGGAAGCTCAGATCAGCGACCTCGGAAGAGCCAAGAGCGTAAAGATTGAGAAGGAAAATACGACCATAGTTGACGGTGAAGGCACAAAGAAAGAAATTCAGGCAAGAATAGCACAGATCAGAAAGCAGATCGAGGATACCACCTCCGATTTCGACAGAGAAAAATTACAGGAAAGACTTGCAAAGCTTGCAGGCGGAGTTGCCGTTATCAGAGTGGGAGCGGCTACCGAAACCGAGATGAAGGAAGTAAAGTTCCGTATGGAGGACGCTCTTAACGCTACACGTGCGGCAGTTGAGGAGGGCATAATCTTCGGAGGCGGATCGGCTTATATCCACGCAAAGAAGGATGTTCAGAAGGTTGTAGACTCGCTTGACGGAGACAGCAGAACGGGAGCAAAGATCGTTCTTAAGGCTCTTGAAGCTCCTCTCTTCCAGATCGCTGCAAATGCGGGACTTGACGGATCCGTAATTGTAAACAAGGTTATGGAATCCAAGAAGGGTGTAGGCTACAATGCCGCAACCGAAAAATATGTTGACATGGTTCAGGACGGAATTCTTGATCCCGCCAAGGTTACAAGAAGTGCACTCCAGAACGCTACGAGCGTAGCCTCAAGCTTCCTTACAACGGAAGCGGCGGTCGCCACAATCAAAGAGCCTCCGGCAGCTATGCCCGCCGGCGGAATGGACGGAATGATGTAATATTGCAGATATTCAGTAATATAAGCCCGGTCTGTTGAGCCTTCTCATACGGATCGGGCTTTATCTGTGCAGAGGAGAGAGCAGTGTATGTCTTTTGATACAGTAGGAAAAAACGGAGTATATATTATAGCTGAAATGAGCGCCAATCATGCGGGAAAAATAGAAAATGCGCTTGAAATAGTCAGAAGAGCAAAGGAAGCGGGGGCGGACTGCGTAAAAATTCAGACCTATACCGCAGACACCCTGACCCTTCCCTGCGATAAACCCGAATTTAAGATTAAAGGAGGATTGTGGGACGGATATACCTATTACGATCTCTATAAAGACGCCTTTACGCCGTGGGAGTGGCAGAAGACCATAAAAGAAGAATGTGAAAAGGTCGGAGTGGATTTCTTATCAACACCTTTTGATAACAGCGCCGTAGATTTTTTGGAGGATCTGGGAGTTCAGGCGTATAAAATAGCCTCATATGAGCTTGTGGATATACCTCTTATTGAATATACGGCAAGCAAGGGCAAGCTCATGATTATATCCTGCGGAATGGGGAGCAAAGAGGAGATACAGGAAGCCGTAGATGCCTGTTTAAGAGCCGGTAATCCGAATATCGTGCTTTTGAAGTGTTGCAGCGAGTATCCCGCAAAGATTGAGGATATGAATTTGGGTCTTATAAAGACTATGATGGAGGACTTTTCGGTTACGGTAGGCTTGTCGGATCATTCGGCGGGCTATGAGGCTGCAATGCTTGCCGTGGCTGCCGGAGCAAAGGTTATAGAAAAGCACGTAATGCTCGACTCTGCCGAAGATAATCCTGATAAGGGCTTTTCAATGACGATCAGTGAATTTGCTCAAATGGTTAATAAGGTCAGAAGAGCGGAAATCGTTATGGGAAAAGGAGACTATGAGCTTTTGCAGTCGGAGCTTGAAGGAAGAGAGCTCAGACGTTCTTTGTATGTCGTAAAGGATATAAAAAAAGGAGAGCTCTTTTCTCCTGAAAATATAAGATCCATAAGACCGGGGTACGGGCTTAAACCCAAGTATTATAAGGATGTTTTAGGAAAAAGATCGGTTTGCGATATAGAATACGGAACGGCGTTAAAAAAGAATATGATTGAAGACGGGTTGGAGTTGTGACAATTTTTAATGCTCCGACAAGGGATATATAAAATGAAAATTTTATAAAAATCACTAAAAACCGTTTGGAAAGTTTCATTTTTTTATGAAGTATGCAATAATTAAAACCGTTGCTTAATTAACATAAAGTCAAAAAGGAAAAGACAGGCGCCGTCTTTTACGCAAGCCGATAAGGCGCGCATGTCATAAAAATTGAAATGAGTGAACTTAGTACAAGCTACAAGCATTACAACTCGATAAATGATATTTCGGGGATATCACCTGAGGACATAGAGCATTTTTTTGACGTTACCAATGTAAAGGATTATGCCTATAAATTTCGTATGCTCCTTATGAAATATGAGTGCGCAATAAGTGAGGTTCAGACCAAGCTTGAGGTTTTAAACAGGGAAATGGCTATGAAATATGAGCGAAATCCTTTTGAAACCATAGAAGCCAGACTCAAGACACCGAGAAGTATATATGAAAAATGCAAAAGAAGAGGATATCCTCTTACATATGAAGGAATAGTTGAAAATCTTACGGATATTGCAGGGGTCAGAGTCATATGTCCTTTTGTTGACGACATATATAAGATTGCCGAATGTATAAAAAAACAGGACGATATCAAAGTCATAAATGTCAAAGATTATATAGCTCATCCTAAGGATAACGGTTACAGAAGCCTGCACATTATATTGGAGATCCCCATATTTCTCACGGAATCCAAAGAATATATCAAGGTCGAGGTTCAGTTCAGAACGATAGCGATGGACTTTTGGGCGTCGGTCGAGCATACCATCAGATATAAAAAGGTTATCAGAAATGCCGAAGCGGTTTCCGAAGAGATGAAATATGCGGCAGATATGATAAATCAGCTTGATAACCGCATGGCTCAAATCAGAGAAAATATAGACTATGTGGCTCCTTAATTATTGAAGATCACCCTTCCGCATGCACCGCAGGGAAGCACCAGCCCTGTGGCTGCAACCGGAAGCCCCAGCTCGTCCGCATAAATTTCAGCTTTTCTTTTAGGATCGATTACCCTATGGAGCATATGGCTCAGAGTTCCCGCCTGCAAGCCCGTTGTGTAGGAGTTTAAAAAGAAAAATAAAGGATAATCCGAAAGCAGTTCGGTAAGCATTTCGAGAAGAACGTAAATATTATCCTCCAGCTTCCATATTTCTCCGGAGGGTCCTCTTCCGTATGAGGGAGGATCCAACAGTATTGCGTCGTATTTGTTTCCTCTTCGCAGTTCTCTCTGAACGAATTTCACGCAGTCATCCACCAGATATCTCGCTTTTTTATCTGAAAGCTTTGAATGCTCCGCATTTTCCTTTGCCCATTTAACCATTCCCTTGGAGGCATCGACATGGGTAACTTCGGCTCCGCTTCCAAGAAGAGCGCAGGTGGCGCCTCCCGTATATGCAAAAAGATTTAAAACCTTTATAGGTCTGTCAGCTTTTTTTACCAAATCAGACATTGCGTCCCAATTTGCAGCCTGCTCCGGAAAAAGTCCCGTATGCTTGAAGGAAAAGGGCTTGAGTCTGAAGGTGAGCCTGCCGCTGTCTCTTCCTTCATATGATATTGACCATTCATCGGGCAGGCCTCTGTCCTCCCAGTCGCCGCCTCCCTTGGAGGATCTGTGATAAATTCCGTCTATATGAGGAAGCTTTTTGTCCGAAATTGATCTTTTCCAGATGATCTGAGGATCGGGACGCTTTAAAATATATTTTCCCCATCTTTCGATTTTTTCCCCGTTTCCGGTTTCCAGAACTTCATAGTCCTTCCAGTTGCTTGCAATTATCATCTTAAACTCCAAAAAATCTTGACATATTATTACAGTATCGTTATAGTACACGAGTTGCTTATAAGGTGCAATAGAGATCGAGGATAAAAAAAATCAAACAAAATGATTATTTTTACCTGTTTTTTAAGTGAGTGTTTCTTTTGAATAAATTTTGCTTGCTAGAATGCGCTTTATGAGCTAAAATACTGAATGTTGTGACGATAAAAAAGAAACACACGAGTGCGTGTAAGCGTCACATTATATGTTGTTTGTAAACGTAGGAGGCTGTTTTTTATGGCAAATCAGAAAATGAGGATTACTTTAAAAGCGTATGATCATCAGCTGGTGGATTCTTCGGCGAAGAGGATCATTGAGACAGTCCGCAAGAACGGTTCAAAGGTTTCCGGTCCCGTGCCGCTTCCCACAAGCAAGGAAGTTGTAACTATCCTTCGCGCGGTTCACAAGTACAAGGACTCCAGAGAGCAGTTCGAGCAGAGGACTCATAAGCGCCTTGTTGATATCGTATCCCCTACGCCCAAGACGGTAGACGCTCTTCAGCGCCTTGAAATGCCGGCGGGTGTAGAAATCAAGATCAGCATGAAGTAATTCCGGGTAAGGTAAACGAGCCGTGCGACCGCGGTCGACGTTTGAAAGGGCTCTGCGCATGATAAGGCGTAACCCGCATTAAGGAGGTACACTCAAGTGAAAAAAGCAATACTTGCGACAAAGGTCGGAATGACGCAGATCATCAATGAAGACGGAACGGTAATACCCGTGACGGTTCTTCAGGCGGGTCCCTGCGTGGTAACACAAATCAGAACAGTAGAGAATGACGGATACAGCGCCGTCCAGGTGGGTTTCGTGGATAAACTTGAGCGCAAGGTCAGCCGTGACAAAAACGGAAAGAAGCATGTCAAGTTCGAGCACGGAATCAACAAGCCTCTCAAAGGACACTTTGAAAAGGCGGGAGTTTCCGGAAAGAGATTTGTACGCGAATTCAAATTTGAAAATGCGGACGAATATACTGCCGGATCCGAAATCAAGGCTGATATTTTTGCGGCAGGCGATCGTATCGATGCCACGGGAATATCAAAAGGAAAGGGCTTCCAGGGTGCGGTCAAACGCCTCGGACAGCACAGAGGACCCATGACGCACGGTTCAAAATTCCATCGTCATCAGGGTTCAAACGGAGCCTCGTCGGATCCCAGCAGAGTTTTCAAAGGAAAAGGCATGCCCGGTCAGATGGGTGGGGTCAGAGTGACGGTTCGCGATCTTGAAGTAGTCAGGGTTGACGCCGAGAAAAATCTGATTCTTGTAAAGGGAGCGGTACCCGGTCCCAAAAAGAGCCTTATCACCATCAAAGAAACAACAAAAAAAGACATCTGATTCGGCATAAGGAGATATAGAAATGGCTAAGACAGCAGTATACAACATGGAAGGGAAAGAGGTCGGAGATATCGAGCTTAAAGACGAGATTTTCTCGGTAAATATCAACGAGCATCTTATCCATATGGCTGTAAGACAGCATCTTGCAGCGATGCGTCAGGGTACACAGAAAGCCAAGACCCGTGCAGAGGTCAGAGGCGGAGGAAGAAAGCCCTGGAGACAAAAAGGAACGGGACATGCCAGACAAGGCTCCACTCGTTCTCCCCAGTGGACGGGAGGCGGAGTGGTATTCGCTCCCACACCGAGAGATTATTCTTTCAAAATGAACAAGAAGGAAAAGAGGACCGCTCTTAAGTCGGCTCTTTCGGCTAAGCTTCTTAACGAAAAGATCATAGTGGTAGACGAGCTTAAGTTCGATCAGAAGAAGACCAAAGAATTCGTCAAGGTAATGAACGCACTTAAGGTGAACGGCAAAACTCTTGTTGTTACGGCGGATGTGGATGAAAATGTAGTATGCTCGGCAAGAAACATTCCTGACGTAAGCGCGATTATCACAGGGACGCTCGGTGTCTATGATATCATGAACGCCCAGACGCTCATCCTTACAAAGGATGCCGTTAATAAGATTGAGGAGGTATACATCTGATGGCAGCTTTAACAAATTATGACATTATCCTCAAGCCTGTGTTGACGGAAAAGAGCATGGGTATGATGGAAGGAAAAGAATACACCTTCCTCGTTCATCCCGAAGCAAACAAATCGCAGATTAAAGAAGCTGTTGAAAAATGCTTCGAAGGCGTAAAGGTCGAGAGAGTCAACACGATGAATATTCTCGGAAAGAAAAAACGCCGCGGAAATTCACAGGGCTTCACGGCAAAAACCAAAAAAGCCATTGTAAAGCTTACGGCTGACAGCAAGGAAATTGAGATCTACGAAGGTCTTTGATGATTAGCGTTGAGAAAACAATATTCAACGTCGGAGGAAATTATTAATGGGTATTAGAAAATACGGACCGTATACACCGTCCAGAAGACAGATGACAGGTTCCGACTTCTCTGAAATAACCAAGAAAGAGCCTGAAAAGTCTCTTGTTGTTTCGCTCAAAAAGAAATCGGGACGTAATAATCAGGGTAAAATTACGGTAAGGCATCGCGGCTGCGGAAACAGACGCAAATACAGGATCATTGACTTCAAGAGAAATAAGGATGATATACGTGCCAAGGTGGTGGCTGTGGAATACGACCCCAACAGAACGGCCAATATCGCTTTGATCTGCTATGAAGACGGAATCAAGTCATACATACTCGCGCCCAACGACCTGGAAGTCGGACAGTACATAATGAACGGTGCAAATGCCGAAGCGAGAGTAGGCAACTGCCTTCCGCTTGAACAGATACCGGTAGGTACGGATGTTCACAATATCGAGCTCTATCCCGGACGCGGCGGTCAGATGGTAAGATCTGCCGGAGTAAGCGCTCAGCTTATGGCAAAAGAAGGAAGAAAGGCTACCCTTAGACTTCCCTCCGGTGAAATGAGAATGGTTCCCATAGAATGCAGAGCCACAATCGGAACAATCGGAAATATTGATCACAATCTTATAAATTACGGAAAAGCCGGACGTGTACGTCACATGGGATTCAGACCTACGGTTCGCGGATCCGTTATGAACCCCAACGATCACCCGCACGGCGGCGGTGAGGGAAGAGCTCCCATCGGACGCTCCGGTCCTTCAACTCCTTGGGGCAAGCCCGCTCTCGGTTACAAGACGCGTAAGAAAAAGAAGCAGTCCAACAAGATGATTGTTCGCAGAAGAGACGGCAAGGCTATAAAGTAAGATGAAACCGAGGAGGAAAAGAAATGTCAAGATCACTTAAAAAAGGACCTTTCGCTGACGAAAGTCTTTTGAAAAAAATAGATGCGATGAACGCCGCGGGTCAGAATCAGGTAGTAAAAACGTGGTCGCGCCGCTCAACGATCTTTCCGTCATTTGTAGGACATACGATTGCGGTTCATGACGGACGCAAGCACGTACCGGTTTATGTAACCGAGGATATGGTCGGTCATAAGCTTGGCGAGTTTGTTCCCACAAGAACCTTTAAAGGACATAGCGGTGCAGAGCGCAAGTCATGATAAAACATGATCGTTGCCGGATTTAAGAGGAGGAAGATTTATGGCTACACAGCATAGATCCCAATATAAACACGACAGAAATGAACAGAACAGGGAAAAGCGCCCTCATGCAAAATTGTCATATGCACGTATTCCTGTTCAGAAAGCCTGCATCGTAATGGATGCAATAAGGGGCAAGGATGTAAATACTGCACTTGCAATTCTTGAGTACAGTCCGAAATATGCTTCATCGGTTATAAAGAAGCTTCTTGCGTCGGCGGCTGCAAATGCGGAGTTTCAGGGACTCAACAGAGACTCGCTTTATATAGCGCAGTGCAATGCAAGCAACGGACCTATCATGAAGAGAATACAACCCAGAGCACGTGGAAGCGCTTATCGTATATTTAAGAGAATGAGCCACCTCAATATCGTTCTGGATGAACGCAGATAAATCGGAAGGAGCAAATGTAATGGGACAGAAAGTCAATCCGCACGGACTCAGAGTAGGTATTATCTCTGATTGGGATTCGAGATGGTTCGCCGAGGGTACAAAATTTGCCGACAATCTCGTTGAAGACGAGAAAATCCGCAGATTTCTTAAGAAAAAGCTTTTCTCTGCGGGCGTATCCAAGATAGAGATAGAGAGAGCTTCGGACCGTGTTAAAGTTGTAGTATATACCGCAAAGCCCGGCGTGGTAATCGGTAAAGGCGGTCAGGAAATTGATAAGACCAGAGCCGAGCTTGACAAGCTTACCGGCAAAAAGGTTCTTATCGACATCAAGGAAATCAAAAAGCCCGACAAGGATGCACAGCTTGTTGCGGAAAATATCGCAGAGCAGCTTGAAAGACGCGTTTCTTTCAGAAGAGCTATGAAGTCCTGTATGTCGAGAACCATGAAGACGGATGCGCTGGGAATCAAGGCGTCATGTGCAGGAAGACTCGGCGGAGCCGATATCGCCCGTACTGAGTTTTATTCGGAAGGAACCATTCCTCTCCAGACGCTCAGAGCGGACATCGATTACGGATTTGCAGAAGCCGATACGACATACGGAAAGGTTGGCGTAAAGGTTTGGATATATAAGGGCGAGGTTCTGCCTAAGAAGGCAGCTACAAACGTAGAGCCCGTAACGGAGGGATAAACTATGTTAATGCCTAAGAGAGTAAAGCATCGTAAGCAGTTTCGCGGTACGATGGCACACAAATTGAACAGGGGCACAAAGCTTGCGCATGGCGAGTTCGGTATTGTCGCTACGGAGTCCTGTTGGATCAGATCCAATCAGATCGAGGCAGCCCGTATAGCCATGACTCGTTTTGTAAAGCGTGGCGGTCAGGTTTGGATTTCCATCTTTCCCGACAAGCCGGTAACGGCTAAACCTGCCGAGACTCGTATGGGTTCAGGTAAAGGAACTGTAGAATATTGGGTAGCTGTAGTAAAACCCGGCCGTGTAATGTTCGAAATCGGCGGTGTTGACGAGGCAGCTGCAAGAGAAGCCTTAAGACTTGCAACGCATAAACTTCCCTGCAAGTGCAAGATAGTTTCTAAGGCTGACCTGGAAGGCGGTGCCGAATAATGAAAAACGCAGAATATATTAAAGAATTAAACGCAAAAGACGAAAACGCTCTCATGGAGGAGCTTGAAAATTCAAAGAAGGAGCTCTTCAATTTACGTTTTCAGCATGCAACTAACCAGCTTAACAATACAGCCAGGATCAGTGAAGTAAGACGTAATATCGCCAGGATCCGAACAGTAATAACTGCAAAGCAGAAGGCGGCTAAGTGATTGCGCTTACAGAAAGGATGAAAATGGACAGGAATTTAAGAAAGACCAGAGTTGGCATAGTTACATCCGATAAAATGGATAAGACCATCGTTGTCAGCATCGTCGACAATGTTGAGCATCCACTTTATAAGAAGATTGTTAAAAAGACCTATAAGCTCAAGGCACATGACGAAAATAATGAATGCCATATAGGTGACAGAGTGAAGGTTATGGAAACCAGACCGCTTTCAAAGGATAAGAGATGGCGCCTGGTTTCGGTCATCGAAAAGGCTAAGTAAGCAAGAGGAGATCATTATGGTACAGCAGGAGAGCAGATTAAGAGTCGCAGACAACACGGGTGCCAAAGAGTTGTTATGTATTCGTGTTAACGGCGGTTCAACAAGGCGATATGCCAGAATAGGCGACACAATCAGAGCTTCGGTTAAGGAGGCTTCCCCCGGAGGAGTTGTTAAAAAGGGAGATGTCGTAAAGGCTGTCGTAGTACGTACTGTTAAAGAAACACGCCGCAAGGATGGTTCATATATTCGTTTCGATGAAAATGCAGCAGTAATTATTAAAGATGACGGAACACCCGTGGGAACGCGTATATTCGGACCGGTAGCGAGGGAACTTCGTGACAAGAAATACATGAAGATTCTTTCACTCGCACCTGAAGTATTGTGAAGGAGGCTTGTTTATGTCAGCGCATAAAATTAAAAAGGGAGATACCGTAAGAGTAATAGCCGGTAAAACGGCCACCTGGGTAAGAGGAGAAAAGGATAAGAGCTCCGCCGAGGGAAAGGTTACTTCCGTGGATTATAAGAACGGCAAGGTTCTTATAGAAGGCATCAACAAGGTTACAAAGCATGAGAAGCCTTCTATGCAGAATCAAAACGGCGGAAGAATAGAAGTGGAAGCCCCGATAGATATTTCCAATGTAATGCTTGTGCATAACGGAAAACCTACAAGGGTCGGATTTAAGATTGAAAACGGTAAGAAATATCGTATTGCTAAGGCTACCGGTGAGACAATCGACGAGGTTTCATCCTCCAAATCCAGAGGATAAAACCAAACGAAAGGGGAAAAGACGTGAGCAGATACAAAGAAATATATAAAAATGAGATCGCTCCCTCGATGACAAAAAAGTTCGGCTACAAAAATGTAATGGAAGTTCCGAAGCTCGATAAAATTGTCATCAATATCGCCGTAGGCGAGGCAAAAGAAAATGCAAAGGTTTTGGAGAATGCAGCCGGTGATCTTGCCACAATTACAGGTCAGAAGCCTATATACACAAAGGCAAAGAAGTCGATAGCCAATTTCAAACTCAGAGAAGGAATGGCAATCGGCTGCAAGGTTACTCTTCGCGGAGACAAGATGTACGATTTCCTTGACAGGCTTGTAAATCTTGCGCTTCCCAGAGTTCGCGACTTCCGCGGTGTAAATCCCAATTCATTTGACGGAAGAGGAAATTATGCTCTTGGATTAAAGGAACAGCTTATCTTCCCTGAAATCGAGTATGATAAGATCGATAAGACGAGAGGTATGGACATTGTATTTACTACAACGGCTAAGACAGACGAAGAGGGCAGAGAGCTTCTGAGACTCTTCAACATGCCGTTTGCAAGCTGATTAAGAAGGAGAAACTGATGGCAAAATTATCCATGAAACTTAAGCAGCAGAAGAAGCCCAAGTTTGAAGTAAGAGGCTATAATCGTTGCAAAATCTGCGGTCGTCCGCATGCTTACCTCAGAAAGTACGGCATCTGCAGGATCTGCTTTAGAGAACTTGCATATAAAGGACAGATCCCCGGAGTGAAGAAGGCAAGCTGGTAATTTAAGAGGTAATTAGGAGGTTTAGTATGGCTATAAATGATCCGATTGCGGATATGCTCACCCGAATCCGCAATGCGAATATGGCAAAGCATGACGTGGTTGATATTCCTTCTTCTAATATAAAGAAGGCTATCGGCAACATTCTTCTTGATGAGGGATATATCCGTAATCTTGAGGTGGTAGCTGATGAACGTGGAATTGAGACAATCCGTATAACACTCAAATACGGTGCCAACAGAAATGATAAGGTAATTTCGGGCATCAAGCGTATTTCAAAGCCCGGTCTTCGTGTATTCGCTTCTTCACAGGAGCTTCCGAAAGTACTTGGAGGACTCGGGGTTGCTATTATTTCCACCAATCAGGGTGTTCTTACCGACAAAAAGGCAAGAGAACTCAAGGTTGGCGGAGAAGTTTTGGCATTTGTATGGTAATTTATTTTAAAATATAGGAGGAACGGGCATGTCACGTATAGGAAAAATGCCGATCGCCATTCCTGATGGAGTCACGGTTCAGGTGGCAGAAAATAATCATGTGACTGTTAAGGGACCCAAGGGTACTCTTGAAAGAACATTTCCGATTGAAATCGCTATCAAACAGGAAGCTGCCGTTATTGAGCTCACAAGAGAAAGTGACGAAAAAAGAGTCAGAGCTCTTCACGGACTCAGCAGAAGCTTACTTAACAACATGGTAGTCGGCGTACACACAGGTTTCGAAAAGAAACTCGAAATCACCGGTGTCGGTTATAGAGCGGCAAAGCAGGGCAAGGTTCTGAACCTTACTCTCGGATTTTCTCATCCGGTTGAAATTGAAGATCCCGAAGGAGTCGAGACGACGGTAGAGGGTCAGATTATCAGCGTAAAGGGTATCGACAAAGAGTCCGTCGGTCAGCATGCCGCCATTATCAGAGAGAAGAGACCGTGCGAACCCTACAAGGGCAAGGGAATTAAGTATGAGGGCGAGCGCGTTCGCCGCAAAGTCGGTAAGACCGGTAAGAAATAATCATAGTTAAGCGAAAACCGGTCGTATAAGGAGATTTCATCATGATCAAAAAAGCATCAAGAGAAAAAGCGCGTATCAAGAAACATATAAGAATGCGTGAACACCTTAAAGGCACAGCGGAGAGACCGCGCCTTGCGGTATATAGGAGCAACAGCCACATGTATGCTCAGATTATTGACGATGAAGCGGGAAATACGCTTGTAGCCGCTTCAACTGTGGAAAAAGACGCCAGAGCGGCTCTTAAAGAAACGGACAACAAGGAGGCTGCGGCATACGTTGGGGATCTCATAGCCAAGAGAGCTGCAGAAAAAGGTATTTCAAAAGTTGTTTTTGACAGAGCGGGCTATTTATATCACGGCAAGGTTGCGGCTCTTGCAGAGGCGGCGAGAGAAGCCGGACTCGTTTTCTAAGGAGGATAAATAATGAAACGTAACATCGTAGATGCGAGCCAGCTTGAACTTACCGACAAGGTAGTAGCTATCAAGCGTGTTACCAAGGTCGTTAAGGGTGGCCGTAATATGAAATTTACAGCATTGGTAGTAGTCGGTGACGGAGCCGGACATGTCGGCGCCGGTCTCGGAAAAGCCACGGAAATTCCGGATGCCATAAGAAAAGGCAAAGAGGATGCAACAAAGAATCTCATTGAAGTTTCACTTGATGAGAACAATTCAATCACACACGATTTCGTAGGCAAATTCGGAAGCGCGGAGGTACTTTTAAAGAAGTCACCCGAAGGTACAGGTGTTATTGCCGGAGGTCCCGCACGCAGCGTATGTGAGCTTGCCGGAATTAAAAATATCCGTACCAAGTCTCTCGGTTCAAACAACAAGCAGAATGTTGTTATTGCCACCATCAATGGATTAAAGTCCATCATGTCTCCTGAGGAAGTTGCCGCAAAGCGCGGTAAGAGCGTTTCGGAGATTATGTAATATAAAGGAGATAAGCTGTGGATAAGAAACTTAAAATCACACTTGTGAAATCTACAATAGGTGCTGTGCCGAAGCATCAGAAGACTGTAAAGAGCATGGGGTTCAGAAAACTTAACAGCTCGGTAATCCGTCCTGATAATGCGGCTACAAGAGGACAGATCCATCAGATCAGGCATCTTGTAAAAGTGGAAGAGGTTTAACGCCTTTTCATTTGGGCATTGCATTCAATTTATGGAGGATTTGCAAAATGGAACTTTCAAATTTAAAGCCGGCTAAAGGCTCTTCCGGCAACAGATACAGAAAAGGCCGCGGTCATGCGTCCGGAAACGGAAAGACGGCAGGGTACGGGCATAAGGGTCAGAAAGCAAGATCCGGAGCTCCCAGACCCGGTTTTGAAGGCGGACAGATGCCGTTGTTCAGACGTATCCCCAAGAGAGGATTTAAGGATAGAAACTCCAGGAATATCGTAACGGTCAATTTGTCGGATTTGGAGCGTCTGTTCGATAACGGGGCGGTGGTTGATATTCAGGCGCTGCTTGACAGCGGTGTAATCAAGCACACCTATGACGGTGTAAAGGTACTCGGAAACGGAGAATACACCAAAAAGCTTACAGTCAAGGTTAATGCATTTTCAGCTTCGGCTAAAGAAAAGATTGAGGCTAACGGTGGGACTGCAGAGGTGATCTGATGCTTGAAGCTATAAAAAACGCTTTTAAGACAAAAGATATCCGTAAGAAGATTTTATTCACGCTTGCGATGATAGTTGTAATCCGCTTAGGCTCGGCTATATCCATACCGGGCATTGATCCTGTACAGTACAAGGCATGGTATAACAGCCTTACGCAGACGGCGGACGGAACAAGCTCCAATCTGTTCGGTCTTGTGGACAGATTTACGGGCGGTTCATTTGAGAACATGTCGGTGTTTGCTTTGAATATAACGCCGTACATAACCTCATCCATCATAGTACAGCTGCTTACCATAGCCTTTCCTTCTCTTGAAGAAATGCAAAGAGACGGAGAGGAGGGCAGGAAAAAGCTCACGAAAGCCACCAGAATACTTACGGTGGGGCTTGCTCTTTTCGAGTCTCTTATGATGGGTATCAATTTTTACAATGCCGGATATCTTACAGCGAAAAGCCCGCTCATAGTGATCCAGATTATGGCGGCGATAACCGCCGGCTCAACCTTCCTCATGTGGCTGGGAGAGAGGATTACGGAAAAGGGCATAGGCAACGGAATATCCATAGTGCTCGGTGTTAATATAATATCGAGAATGCCTCAGGACGTAGCCACCCTGTTTGAGCAGTTTGTATTTAACAGATCCATAATACAGTCGGTTCTGGTCGGAGCTCTTATTATCGCAATAATCGTTGTGATGGTGGTATTGGTTATTATATTGAACGGTGCGGAGCGCAAGATACCCGTTCAGTATGCAAAGAAGCTGCAGGGTCGCAGAATGGTTGGAGGAAATACTGCCGAGATACCTTTGAAGGTGAATACGGCGGGAGTTATGCCGATTATTTTCGCACTCAGCTTGTTCCAATTTCCTATTATAATATCCAGCTTTGTAGGATATAAAGGAAGCGGTATCTGGTCGGAGGTTTTGAGATTTCTGAATCAGAATATGTGGTGCAGTCCTTCATATCCCGTCTACACTCTGGGTATGATTGTATATATGCTGCTGATGATCTTTTTTGCTTATTTCTATACCTCGATCACATTCAATCCGCTTGAGATCGCAGATAATATGAAAAAGCAGGGCGGTTTTATTCCGGGTATAAGACCGGGCAAGCCTACAAGCGATTATTTGCAGAGTATACTTAAGTATGTAATATTTATCGGAGCTGTCGGACTTATCATTATCGGTGTGCTGCCCATAGTATTTAACGGACTGTTTAATGCCAGAGTTTCCTTTGGCGGCACCAGCCTCATAATCGTGGTCAGTGTAATACTTGAGTCTCTTAAGCAGGTAGAATCGCAGATGGTGGTACGCAATTATAAAGGATTCCTTGACTCATGAAAATTATCATGCTGGGAGCACCCGGTGCCGGAAAGGGTACGCAGGCTGCTGAAATATCAAAAGAATACAATATACCTCATATATCAACCGGAGACATATTTCGTTCCAATATAAAGAACGGTACGGAGCTTGGCAGGCTTGCAAAGTCTTACATGGACAAGGGCGAGCTGGTTCCCGATGAGGTTACGGTCAACATGCTTCTACAAAGGGTTGCAGAGGCGGATTGTGCAAACGGATATGTTCTTGACGGCTTTCCCCGAACCATACCGCAGGCGGAGGTTCTTGAAAAAGAGCTTGAAGCTTCCGGAGCCAAGGTTGATTTTGCGCTCAACGTGGATGTGCCTGATGAAAGCATTGTAAAGCGTATGTCGGGCAGAAGATCCTGTCCTTCCTGCAGTTCCATATATCACGTGGAATTTAACAAACCTCAAAAGGACGGCATATGCGATAAGTGTGGAAGCGGCCTTGTCCAAAGAGATGACGACAAGGAAGAAACGGTTAAAAACCGCTTGAGTGTCTATCATGAGCAGACCGCTCCCCTCATAGATTTTTATGAGAGGAGATCCGTGCTTAGAACTGTAGACGGAACGAAAGATATGGAGCAGGTTAAAAAAGATATTTTTGGAATATTGAAAGGTTGATTTATGTCAAAGGCGGACGTAATTGAAATAGAAGGAAAGGTAGTTGAAAAGCTTCCGAATACAATGTTCAGGGTGGAGCTTGAAAACGGTCATATCATTCTCGCACATATAAGCGGGAAATTAAGACAGAACTTTATAAGAATACTGCCGGGTGACAAGGTAACCATGGAATTATCTCCTTACGACCTTACAAAAGGGCGCATAATATGGAGAGATAAATAATTCCTTGATAAATCAACGATATTGTGCTATAATCATGTCCGCTTCTGCGAAATAATTGAAACGGATGAAGTGAAGGAGAAGTCATGAAAGTCAGATCTTCAGTAAAACCTATTTGCGAAAAATGCAAGGTAATTAAGAGAAAAGGCGTAGTAAGGATTATCTGTGATAATCCCAAGCATAAGCAGCGCCAGGGATAAGAACATAAGATTATCTCTTATCGGGATGGTCTGTTTAGCTTCGGTTCTGATAGAGTATCGGGCTGATGGTTTTATATTAATAAGGAGTATATGTATGGCACGTATAGCAGGTGTTGACTTGCCCAGAGACAAGAGAATTGAAATTGGACTTACCTATATCTACGGGATCGGCAGAGTGACTGCCAACAAGATTCTTGAGGAAGCAAAGGTTAATCCGGATACTCGTGTTCGTGATCTTACAGATGATGAGGTCAAGAGCATAAGCGAGGTTGTCTCTTCCAAGTATCAGGTGGAAGGTGAACTTCGCAGAGAAGTTGCTATGAATATTAAGCGGCTTACGGAAATTGGCTCATTCAGGGGCGTTCGTCACAGAAAGAAGCTCCCTTGCCGTGGTCAGAGAACCAAGACAAATGCCAGAACCCTAAAGGGACCTAAGCGTACAATAGCTAATAAGAAGAAATAATTAACATAGTGGTACAGAATTTGATTGATTGAAAGTGCAGGTGCGTATGGCAGCAGCAAAACAGCAGAAGAGTTCTGCAAAGAAGACAACAGGAAAGAAGCGTGTCAAAAAGAACGTTGATCGTGGACAGGCACATATTCAGGCATCATTTAACAACACAATCGTTACTCTTACGGATGCTGAAGGAAATGCTTTAAGCTGGGCAAGTGCAGGAGGTCTCGGCTTCAAGGGTTCCCGTAAGTCCACACCTTATGCGGCACAGATGGCATCGGAGACAGCTACAAAGGCAGCTCAGGTACACGGTTTAAAGAGTGTTGATGTATTTGTAAAAGGTCCCGGAACAGGAAGAGAAGCGGCAATTCGTGCACTTGCAGCCAATGGACTTCAGGTTACAAGTATTACGGATGTAACGCCGGTTCCTCATAACGGTTGCCGTCCTCCTAAGCGTAGACGTGTATAAAAATGAAACAGCAAAGCTGTATCATTAGAAACAGCAAAGCTGTATCGTTAGAAGCAGCTTCGCTGCTTCATTAAAACTTCGTAATATGGTTAAGCGAAACAGCAAAGCCGTACTGTAGTGTATAGCTGAATGCAATATCAAAGCTGTGCCATTGGAAGCGGTTTAGCTATATCATTACGAAATGACAGGTTATATCGCCGATAGCAGCTTCACCGCTTCATTACGAAAATCTGAAATTACACATATATGCTTAGTGGGTGATTTAAAAATTAGAAAGGATATTTATCATGGCAGTTAATAGAACTCCCGTATTAAAAAGATGCAGATCTCTTGACTTGGATCCTACTTTTCTCGGGTATGATAAGAGATCAAAGCGCCAGTCCTTAAGATCGGGACGCAAGATGAGCGAATATGCTACACAGCTTCGTGAGAAGCAGAAGGCTAAATTTATATACGGAGTATTGGAGAAGCCTTTCCGTAATTATTATGAGCGTGCAGACCGTATGAAGGGACAGTCTGGTGTAAACCTTATGGTTCTTCTTGAGCGAAGGCTTGATAATATTGTTTTCAGGCTGGGATTTGCAAGGACGAGAAGAGAAGCCAGACAGGTTGTTCTTCATAAGTTCATTAAGATTAACGGAAATGTTGTTAATATACCTTCATATCAGGTACGTGTCGGAGACAAGATAGAGGTTGTTGAGGATGCACGTACAATTCAGAGATTTAAGGATATTGCAGAGGTTACTTCTTCAAGAATTGTTCCCGAATGGCTTGATATAGACAAGGATACCATGACGGGTTCCGTAAAGGAATTTCCTTCAAGAGAGGCAATTGACGTTCCTGTTGATGAGATGTTAATAGTCGAGTTATACTCCAAATAAGGCGGCATAATGACTTGCCACATCATAATAACAGGAGGAAAAGCCAGTGTTTGATTTTGAAAGACCTAATATAGAAGTAGCTGAGATCTCCGAAGATAAGAAATATGGAAGATTTGTGGTTGAGCCGCTTGAGCGCGGATATGGCACTACTCTCGGAAATTCACTTCGCAGGATAATGCTTTCTTCGCTTCCGGGTACGGCAGTTTCACAAATAAAGATAGAAGGCGTTCTCCACGAATTTACATCTATTCCCGGTATTAAAGAGGATGTTACGGAAATCATCCTTAACATAAAGGATCTTGCCATCAGAAATAATTCCGATGATGATGAGCCTAAGATCGCATATATTGAGTTTGAAGGTGAAGGGGTTGTAAGAGCTTCCGACATCAAGACGGATCAGGATCTTGAAATAATGAATCCCGATCTGGTTATTGCAACTCTCAGCGGAAAAAATGCCAAGCTTTACATGGAGCTTACCATTACCAACGGAAGAGGCTATGTAAGTGCAGATCGCAATAAGACTGAGGATATGTCCGTAGGAGTGATCGCTATAGATTCGATTTACACGCCTGTTGAACGCGTCAATATTACAGTTCAGGATACCCGTGTAGGACAGGTTACCGACTTTGATAAGCTTACTTTGGATGTATATACCAACGGAGCCATAGAGCCTGATGAAGCGGTGTCGCTTGCCGCCAAGGTTCTCTCGGATCACCTCAGCCTGTTTATAGATTTGTCCGAGAGCGCCAAGAGCGTTGAGGTTATAACGGAAAAAGAAGGCGATTCAAAAGAAAAAGTTCTTGAAATGTCTATTGATGAGCTTGAACTTTCGGTCAGAAGCTTTAACTGCTTAAAGAGAGCAGGAATCAATACAGTCGAAGAGCTTACCAGTAAAACGAGCGATGATATGATGAAGGTTCGCAACCTTGGACGCAAATCGCTGGAAGAGGTTCTTGAAAAGCTTAAAGAGCTCGGACTTTCGCTTCGTTCGAGTGATAACTGAATTTAGTTGAGCCGTCCATGCCGCTTTGTTTAAAACAGGGCGAAAGACAATATAATTTGTTTGATGGCGGTGACGCATGAAAGAATGTCATGCGGGAAAGGATTGACAAATGGCAGAATACAGAAAGCTCGGAAGAGCTACCAAACCGAGAAAGTCGCTTCTCAGAAGTCAGGTTACGGATCTTCTTTATCATGGAAAGATTGTGACTACCGAAGCAAGAGCAAAGGAAGTTCGTAAGATCGCCGAACACCTTATTACGCTCGGAGTAAGAGAAAAGGATAATACCGAAACCGTGACGGTTAAGGTTAAGGTGGCTAAGAAGGATGCGAACGGTAAGCGTATTCGTCACATCGTTGATAAGAAAGATCATACCAAGGTTCTTTCGGAAACGACAAGAGATGCTGACGGAAAAGTTCTTAAGAGAGAAGGAGAGCTTGCAAACGGTATTACCGTAAGCGTTTTCGATGTTGAAGAGAAGGAAGTGCAGAAGGATAAGCCTTCAAGACTTCACGCCAGAAGACAGATGCAGAGCTTTCTTTATCCCATAACCGAAGTACCTTCGGAAAACAAGGGAAAGAGAGCGGCAACCAAGACGATAGACGTTTCCGATAAGATATTCGGCGAGTATGCGGAAAAGTATTCGGGACGTAACGGCGGATATACGAGAGTTATAAAGATCGGACGCCGCAAGGGTGATGCAGCTATGATGGTTGTGCTTGAGTTGGTATAGAAAAGATAATTCGTGCCGAATTATCTTTAAAAGCCTTTCAGGCTTCAGCAAAGAATAATTTATACCGGATTATCCTAAGAAAATTTGTTCCAATACATGGGCGTTTCTCATCCTGAACGGAATGGAGAACGCCCATGTTTTCTGTAAAAGCATGATAAAAACAAATAATCTTACATATGAGTATATTCGAAGTGACGCCGAAGGTAATGCGGAAGGCATTATATTAGCGGTAGATCATATTTCGATCAATATAAAAAAAGGTGATTTTGTTGCCGTTGTGGGTCATAACGGGAGCGGAAAATCTACCTTTGCGAGACTTATAAATGCCCTTCTTTTTCCGAGTGAGGGTGAAGTTTTTATTGACGGCATGAATACTGCGGACGATAAAAAACTTCTTGAAATCAGAAGAACCGCCGGAATGGTATTTCAAAATCCCGACAATCAGATAATAGGGCAGGTCGTGGAGGAGGACGTTGCCTTCGGCCCCGAAAATATGGGTGTTCCCACAGAAGAGATCAGAGAAAGAGTAAAGTCTGCGCTTAATACTCTTGAAATATACGAATATCGTAATATGAGTCCTAATCGTTTATCCGGGGGTCAGAAGCAAAGAGTATCCATAGCCGGAGTCATAGCCATGAAACCGAAGTGTATTATACTTGATGAACCTACGGCAATGCTCGATCCCGGCGGCAGGGCGGAGGTGATTGAAGCCTCACATAAGTTAAATAAAGAGGAAAATATTACGGTCCTTCTTATAACCCATCATATGGACGAAGCTATAAATGCCGACTGTATATATGTAATGGATAACGGCTCTGTGGTAATGAGCGGTACTCCTACCGAAATTTTTTCCAGAGTTGATGAGCTGCAGAAATTAAAGCTTACTGCACCTGAAGCGTCGGTTATGGCATTTGAGCTCAGAAAAAAAGGGATAGATATACCTGACGGAATTTTAACGGAAGAAGAGCTTGCGGAAAAGCTTAACGAACTTTATCGTTTAAAAACTGGATAATCGGTGAAAAAATGTCTTTAATTCTTGAGCATGTAACGCACATATATAACAAGGGCATGAAAGCGTCTGAAAGCTGTGCCCTTGACAACATAAATTTAACAATAAACGACGGTGAGTTTATCGGGATTATAGGTCACACGGGCTCCGGAAAATCCACTCTGATCCAGCATTTTAATGCTCTTTTAAAGCCGGATTCCGGAGTGATCAGGTATGACGGAGTTGATATTTATTCCAAGGGCTATGATATTAAGAAGCTAAGATCGGAGGTGGGTCTTGTGTTTCAATATCCCGAGCATCAATTGTTTGAAGCCGATATATTCAGCGATGTCTGCTTCGGTCCCAAAAATCTGGGACTGTCTGCTGAGGAAATTGAAGACAGGGCAAAGACCGCACTTGCGCAGGTAGGTATACCGGAAAAACTGTTTAAACAGTCACCGTTTGAATTATCCGGCGGACAAAAAAGAAGAGTGGCGATAGCAGGGGTGCTTGCCATGCAGCCGAAGGTGCTTATACTTGATGAGCCCGCCGCCGGACTTGATCCCAGGGGCAGAATCGAAATCCTTGATTTGGTAAAGGATCTCCATAAAAACATGGGTTTAACTATTATACTTGTTTCGCACAGCATGGAGGACGTTGCGGAGTATGTGAACAGAATTATTGTGATGGATAAATCGAAGATATTTATGGATGCAGCCCCGAAAGAGGTGTTTTCACATTCAAAGGAGCTTATAGATATAGGGCTTGATATACCTTTTTCAACCAAGCTGTGCAGCTCCTTAAAAAGCTTCGGCTGGGATATAAAAACGGATATTATTACCAGAGACGAAGCGATAAAAGAGGTTTTAAGATGCCTAAAGTAACAATAGGACAATATTTTACGGGTGATTCCCTTATACATAGACTTGATCCGAGAGTAAAGCTTATCGGAACCTTCTTTTATATTGTAATACTCTTTTTTGCCGACAGCTTTGCTTCATACGGACTGGCGGGTCTGTTTTTATCCGTTCTCGTTATTCTTTCCAAGGTTCCCTTCAAATATATTTTGAGGGGAATGAGAGGAATAATATTTTTGCTGATGATAACGATATTATTCAATTTGTTTTTGACGCCGGGTGACAGGATCTGGTCGTTTTATTTTTTGTCGATTACGCGTCAGGGGCTTGAATTTGCTTCAATGATGGCTATAAGGCTGTTCTTTTTGATTATGGTATCGAGCATTATGACGCTTACAACCACCCCGAATCAGCTTACGGACGCCATGGAATATGTGCTTAATCCTCTTAAGGCAATACGCGTTCCCGTCCACGAAATAGCCATGATGATGTCCATAGCACTCAGATTTATACCCATTCTCTCTGAAGAGACGGATAAAATAATGAAGGCACAGCAGGCAAGAGGGGCAAGCTTTACGGAAGGTAACATATTTCAAAGGGCAAAAAGCCTTGTGCCTATTTTGGTTCCGCTTTTCGTATCGGCATTCAGAAGAGCCGGCGACCTTGCAATGGCTATGGAAGCAAGGTGCTATCATGGCGGCGCGGGAAGAACCAAGATGTATCCGCTTGAATATAAGAGACTTGACGCAGTTTTTTATGCAGCTTTATTTTTATATCTGGCGGGAATGACCGCTTTAATAATATTATTTTAATCTTGCTCCCAAAGTGGTGATTTATGCGCAGAATTTTGCTTACGATTGCTTATGACGGCACGGATTTTCACGGCTATGCTTATCAAAAAAATGTGAGAACCGTTGAGCTTGAGATATGCTCCGCAATAAAGGCTGTTACAAATGAGGACGTTGAGCTTATAAGCGCAAGCAGAACCGACGCCGGAGTCCATGCCTACGGTAATCTTGCCGTCTTTGATACCTTATCTTCCGTTCCGGCTGATAAATTTTCAGCTGCGCTTAACACGAGGCTTCCCTCTGATGTGAGAATAATAAACAGTGAAGAAGCGGCGCCTGACTTTCATCCCAGAAAAACCGGCTGGGCTAAAACCTATGAATATCATATTTTAAATTCCGATATTCCCAACCCTATTTTCAGAAAATATACATATCAATTTCGTTATCCGCTTGATATAGAGGCTATGAATAAAGCGGCTTCATATTTTGTGGGAACTCATGATTTCACATCCTTTTGCAGTGTTCATTCCCAGTCTTCATCAAGAGAGAGAACCATTTATGACTGTAGGGTATTTTTAAAAAATTCCGAAGCGGTTATAAGCGTCTGCGGAAGCGGCTTTTTATACAATATGGTCAGAATAATGGCGGGTACGCTTCTTGATGTCGGCAGGGGAAGGATCAAGCCAGATTATATAAAGACTCTGCTTTTTGCAAAGGACAGACAAAAAAGCGGAAAAACGCTTCCGCCCGAGGGGCTGTTTTTGATAGGATATATAAGAAACGCCGATTGAATTATCTTTTTTATTTGATAGAATAATCCCATGACAGCTAATAAGAGGCGAACAATTTTTCATATAGATGTAAATTCCGCATTTCTTTCATGGTCAGCCATAAAAAGGTTGAAGGAGGATCCCGCTTCCGTTGACTTAAGAACCATAGCCTCCGCAGTAGGAGGAGATGTAAACAGCAGGCACGGAGTCATAACTGCAAGATCCATTCCCGCTAAAAAATATGGAGTTGTTACGGGAGAGCCGGTGGTAAAGGCTCTTGCGAAATGTCCTGATTTGAAAATAGTCGAAGCGGATTTTACCGTGTATAAAGCATATTCGGCGTCATTGATGAAGCTTCTGAAAACCTACACACCGGTAGTAGAGCAGGCTTCGATAGATGAAGCTTATATTGATATAACGGGTATGGAGGATATATTCGTTTACGAGGAAACGGATGATGAATTTCCCGTAAATGTGGCAAATGCCATCAGAAATGAGGTCAGGAGCAGCTTAGGCTTTACGGTTAATATAGGTATTTCATCAAATAAGCTGCTTGCAAAGATGGCCAGCGATTTTGAAAAGCCGGACAAGGTTCACACGCTTTATCCTGAAGAGATAAGCTCCAAGCTGTGGCAGCTCCCCATAAATTCGTTATACGGCTGTGGAAGCTCTACCGCTTCAAGGCTTAAAAGTCTGGGCATCCGTACCATAGGTGATGCGGCGGCTGTGGATGAAGCCGTTCTTAAAGCCCACCTCGGAGAAAAACACGGCTCATATATATATAGAAGTGCAAACGGGATGAATGATGATGAAGTAAATCCCGAAAAAGAGGCTGCAAAGGGCTATTCAAGTGAAACAACGCTTCCGCACGATATAAATTCGGACAATTATAGGGAAGAAGCTCCTGCAGTTCTTAAATATCTAAGTGAAAATATTGCGGGCAGATTAAAAAAGGATGATGTATATGCGGGAACCATATCGGTTCAGGTAAAAACCGACAGGTTTATAAAGCACTCTAGACAGATGAAGCTTTCCGATCCCGTAAATACCGCAGAGAGGATATACGAGGCGGCTTCGCTTCTTTTAAAGAGACTTTTACTCGGAGAACAGGGTCTTTTTTCCGGAAATATAAGCATAAGATTGATAGGAATTTCGGCAAGCAATCTGGATAAGGGCAGCTACAGACAAATAAATATGTTTGATCTTATGGGAATAGGCATGGTATACGATGAGTTTTAGCAATAACAAAATATGATAAAAAATATAGCCTGCAGGATAAGTAAATATTTTTTAAGAACCGGGAAAGCGGCAATAAGCGACGCTGTCAAGTATTCAAAAGAACTGTACGGAAAGAATTTTCAGCCCATATATTCCGTGGACTTTTGGGATAAATATATTACATACCACACCACATCGGAGTTCGGCAGCCTTGACGGAGGTTACCAAAAGCATTGCGGTCCCTGCGCCCTGACCAACCTTGTGATGAGTATCAATAATATCGGACATGTGTCAAGCGAGCTGTCTCCGGCGGAAATTTTCAGCAAAGTATCCGAAATAGGAATAAAAAGCCGTTATTATTTTAATATGGATTTTATGCATTGCTTCGGAGGAACTCTTAATCTTGCAGTTAGGAGCTATACCGTAAAAATCTTAAAGATCTACATAAAAAGACCTTTTAAAGTCGGTTTTCCCGTGCCGGCATTTCCATTTTTTCTGAAAAGCGCTCTCAATAAGGGAGCCGTAGTTGTCGCCATGCTGATGTACCATCCGTTGTACCGCAATCATCAGGTATTGATTTACGGCTATGAGGAGCTTGAGTCCTCTGACAGAAAAAATAAGCTTTTGTATTTTAAAGCATCTGACGGTTGGTCTTCAAAACCTGTATATATCAGATCAAAGGATTTGCTGCTCTCAATTTTTATTTCCGTATATTTGTAAAAAAATTTTCTAAAATTCGATAATATGAGCCTTGATTTTCACTTTAAATTGGTGCTATACTCATACAGAATTTATGTTCTGTTGATATAGCGTTTTTAAGGTTTGATATTGCTATATATAATATTAACGAAGAGGTGGCGGTTTATGTCGTATTCCAAGATCAAAATATTTGCACCGAATATTATAACCGTTTGTATAAACGGTCGTAATAACTGCGATTTTTACGGTGAAATCTGGAATCAGTATTCTCCCAATCCCTCTGAATTCAGCAGTATTATGAATCTTATTTTTATGATGGAAGAGCTTTATGATAAGTGGAACTTTCCGCAGCGCTCCACCAATTGCCGTTCCTTTTTACGTTGGGGAAATGAGCCTGACAGAACACCTAATAAATCTAATATCAGGAGAGATAAGAAAATGGATATAAATAATGTTCAGGAAAAGCGAGGAAAGCAGGGAACTTTTATAGTACAGGTTCAGTACAGACAGAATTCCAGCTGGCAGGGTCAGGTCATATGGGCTGAAGGAAACAGATGCGAGCATTTTAGAAGCGCACTTGAGCTTATGAAGCTTATAGACGGTGCAATGGACGAGGCTGAAAGGAACAATACGGAAGAATCGGCTTCTTGAATGATTTTGCCGACTAAATGACTGCTTTAAGCAGTCGTTTTTTTATGTCCAGCCTCCGTCTATCGAAATTATCTGACCGGTCATATATATGGGAGAAATTGCGGTAAGATATACGAGTTCCGCCACTTCCTTGGCTGTTCCGGGTCTTCCCGAAGGGATTTCTTCACATAAATTATCCAGTTCTTCATCGCTTAATCGCAGTCTGTTCATGTCCGTATCTATAAGTCCCGGTGCTATCGCATTTACCGATATATTGGAGGGAGCAAGCTCTTTGGCAAGTGATTTTGTGAAGGAGTTTAGAGCCCCCTTTGACGCGGAATAAACCGCTTCGCATGACGCTCCCGTTTTTCCGAATACGGAAGATATGTTTATGATTCTGCCTCCGCCTCTTGCGAGCATGAGCGGTACAGCTCCTTTGCACATATAAAAAATGGAATCGAAATTGGTTTTCATTATTTTTAGGAAAGAGGAATTGTCCGTTTCCGTCAAAATGCCGTGCTCCGAAATACCTGCGCAGTTAACCAGAAGATCAAGAGAATGTATATTTGAAAAAAGAGCTTCTACCTCATCGGGATCCGACAGATCGAATTTAAAGGCTTTGCAGAGAATATTATGCTTTAAGGAAAGCTCTGTTGCCGATCCGTTAAGCATAGCTATGTTATTTTTGCAGCATAAAATCAGATTGTAATTATTTTCAGCGAGCTTTTCGGCGATAGCCCTGCCTATTCCTCTTGAAGCGCCGCTTACAAGAGCATATTTAACCGTATTGTTTTGAACCGTCATGTTTTTCTCCGTAAATTATATTTGAGTTTAAAAACCTATTGCGCAATATGTAAATAAAATACTAGAAAACTTGACAAGTTGGCAACAGCAGTATATATTTTAATAATTGTAACAAAATCGTAACAAAATGTAACTCAGAGGTAATCATGCTTAATAAAAAAAATATAAAACTGATATCGTTAGGGTGTTCGTTGATATTTGCCTTTAATATGTCTGTTACGGCAGCGGCTGTGGACGGAGGAAGCGGACGCAGCGGAATTTTTTCAGCCGGTATAGAGAACGTTTTTTCTCCTAAAAAAACAGTAAGCACATCTAAAACGGCAGCAGCGGCTTCGGGAACGGTTAAGCCTGTAAGCGGTACTGTTTCAACATTTTCAGGAGTATATACGGCTCTTACTTCTTTACAGAACATTACATTGGAAAATAAGACTTCGGCGGTCGTATCGGCTTCCGACACTGCGGTTTCCGCTTCAAGTGTGGCAGCTTCATCCGAACCCGCAGCAAATGCGGCTTCATCAAATGTCTCTGCCGAAGCTTCCGATACGTCGCCTACGGTAAAGCAGAATACTGCAAAATCTGAAGACGCCGTTTCCAGATCGGATGCCGTCAAGGTAGACAGAGAAGGGCTTACATCAAACCGTGTTTTATCCGTTGCGGAGGATTATGTAAATGTTCGCGAATCGGCGGATAAGGATTCGGAAGTGGTCGGTAAATTTTATTCAAATAATATAGGAACCCTTGTTGCAAGCGAGGGCGAGTGGATTAAAATTCAGTCGGGAAATGTTACGGGCTATGTAAAGTCCGAATACTGCCTTACCGGAGAAGAAGCGGAAAAGAAGTTGAAGGACGCTTCAGGTCAGTATGCAACTGTGGCTGCGGACTCTCTTAATATCCGCCTTAAAGCCGATATGGATTCAGAGGTTATGGATGTGGTTGAAGCCGGAGCCAGATACGAGGTTAAAGAAGAGCAGGACGATTGGGTAAAGGTAGCGGTCACTGACGAATATGAAGGCTTCTTGTACAAAGATTATATAAAGCTTTCAACTGACTATTCATATGCGAGAACCGTTGAAGAAGAAGAGAAGCTGTCCGAAAAATCAGATGAGATAAAAAAGAACCTCAGCAAAGATAATAAGGCTGATGTCCCTGCACAGTATGCTGCTCCCAAAGCTCCCGCAGTTTATGCAACCACATCAAGCGGAACGGGTCAGGATGTAATAGATTTTGCTATGCAGTTCTTGGGAAACCCTTATGTATATGGAGGCTCTTCTCTCACCAACGGTACCGACTGCTCGGGCTTTACCATGGCTGTATATTCCAATTTCGGCGTAAGCCTTCCTCACGGCTCGTATTGGCAGCTTGATTACGGAACCGCTGTTGAGAATATTGAGTCGGCAGTTCCCGGAGATCTTATCATATACAAGGGGCATGTCGCTTTGTATATCGGAGGGGGTCAGATAATCCACGCTTCGACTGAGAGAACCGGAATCTGCATAGGAAACGCCTACTACGATACGCCTATCGGCATCAGAAGAATTTTCACCTGAATAAAACTGAATAAAAAATTTAACAAGCCGCAGAATCACAAATATACTGACGGCTTGTTTTTTATGCAAATGTTAAAAAAAGCCAAATAATCTTTCGGCATATTAACCATTTATTTCTACAAAGGAAATGTTATAATTTTATCAAGTTCTTTGGAAGGAGGTAATTCTATGAAAATAACCATCGTCGGAAAGAACATTGACATATCGGAGGGTCTCCATGCTGCGGTAGAGAATAAGCTGGGAAAGCTGGAGAGATATTTTACGGAAGATGTCAACGCACATGCGGTTTTGAGTGTTGACAAGGATCGACACAAGATCGAGGTCACCATTCCTCTCAAGGGAAACAAGATAATCAGGTCGGAACAGGTGTCAAATGACATGTATATTTCCATAGATCTGGTTGAGGAGGTCATAGAGAGGCAGCTCAAAAAGTACAAGAGCAAGATAATTACCAAGCATCAGGAAGGACACGGACTTAAGAGAGAAGTTTTTGAAAGCAGTGATGTTGAAGAAGAGAAGATTCGAATAGAGAGGATAAAGAGCTTCGATATCAAGCCGATGTACCCGGAGGATGCCTGCATACAGATGGAGCTTTTAGGACACGATTTTTATGTATTCGTAAATGCCGAAACGGACGAAACAAATGTGGTCTACAAGCGTAAGGGCGGAACCTACGGTCTTATTGAACCCGAGAAGTAAAACTTTTATATATGACGTGTCTGTATCTAGAGGAGCGTTACAGACGTGCCGTTAATGACTCAACGCTCCGGATTGGAGGAAACAACCTATGTCTAAAAAAATCGTAATAGCCAGCGCATGCAGAACTGCAATCGGTAAGATGGGAGGAGCCCTTTCCAATACGCCAGCTGCCGATCTCGGTGCCGTGGTTATAAAAGAGGCCATCAGCCGTGCGGGAGTTAAGCCCGAGCAGGTTGATCAGGTTCTGATGGGCTGTGTTATTCAGGCAGGTCTTGGACAGAATGTAGCGAGACAGGCCACAATTAAAGCAGGGTTGCCTATTGAAGTTCCGGCGGTTACCTTGAATGTTGTTTGCGGTTCGGGTCTTAATGCCGTAAACCAGGCTGCTGAGAAGATCATTGCAGGTGATGCCGAGATAGTTGTTGCAGGCGGTATGGAAAATATGTCTATGGCGCCTTTTGCCCTTGACAAGGCACGTTACGGCTATCGTATGAACAACGGCACATTGATAGATACTATGATAAAGGACGCTCTTTGGGACGCTTTCAACAATTATCATATGATTCGCACTTCCGATAATGTTGCAGAGCAGTGGAAGCTTACGAGAGAAGAGCTTGACGAGTTTGCAACAAGCAGCCAGAACAAAGCTGAAAAGGCTATGGCAAGCGGAGCCTTCAAGGAAGAGATCGTTGCAGTGCCTATAAAGGTTAAGAAGGATATTGTTCCCTTTGATACCGACGAAGGCCCCAGAGCCGGAACGACAGTAGAGTCATTGGCAAAGCTTAAGCCTATCAATGCAGACGGGCTTACAACGGCAGGAAACGCATCTGGAATCAATGACGGAGCCGCTGCAGTTGTGGTTATGAGTGAAGATAAGGCAAAAGAGCTTGGAATTACCCCTCTTGCAACATGGCTCGGCGGAACGCTTGCAGGCGTAGATCCCAAGATCATGGGAGTAGGACCGGTTGCGGCTTCCAGGAAGCTTATGACAAGACTCGGACTTACAATTAACGATTTTGACCTTTATGAAGCAAATGAAGCCTTTGCGGCACAGTCTCTTGCAGTAGGCAGGGATCTCGGCTTTGATCACTCAAAACTCAATGTAAACGGAGGAGCAATAGCTCTCGGACATCCTGTAGGAGCATCGGGCTGCCGTATCCTCGTAACGCTTCTCTACGCTATGAAGAGCAGAAATGCAAAGAGAGGTCTTGCTACACTTTGCATAGGCGGCGGAATGGGCTGCTCACTTGCAGTTGAACGCTGATATGGATAACTGAATACTGACGGAGATCTGCCCTTAGTTCAAGAGGCGGATATCCAGGCTTTTAAATACAGAAAGGGTACGAATATGGCTTTTGTCGAATATGAAGTAAATAATGCCGTCGGCGTTATCACAATTAACAGACCTGAGGCGCTTAACGCACTTAACAGCGCAGTGCTTGACGAACTTAATAAGGTTATTGACGGCGTAGATCAGAAAACGGTTCGCTGCCTCATTATTACGGGAGCCGGCGAAAAGAGCTTTGTAGCGGGCGCCGATATAGGCGAGATGAGCGCGCTTACAAAGGCTGAGGGCGAAGCCTTCGGTAAAAAAGGAAATGATGTATTCCGTAAGATAGAGACGCTTCCTATTCCCGTTATAGCAGCAATAAACGGCTTTGCACTCGGCGGCGGCTGCGAGCTTTCAATGAGCTGCGATTTCCGTATCTGTGCGGATAATGCGGTATTCGGTCAGCCCGAGGTAGGTCTCGGGATCACACCCGGCTTCGGCGGAACACAGAGACTTGCCCGTCTTGTAAGCCCCGGAATGGCAAAGCAGCTTCTTTATACCGCCAAGAATATCAAGGCAGACGAGGCTTTGAGAATCGGTCTTGTAAATCAGGTTGTGCCCGGCGCCGAGCTTATGGATACGGTTAAGAAGATTGCGGCAGGTATTGCAGCCAATGCTCCTATTGCGGTTCGTTACTGCAAACAGGCTGTAAACGAGGGCCTTGAAGTCGGAATGGACAAGGCTGTCGTTATTGAAGAAAAGCTTTTCGGAGACTGCTTCGAAACTCATGATCAGAAAGAAGGCATGGGTGCTTTCCTTGAAAAGAGAAAAGAAAAGAACTTTACCAATTCATAATTTCGTATGATAACTGAAATGTAACAATAAAGCTTAAATCAATTTAGGAGGAAGTTCCAATGAAAGTAGCAGTAATCGGTGCAGGAACAATGGGATCAGGTATAGCACAGACATTCGCACAGGCGGATTTTGTGGATACGGTATATCTTTGCGATATCAAGCAGGAATTTGCCGACGGCGGCTTTGCCAAGATCAAAAAAGGTCTTGATAAGATGGTTTCCAAGGGCAAGATGGAGCAGGCTGCCGAGGATAAGGTGCTTGCAAAATTCAAGATGGGACTCAGCAGCCAGTGCGTTGACGCAGATCTTATCGTTGAAGCGGCTCTTGAGAACATGAAGATCAAGAAGGATACATTTAAAGAGCTTCAGGAAAATGTTGTAAAGAACGACAAGTGCATCTATGCAACAAACACCTCATCACTTTCAATAACAGAAATCGGTGCAGGTTTAAAATACCCCGTTGTAGGAATGCATTTCTTCAATCCCGCTCCTGTTATGAAGCTCATCGAAGTTATTGCAGGTATCAACACTCCCAAGGCTATTGTTGACGAAGTTGTTGACATATCCAAGAAGATCGGAAAAACTCCCGTACAGGTTAACGAATCCGCAGGCTTTGTTGTTAACCGTATACTTATCCCTCTTATCAATGAGGGTATCTTCGTATACTCGGAAGGCGTTGCTGATATCCAGGGCGTTGACAATGCAATGAAGCTCGGCTGCAATCATCCCATGGGTCCCCTTGAACTCGGCGACCTTGTAGGACTTGATGTTGTTCTTGCCATCATGGAGGTTCTCTATAACGAGACAGGTGATTCCAAGTATCGTCCCGCTCCCCTTCTTCGCAAGATGGTTCGCGGCGGAAAGCTCGGTGTAAAATCGGGTGTAGGCTTCTACAACTATGCTGACGGCGGAAAGGTACCCGTAGATCAGCAGTAATCTTCATCAAAAACTTCATTCAATAACAAATCAAAAGATCTTCCGATTCGGTTCGGGAGATCTTTTTTTATGCGGGCAATGAGAAGGAGACCAAACTTTCATGAACCTTGCTCTGTTGAGGTCTTGGTAAATATCCGGATAATCAGGAAAACCCGCAAAGTATCTCTTGTATATTGGGAATTTTATTTTATAGATTTATTTCTGAAAATATTACGGAGTTTTTTAATTTTGCCGAGCATGAAGCGGACGATCTTTCATTTGATTATTCCGACATATCCGACAAAGAGGCTGAACATGATTTCGGACCCAATACAGTATAAGATAAGTATCATTAAGAAGATTATATGGAAATAGACGTATGAAAGAGAGTGAGAAATCATTCCTTTCCTGTTTCAAGTGTTTATATAAATCTATGGGCTCGAACAAAATTACAAAACTCGAAATAAAAAGGCGGAAATCCACCTGAATTTTTTATCTATTATTGATTAGTTTACCGGTTTATCATAAAATAAACTCGAAATAAAAAGGCGGAAATCCACCTGAATTATTCTTCTGAGGCAGCTAT
>CAUVOD010000020.1:0-36646 GCA_963553525.1 uncultured Lachnospiraceae bacterium | reverse complement strand
AATTGGACAAAAAAGATTTTTGGTTTTCTGTCAGGGCTTCTTTATGTAATGTACGAGAGCTTGCCAAAGATTATATTGCAGGTTTAGATAAATTTGAGAGAAAATGTAAGGAAAAAGGGATTTCAGAGGGAAACGTGATCTGGGGTGTCTCAGTGAAAGATTTTCCTGATTTAGAACCGGAAGCTTGCAGTAGTATGTATTATGTTGGGACGATAGAGGTGTAAGAATTGCTTGCTAAAAAGATTCACATTACAGGGAGACAGAAAGTCAGCTTATCTGCTATATCCATGATCCCGATGAGGTGGTTTATGCGGCGGAGAGTCTCACGGAGCCGGTTGACGGGATAATGCGGGAATTGTTATTTTAAATATAATGCAGGGAGATAAAAGATGTAAAAACAGGAGAAAATCACTTATTTGAATATGACCGGAGCGGAAGACAAAGCTGTCTGATATATTTTAAGGAAGATAGATCTGCGTCACGGTCTGTGGATATCGGCTTTATGGAGGGAGATTTTGATGACGAAACAGCAGCGCCTGCAATTTGTATTAATAAAATAGACACGGATAAAAGTTCAATAGAAGACTTGGTAGGAGAAAAATTAAAATGAATAAACTGCAATATATCAGAGAAAATAAGCAGTTGAATATTCTGCTTATGCGAGAATGCGATATTTACTTTTATGAGGAAACGGGAAAAATTCAGTTTTCAGAAAATAATGAGGAATATTCAATCGGTTGTGAGGCATTTGCACAGGATGGCAGCGGAGGAGAATATGTTTTTCTTGAAGACGGGAGTATAGGCTTTATCGGAAGCGAAGGCGAAGTTGGCAGAGCGACTGAAAGCCTGGATGAGCTGTTGACATTTTTAATCCATACAGGCTGTATTTATGATTTTAACTGCAGACATATTTACAGGAATCGGGAGTTGTTAAAAGCTTTTTGTAACGGATATATATCCAAAATAAGGGAAAACTATAAGGCTGAAAACGAGGATTGGGACAGGGTAAGAAGCTCTATAGCGAACAGCCTGTCGCTTGCTTTTACTCCTGATAAGATGGAGGATATTGTAATGAAATTTTACAAAGCGGCAACAAGGGAGCCGGTATTCTCCTGTAAATATATTGACGGCGAAAAGGAATATATTTGTGATTCCATACTTTCGGATATTGTAGGAATGTGGATAACGGAGCTTGTGGGGATGAGCGGAGAAGAAATTGAAAATTATATATAGTTTGACGAATAAATGTAAGCTTTTCGGTTAACGGATAATTTAAAAAAATAATATTATTCGTAGGATTGCAGATGAACGGGCAAATGTTTCAGATTGCAGGAATTATAGAAAATTTATGAGATACACAAAAGAAATATTGGATGCCGCTTTATTCAATTTACAAAATTCGGATGTAAAAGAACGTAAAAAGGCAGCAACAGTTTTTATGAAAGCCGCCTGTGCCGAACTTGGAACAAAGAATACAAAGCCTGTGAAAGAATGGTTTGTTTTAAACATAGATGCTTATTTAACAGTACTAAAAAAAGAGACTGATAATGAAATTTTATGGATAAATATTTACACTCTGCAACAGTTTTGTGACAGATACATCAATTCGGCATATCTTTTTAAAATAAGCTCAGATACGCTTACTGAAGATAATATAAAAGCTGTGGAAGAAAAGGCTAAAGCCTATGTTAAGGACTTACTTGCAGTGCATAAGCACCCTAAGGTATTACAGGCTGCAGCTTCTTTCCTATGGATATACAGAGAGCCCTTTGTCTGGGATATATTTACAGAAGTGTTAAAAAAGAAAAGGGATAAATTGACATTGTCTCATATAGGGCGGGCTATAAGACAATGCTGTGATTTATCCCGAGAAAGTGATGGGAGTGCTTATATTTCTGATTTACAGCTAAGAAAATTATTGGAGGTTCTGGAAACCGGGAAAATATTGCAGAGAGAAACGGAGCTGCTGAGAAATAAAATAACAAGGGAATAAAAACAATGGCAAAATCAACCGATAAAATTTTACAAGAACTTGAAGAGGAGCGAAGCCGCCGTACCGATCTGACAAAAGAAGATTTGCAAAAAGCATATCTTGAATTGGAAAAAGAAGACTTTCCTACGAATAAGAAAATCAAATTCATAGCTGATTTAGGCGGATCTAAAGAGACGTCATATCACTATGAGCTTATTTGTAAGACCTGGGATGAAGGCAAAGAGCTGCATTTGGAAAACAGCTTTGAGCAGCACGGAAGAGAAGGGATTGAATTTTTATTTGAACGCTTGGATAGAGTTAAAGCTGAAAATATCAGGGTATTTACCGCTTTTCTTATAGCGGAGCTTCTTTCTAAATCAAAACACAGAGATTTTTATTTATCTTTCTGCGACAAACTTATTCCGGTTCTGATTTCGCTTTCGGATACCGATGACGATATTCTCCGTCGAAAGGCTATAATAGCTTTAGGCTGGGTGGGTACATCGGAAGAAATTGATTTTTTGGTGCAGAAAATGATTAATGCTGATGACGCTCTTTGTCGTGCGTGGTCTGCAGCAAGTCTTATGCAAATGTCATTTCACAGGACGGATGCAAAAATAGTCCGTGAAAAGGCGAAATCCGCATTCACTCAGGCTATTGCTGAAGAAAAAGATCTGTATGCCTGCGGAATCATCATAGAGGCGGCTCAAGCCTTATTCGGCAAAAGATGGATATCTTCATCTTCGGTAGAAAATAAGGAGTCCGAAAAAATAAAAAAAGCTCAAAAGTCCGCCATACGGTTTTTGAGTAAGTGAAAAAATAATTTTATATTATATTTCTATTTTTTAGAATAAATCCGTCCGGGATTCTCCGTAAAATTTCATATCAATATTTAAATTTTAATAAATGTCCCCATATTTGGTGATTTAAGATATATATAATTTTTGTAAAATTACATTCGACGGGGATGTAATTAACAGACTATATATTTTTTTTGGGGGGATGAATATGAAAAAAAGAGCTTTTAAAAGCACGGTATACGTTTTTACGGCACTCATGTTGATTTTGCTGACTTCATGCAAAAATAATCCCTTTGAAAGGAGCGGAGGTGGAGAAAGCGCGTTAAGCTCTGAAAATAAAGGCTCCGAAAATAGGGGTATCGAAAATAAAAGTATCGATAGTAAAGAGTTTAAAAATAATATCGTTTCAAAAGGTGACGGCGAAGAAGAATTTCCCGAAATGGAAATGGAAATAATATTTCATGTGTTAAGCAGCAGAGAAACAATGGACATCGATTCAGGGAAAATTCCTTTCGCTTATTTAAGCGTTTCGGAAATTAAACTTTCAGACAACTCCGTTTCCGCATATCCTAAGCTTGCGGAAGCGATAAAAAAAACCTTTGATTATTACGTTGAAGAAGCCTATACCAGATTTGCAGCATTATCTTTCAGCTCTCTTGAGTCCAATTATGAAGGCTATTTGGGAGACTATAAAACCACCTTTTCAGATGTCTTGGACGTTTCAATTTCAAGGGCTGATGAAAGGATTTTTTCCTGTCTTATTGTGAGGAATAGCTATTGGGGAGGTGCACATCCGAATTACGGATACGGAATGCTTTCTTTTGATACTCAAAGCGGAGAACCCCTGGATATAAATGATGTTGTTTATGCTGATAAAATCAGTGCCGAGATGATCTGGGATGAATTGCGGCCTTTTTATACAGATAAATCGGAATATGAAGGTAGTGAGGAGTTGAAAAGCGGAATAATGACTTGTATAGAAGAGGTTGTGAAAGAAAGATACTACACTTGGGTTTTGGATGATGAGGGGCTGCACATTTATTTTTCACCTTATGAAATAGCGAGCCATGCTTTTGGAGGGTCGGAATCTATTTTCAGCTATGAAGATTATCCCGATATATTCAAAGAAAAATATCTGCCCACAGGCAAGGAATTTTCACCGGAATGGTCTTACGAAGAAAAAGAGCTGTCCTTTGAAGAGATTCTTGAGTATGTTGAAGAGAATGAAATCAGAGAATATTATCAGGAATGTTTGGACAAATATAAAGAAATGTTCTGAGGTAAAAACGGGTTAAGGGAAAGTTGTTTAATTGACACAGACTTTAGTGTATGAGATTATCCATAGGGCGATATAAATTTTTGCCTGAAAGGCAAGATTCATATGTTGGATAAAGCTTAGCTGTGTGATTAAAATGGCTTCAAATAGACTGCTTACTTCAAAAACCGTAAAAACAGTATTTTTAACGGCGTTACTCTGCGTAATATGCTTTATGGCGGTTCTGCCGCTCGGACATGATCTGCATTATCACATGTATCGTATAGGAGCAATGGCGGATCAGTTCAGACTGGACGGATTTAAGATACCGCTTCGCATATTATCCGTATCATATAATAATTACGGGTATGCTTCTCCGCTTTTTTACGGCGATACCCTTTTATACATCCCGGCATTTCTTACGTATTTGGGTGTAAATGCGTCCCTGTCTCTCAGACTTCTTTTGGTAGTTACATTTTTGGCAGCGTTTGCCGTCATGTATATGGAAGTCCGCATTTGCTTAAAGGACAAGGAAAAAGCTCTAATATATGCGGTTACATATGCTTTTTCACCTTATTTTTTAACGGATCTCGTTATCAGAATGGCGGTAGGCGAAGCCACGGCAATGGTATTTTTGCCTGTATTTTTCATTGCCCTGTATAGACTTATATATGACAGAAAAAAATATGATTGGCTGCATCTTTCATTGGGGCTTACGGCAATACTGTTTTGTCACAATTTGACGGCAATACTGACTGTTTTCATAGCTGTTATCTATGTAATCATAAATATATTCGGGATAAAAAATATAAAGCTTTTTTTGTGCGATACGTTAAAAAGCGCCGTTCTGTTTCTGCTTTTATCGGCAAGCTTCATTTTCCCCATGATTGATGAGATGAGGTATCAGTCACATCAGACTTATTATTCCGTAATGGATCATTTTGATTTGTGGGATCTGTTTTTTCCCTACGAGATACAAAAAATATTGGCAGGGATATTTAATTTTAAAATAGATCTTGAATCATGGCAGCCGGGCGGACTGGGATTATCAATACTTTTTATATCGGTCCTGCTTTTCCTTGCAAAAAGAAGAGGTAAAAGACTTGAATTTGCGGAAAAGACCTTGCTGACAGCATCTTTTGTTTCTCTCGTTTTATATATTCTCATGTATGTTCCCGCATTTTTGGATATTATGGACGGATATATAGGATTTATGCAGTTTATATGGAGGTTCTGTTCTTTTTTCAGTGTTTTTTGGAGCATGCTTTCGGCAGCCGTTATCATAAAGCTTGACTCGTCAAAGAAAATCGGAAGAGCGTTATTTATAGCCGTATTTATAGGAATATATGCAATAGGAACCAGATATGCATATCAGATTTTTATAAATATAGCGGGAGAGTCATATTTAAGAGAGGTGAATTCCGAATTTGCAGATAAATATATTATGGAGTACAGCCCCAATGCCGGGGATAATCTGTATCTGCCTAAAGAGGCTTCGATTACCACTTATATGGACAGAGGGGAAAAGGTTTTAAGCTCGGACGGAAAGGAATATACCGGCTTTAAACGTGAAAAATCCGCTATATATCTTTATACGGATCCTGATAGGGCTGATGTATATGAGCTGCCCTTATATATGTATAAGGGCTATAAGGCGGTAGATACAAGTACAAATGAAGAGCTTAAGGTTGAAAAAAGTAACAGCGGGCTTGTAAGCGTAGCAGTTCCTAAAGGGCATGAATGTATAAGAATAAGCTATGCCGGGACCGCACTTCAAAAAATATCCGATGTAATCTCTTTACTTACAACAGCGCTTGTTTTTATAGTTATTATAAAAAAGGGAAGGGAGATTTTTAATGCAGACTGAAATCGATAATAAAAATGCTCCGTCCGTTAAGACCGGATATAATGCCGCAGGACTGATTGCAGATATTGTATTACTTGCATTATATGCGGTGTTTTTATTTTTTTTGAGCAGATACTGTAGATTCGGCGGTGCGGCATTTCACTTAAAAATACTTTTGCCGGTATTGATTTTACTTATTATTTTATCTGCAATTAAAATACTTATACTGCGTAAAAAGACAAAGGGTTCTTTTACAAAAACCGGGGCGGCGATTTTTCTTATCATATCCATATTTTTCGGAAGCCGTATTGTTTACTTCGCAACTCCCTATAACGGTCATCTTGCCTGGAAGCTTGATGAGTTTTTAAAGCATAAAAGAATAAAGCTTGTGCATAACAATATATTTGACGGCGGCATAGAGGGAATACTGTCCGATATGGACGCAAAGCTTAACCTGCCCTCCGAGCTTTATCTTAGCGATGATTTCGTATTGGACTTCGATAATAACGGAGATATCAAAAAAATTGATGCTTATCTTTACGGAAAGGACGGCAGCGGAAAAGTAAAAAGCTTTTTAATAGACTATATTGCGGATAAAAGCGATATGATGGATGTATGGCTTGACGGGGAGGCTGGCGATGATTTCGACGAAGATAAGCTGTTTGCTCCGGCTGTGGAAATGCTTAAAAAATCCGATTACAGTGAAAAATTAAAAAATCTGTACAGTGATGAGGATACTTTTGAAATTATCTATTATGGAAAAAGAAAAATAGAAACTGTTATGGATATTAATTATATAGACGGGGATGTTGACTTTGACGGTAATATAGGTGACATATCCGCCATTTCAAAGATAATAAATTCGGGCGGTGAACTTTACCTTTCAAGCGGTGAGTATGATATTGTGCCTCTTTCAAAGGTATTAAATTCGGGCGGAGAGCTTTACGCCTATAAAATGTCCTTATTCGTAATAAGGTCTGACGATATCGCCCCTATAAGCAATATAACGTATATAGCGGAAGCCGAATACAAATCGCGGGAAGAAGTCGATTATGAGCATGTAAAGAAAATATATGAGGAGGCCGCGGCTGAGAACGCAGAAGAGCAATTTTTCGATAACAGCGACGGCTCGGTGTATATCTTTTTGAAGGATAATAAAAATATAGGCTTCAGATTGATTGTTACGGACTCCGCCTTGGGGTCAAGATATTATGAGCTTGAAAAAACCGATGACGGTGCCGAAACATGGAAAAACATAAACAAAGATCCGTTTATGGGAAGAACAGGAAGCGCCGAGGGTATAAAATTTTTTACTGATGAATACGGCTTTATAGGCTTGCAGGACGCTTCAGGCGATTGGTCGAAAATATATATGACGAAGGACGGCGGAGGCACGTTTACGGAAATTATTCTTCCGATTGATGAAGTTGAAAGCATACCTGAGCAGGGGACGGTTTACGGCTATACTATAAAGGATTACAGTTATATGCGTATGCCGGAGCTTGAGAATGACAGATTGAAAATAACGCTTACAGCGGGGGAATATGAAGATGAAGGGATTGATTTTTATTCAGATGACGAAGGAAACAGCTGGTATAATCAATAGATATAGATAAATTAAAAGCTTTATATGCGAAGCATATTGCAAAGCATATTGCGAAGCATATGGCGTAGTATATTACAAAGCAAGCGGATTTTTACAAAAAATCAGATTTGTATATTTTGAAAATGAAAAACATGGTTAAGTAAAATAAAAGAATGGAGGTAATGATGAAAACATTATATCTTGACTGCGGAATGGGAGCTGCCGGAGATATGCTCGGCGCCGCATTATATGAATTGTTGGATGACGCTGCCAAAAAAGAATTTATCAATCAAATGAATTCGCTCGGTATACCTAAGATAAAAGTTGCCGCCGAAAGCTCTTCCAAATGCGGGATAGTCGGCACGCACATGACGGTTATGATTGACGGAGAGGAAGAGTACGGCTGCGACCATGAGCACAGCCATAATCATGCTCATGAGCACACTCACAGCCATGAGCATGAACATGACGGGGTCTGCCATACCCATGAGCACAGCCACAATCATGCTCATGAGCACACTCACAGCCATGAGCATGAACATGACGGAGTCTGCCATAGTCATGAGCACAGCCATGATCACGCTCATGATCACACTCACAGCCATGAGCATGAACATGACGGGGTCTTCCATAGTCATGAGCACAGCCATAATCACGCTCATGAGCACACGCATGCACACGAACATGGTCACGGAGAGCATCATCATAGCCATACGAGCATGGCGGAAGTTGAGCACATAATTGACGGAATGAATGTTTCGGATAAGGTAAAGGCTGATGTAAAGGCTGTATATAAGCTGATAGCGGCTGCCGAAAGCAAGTCCCACGGCATGCCCGTAAGCGAAATTCATTTTCATGAAGTGGGTATGCTGGATGCAATTGCCGATGTTACGGCTGTCTGTCTGCTTATTGAAAAGCTGTCCGTAGAAAAAATCATATCTTCAAGCGTTCATGTCGGAAGCGGACATGTTCATTGCATGCACGGGATTGTTCCGGTTCCGGCTCCTGCAACCGCATACATATTAAGCGGTGTTCCCATGTACGGAGGAAAAATTGAAGGAGAGCTGTGTACACCCACAGGAGCGGCCCTTTTAAAGCATTTCGTATCGGAGTTCGGAGATATGCCTGTTATAAAGACGGAAAAAATAGGATACGGAATGGGCAAAAAGGATTTTGAAATCACCAACTGTGTGAGAGCAATGTTGGGCGAGCTTGACGGCGCAGGAGATGAAATAATAGAGCTTTCCTGTAACATTGACGATATATCGTCGGATAGAATAGGCTATGCAACTGATAAGCTGTTTGAGGCGGGAGCTCTGGATGTCTATACGGTAGCAATCAATATGAAAAAATCCCGTCCGGCTGTAATGCTTTGCATAATGTGTAAAGAGGATAAAAAGAATAATATAGTGCACGCAATATTCAAACATACTTCAACCATAGGAATACGTGAAAATATAAGCAGGAGATACATACTTGACAGAAAAACCGAAACCCTTAAGACAGGCTTGGGAGATGTGAGGGTAAAATATTCCGAGGGCTATGGGGTTTCGAGAGAAAAATATGAGTATGACGATCTTGCAAAAATCGCCTCTGAAAAAAATCTTTCTATTGACGAGGTTATAAATATAATAAGCAATGAGGGGAGATAACAGATGGAGGATAAGGAGGCTCTTGAATGGGAGGAGCTCAGCTCGGAGCCTGTTATTCAGGATAAGTGGATAAACTTAAGCCGGGTAAAATATCGTCTTCCTGACGGAAAAGAGATTGAATCGTATTATAAATACAGCAGAATAAATTTCGTGGTCGTAATTGCAAGCGATAAGCTCGGAAGATATATTTGCGTAAGACAGTTCAGAGCGGGTATAAACAAAAGCGTTCTTGAATTTTGTGCAGGAGGAATAGAAAGATCGGGAGCCGGGGAACATAGAGTCACACCTGAGGAAGGCGCAGTTTTTGAAGAAGCGCTTGACGCGGCGAAAAGAGAGCTTGCTGAAGAAACGGGATATGCTTCCGATGAGTGGGATAATATAATATGCGTACCGGCATATCCGACACTGGCTGATAATTATGCGTATATATACAGAGCGAAAAATTGCGAAAAAATATTTGAGCAAAGGCTTGACGATACGGAATTTTTGAAGGTTGAGCTTATATCCGAAAAGGATTTAAATGATTTTATAGCGAGTGGAGATTTTTGTCAGCCCATTCACATTATGGGATACCTGATGGATAAAAATATAAGGTAAAAAACAGGAGGCAATACCGGATAAACTCTTGGATACTTTATTAACGTATATAAGGCGATAAAAAAACGTCTTGAATAGGTTATCCAACGGATAAAATGTTATACAAAAACATCTTGAATGAATTTTAGCGGAGAGAGTATGAAAAAAATATTGGTTATAGACGCTCAGGGAGGCGGAATAGGAAAACAGGTCGTTTCGATGATCAAAAAGGAAATGTCGGACATTGAGATTACGGCTGTGGGCACAAATACGGAAGCTACGTCAGCCATGAAAAAAGCGGGAGCCGATTTTTGCGCAACGGGAGAAAACTCCGTTGTGGTAGCGGCAAGGGATACGGATGTCATTATAGGTCCCATAGGCATAATAATAGCCGACGCCATGATAGGTGAGATCACGCCGCTTATGGCAAAAGCCGTAGCGCAGTCAAATGCCATGAGAATATTTATTCCTTTCAGCAGCTGCAATAACTATATAGCCGGTGTGGGCAGCTTTGCCACAGGAAAGCTTATAGCAGATGCAATAAAGCACTTGAAAGATAGTTTGTAATTTTGTATACTCTATATGTTGTTGAATATCCTTTACGATATGAAGTCGTAATGGAGCGCAGGATCGCTCATTAGTATTCAAAAACCGAATAATAGTTTTTTATGTGTTATGAAGACGCATGGCTTTCAGACGAGGGCTGTGTGTTTTTTGTTTTGTTCGCCGCAGCGTATAACAGCATCTTATATCATATTATCGGTTTGCAGAAAATTTGTATGAATTACGTATAGTTCATACAGATGATTGTTCTGTTTAACAGATTGGATTAGGCGGAGCACGGCATATGCAAATTGCAGAAATATAGCTTGGAGAGCTTAAAAGTTAAATTACCAACACCACCAACAATAAGTAAGTTACCTCCTGTATTTATGCAAATATGACAAATTTATTTCTGTAAAAGCATAGAAATGGCAGTTTATTCGCAAATGCCGCTGCTTCGTCTTTCTAAAATAAAGCAGTTTTTTAAAATCATATTTAATAAAAAGATGTCACATCAATTATAATCCCAATTCTCATCGTTTGCGTAAATAAAAATCTCTTGCAAATATATCCATATAATTGGTATAATACAGCAGTTGTCATTTAGCCGGCATGTCGGAATGGCAGACGAGGCAGACTCAAAATCTGTTGATGGCAAAATCGTGTGGGTAAAAGTCCCACTGCCGGAATAATATATTATAAATTCCAAAAAGCCCTTAAATAAATTTTGGCGTTTTTTTTACGGGATTTTTGCAATACCTGTTATTTGCAGTTAAGATATCAATAGCATAAGGGAGGGATAGTCTTGCTGCTTTTGATGAGCTTGGTATAGGTGAGATTGATTGAAATAAGATGGAAGTTTTTATAAAATAATGGATATTGCAGGGAAAATGATTTGTTAATTCGGATGTGAGGTTCTTATGTCTAATGATGAAAGAATAAGCTTAAATACAGGAGCAATGATGCCCATGGAGGGCTTTGGGGTATATCTTGTAACGGATGAGAGAGAATGCGAAGAGTCGGTATATTCGGCAATAAAAACCGGTTATAGACTGATAGACACCGCCGCAATATATAAAAATGAGACTTTTGTCGGAAAAGCCGTATCAAGGGCGGTTAATGACGGACTGTGTAAAAGAGAAGACCTTTTCATAACCTCCAAATTGTGGGTTCAGGATATGAAAGATGAAGACAGCGCAAGATACGGAGTTGAAAACTCGCTGAAAGCTCTGGGACTTGATTATATAGACCTTTATTTGGAGCACCAGGCGGCAAATGATTATTTTTCCGCATGGAGGGGTATGGAAAAAGCTTATAAGGAAGGGCTTTTAAAGAATATAGGAGTATCGAATTTTTATCCCAATATGCTTGCAAATTTCTGCGAGGTTGTAGAGGTTGTACCTGCTGTAAATCAAATTGAACTGCACCCGTGGTATACGCAGGAGGAAGCTTTGGAAAATATGAAGTATTACGGAGTTATTCCGCAGGCATGGGCGCCTCTTGGCGGTTCAAGATATGATATACAAAATAACGGGCTTTTGAACCGTATTTCCCGAAAGCATAATAAAACAGCGGGACAGGTTATACTCAGGTGGAATGTGCAAAGAGGGGTTTCAGTTATACCCAAGTCAACGCACATAAGCAGGATAGAAGAGAATTTCGATATTTGGGATTTCGAACTGTCTCCTATTGAAATGGAAGAAATTTCATCGCTTGATATGGGCTATACAGGCACAAGAGCAAAGCACTTGAATCCTGATTATGTACGCGACTTAATGAAGAAAAAATTGCATGACTGAAATGATTTTATGCAAGTTGTACATAATAATTTGATAAAAACCGCAAAAATATAAATAGTGCAAAAAAATAGATATACTACTTAAACAAAGCATGATATTATATGAAAGGTAGTTAAAAGAGCCGAAGATCATGTGGTTTGATCTTCAAAGCAAAGCTTTATAAACATTAAGGAGGACTGGGTATCATGGATTTTAGACAGGATGAGGTTCATCAGGAGTTACAGGCAATGTATCGCGACTTCGCGCAGAATACAGTAAAGCCGTTGGCAGCAGAGCTTGACAAGGAAGAGAAATTCCCTTATGACACGGTTAAGCAGATGGCTGAGATGAATATGCTCGGTATACCGTTTCCTGAAGAGTATGAAGGTGCGGGACTTGATGAGCTTTCATATGTACAGGCTGTTGAAGAATTGTCAAAGGTTTGTGCTTCAACAGGCGTAACGTTATCTGCACATACATCACTTTGTACATGGCCTATATATAAATTCGGAACGGAAGATCAGAAGAAAAAATATCTTCCCGACCTTTGTTCCGGACGCAAGCTCGGCGCTTTCGGTCTTACCGAGCCCAGTGCAGGAACTGATGCCGCTATGCAAAAGACAGTTGCAGAGGATAAGGGAGATCACTATCTCCTTAACGGATCAAAGATCTTCATTACCAATGCGGAGCCCGCATCGGTTTATGTTGTTTTCGCCATGACGGATAAGGAGAAGGGAAATCACGGAATTTCAGCTTTCATTCTTGAAAGAGGAATGGAAGGCTTTACGGTAGGAAAGCATGAGGAGAAGATGGGTATCAGAGGATCTTCAACCTGTGAGCTTATATTCCAGGATGTAAAGGTTCCGAAGGAAAATCTTCTCGGCGAAGTAAATAAGGGCTTCAAGATTGCCATGGCAACTCTTGACGGCGGACGTATCGGTATAGCCGCTCAGGCTCTCGGAATAGCTGAAGGCGCTATTGAAGAAACTGTTAAGTATGTTCAGGAGCGTACACAGTTCGGCAGACGTATCAGCCAGTTCCAGAATACGCAGTTTGAGCTTGCAAAGATGCAGGCTAATACAGAGGCAGCCAGAATGCTTGTGTATGAAGCAGCCTGTGCCTGTGATGCGGGTGAGCCTTTCACACATCTTGCAGCTATGGCTAAGCTTGTTGCATCAAACAATGCTTCGGATGTAACGAGACGCTGCGTACAGCTTTACGGCGGATACGGATACACAAGAGATTATCCGATCGAGCGTATGATGCGCGATGCCAAGATCACGGAAATCTATGAAGGAACATCGGAAGTTCAGATGATGGTTATTTCCGGATGGATGGGCGTTAAATAATTCGGCAAAACATTAAGGCTGATATTTTTAAAAGCCGCCTCTTTTATAGGGGCGGCTTTTATGTTATATTCATCCGGTTGAATTTGCATACTTTAACCAAGGGGCTTGTCCGCTAAAGTATGAAGGGATTAAAAGGCTTGAAATTTAAAACACTTGACGGTATCGGGAGGTAATTATGAAAGGAATTAAAAAGGTATTGAACACAATTGTCGGCACTTCCGTACTCTGTATGCTTGCAGTCGGAGTATCCGTGGCATTTGCAGGATGCGGAAGCGGTAAAGGTGAGACTGCACAGGGAAAAGCAAATGCAGGTTCAAACGGAGAACTGGTTGTATTTAACTGGGGAGAATATATTGATCCGGAAACCATAGATGAATTTGAAGCCGAAACGGGTATAAAGGTCATTTATGAAGAATTTGAAACAAATGAAGTAATGTATGCAAAGCTTGCTCAGGATCCGTCATCATATGATGTGATTTGTCCTTCCGATTACATGATTTCCAAGATGATATCTCAAAATATGTTGGAAAAGCTTGATTTTGAAAAAATTCCGAATGCCACCAAAAATATAGGCAAGGAATATTATAAGGAGTCGGAGGGGTTTGACCCCGGAAATTTATACTCCGTTCCGTACTGCTGGGGAACGGTAGGTATTTTATATAATAAAACTTTGGTTGATGATCCTATAACCGGATGGAAAGATCTCTGGAATGAAAAATATTCAGGGCAGATATTGATGCAGGATTCCGTAAGGGATTCCTTTATGGTTGCACAGAATATTTTAGGATATTCGATAAATACTGTAGATGAAAAAGAACTCAATGAAGCTGCGGAAATGTTGAAGAAGCAGTATCCTCTTGTTGACGCTTATGTTATTGATCAGGTAAGGGACAAGATGATTAACGGAGAAGATGCCATAGGTGTAATTTATTCAGGAGAAGCTATCTTTACCCAAAGAGAAAATCAGGATCTTGAATATGTCATTCCTGAAGAAGGCACAAATGTGTGGATAGATTCCTGGGTTATTCCCAAGGGCTCACAGAACAAGGAAAATGCCTATCTTTGGATAGATTATATATGCAGAGGCGACGTTGCATTAAAAAATTTTGAGTATATAACGTATTCAACGCCGAATACGGCGGCGAGAGATCTGCTTGAGGACGAGGATTTGAAGAACAGCAAAACGGCTTTTCCCGATTTGTCAAAATATAAGCTTGAAACCTATAAATATCTGGGAGAAGAGGCGGATGCTTATTATAATGAATTATGGATGAGCATTAAGAGCAGGTAATCAATCTCTATTTTTTTTAGCAGTCCATTTAGGGATCTTGTTCGAGAGAAATAAAAGCAAAAGAACCGCAATGAAAATCAAGGCGGAAAGTGCATAAATCTCCGGACGGATCCCTTTTTTTACCTGAGAATATATTTTGGTGGACAGAGTATCGAAGCCTGCACCCTTGGTAAAATATGTGATGATAAAGTCGTCAAGAGACATGGTAAATGCCATTAAAGCTCCGGAAATCACAGCCGGCATAATGTCAGGAAGTACGGTATGAATAAAGGCATAAAAGGGAGTTGCTCCCAGATCGAGAGCCGCCTCATACACACTGACGGGAACCTGCTTAAGTCTCGGCATTACGCTCAGCATTACATAAGGGATATTGAATGTGATATGAGCGATAAGCACCGTCCAAAATCCGGTTGTAAAGCCAAGTATTCTGAAAAGGAGCATGAGAGAGATTCCGGTTACGATATCCGCATTGATCATAGGAATATTTGTAATTCCCATGATTACGCTTCTTGACTTTGTCTTCAATCCCATTAGAGCCACGCAGGTAAACGTACCTATGATCGTGGCGGCAATGGAGGATAAAAGCGCTACGGACAAGGTATTTGCCAAAGCGTCCAATATTGCTTTGTCGCCGAAAAGGCTTTCGTACCATTTAAAGGAAAAGCCTCCCCATTTTGCCCTTGATTTGCTTGAGTTAAAAGACAAGATTATCATGGTGACAATCGGAGCATACATAAACACGAATATTATCGTCATGTATATTTTTTCAACAGTTTTTTTCATTTGGAAGCTTCTCCCTGCATGGAATCGGAAATTGATGATATCACCATGTTAATTATAATAAATATCATAAGGACTATGGATAATCCGCTTCCCATATGCCAGTCGTAGGTTTGGGTAAAATAGGTTTCAATTGAATTTCCTATAAGAAGTATTTTGGAGCCTCCGAGCAGGGTTGAAATTGCAAAAGTTGTAAGAGCAGGTATGAAAACCATGGTTACTCCCGAAATTATTCCGTTGACGGAAAGCGGAAGAACAATCTTGGTGAGGGTTTGAAATTTATTTGCACCCAGATCCATAGCCGCTTCAATGACAAAGCGGTCTATTTTTGAAATCGTATTATACAGGGGCAGCACCATAAAGGGCAAAAAATTATAAACCATACCGAGAATTATTGCTGCCGGAGTGTTGATAATATTTTGGGCGGGAAGATGCAAAAAGCGCAAAATCCCGTTAATAACCCCCTGTTTTTCAAGTAAGGTCATCCATGCCATTGTACGAAGAAGAAAATTCATCCACATCGGAAGAATAAATATTGTAATAATAACGCCTTCTCCGGATACAGAGCTTTTGGATAAAATTATAGCCAAAGGGTAGGCAATGCAAAAGCATATGACGGTACTGATCACGGCAAGCCCCACCGCAAGCAGCAGCGATTTGAAATGAACATAGCCTGATATGGAAGCGACATTGTCAAATGTAAAAGCGCCGCTGTCATCGGTCAGCCCGTAGTAAAAGATCATAAGCAGAGGAACAATTATAAAAATAGTCATCCATGCTGTGTAAGGAGCCGCCATTAAATAAGATTTTCTTTTTGAATTATACATCTATCGGGATAGCCTCCTCATCCTCGGAAGCCGGCTTGTTCATTATCTGAATATTAAAAGGAACAACATAGATTCCGACCTTCTGTCCCACGCTGAACATTGAGGTAGAGTGAACAAGCCATTCAAAGCCGCCTGCCATAACCTCCATTTCATAGTGGACGCCCTTAAAAATCACGTGTGTAACTTCTCCGGTAATAATGCCCTTATCAGGCTCCAGAAGCTCTACATCCTCCGGACGTATGACGACGTCTACAGGCTTATTTTCACCGAAGCCGACATCAACGCAGTCAAAATCCGTTCCGAGAATTTTTACCAGCTTGTCTTTGATCATAACGGCGGGAATAATATTTGCCTCGCCTATAAAGTCGGCTACAAAAGCATTTTCGGGTTCATTATATATATCCTCGGGAGTTCCCTCCTGTTGAATATACCCCTGGTTCATTACCACTATATGATCCGACATGGTAAGAGCCTCTTCCTGATCGTGAGTAACATAGACAAAGGTAATTCCCAGCTCATTTTTTAACCGGATAAGTTCGTACTGCATGTCCTGGCGAAGCTTAAGATCCAAAGCGCCCAAAGGTTCGTCAAGCAAAAGAACCTTAGGCTCATTTACGATGGCTCTGGCAATCGCAATTCTTTGCTGCTGTCCGCCCGATAATGAGGTTATGCTTCTTTTTTCATAGCCCTCAAGTCCTACAAGCTTTAAGGCATATTTGATTTTATCATCTATGTAGCTCTTGGTTTTACCGTGTATTTTAAGTCCGAAGGCGATATTTTCCGATATGCTCATATGTGTAAACAGAGCATATTTTTGAAAAACCGTATTAAGCTGCCTTTTATTCGGAGGCAGATGGGTGATATCTTCGCCGTCAAAGATTACACGTCCCTTGTCGGGAGTTTCAAAGCCTCCTAAAATGCGGAGTGTAGTTGTTTTCCCACAGCCCGAGGGTCCGAGAAGAGTCACAAATTCATTTTCGTGGATAGTTAAATTGAGTTCATCAAGTATCAGAGAATTATCAAAGCTCTTGGTTATCCCTTCAAGACGTATAAGTTCTTTTTCCAAATAAATAATCTCCATAAAACGGTAAACACAGCAGAACGGATTATACTATATTTTAAGGGGCATAACAATGATATACGTCCGTAAAAAATATTTAAAAGCATTTATGTGATAAGTAAAATATCTTATGGTATATTATATATTCAATGATATGGCTTCCCGATCGGAGATGATATGGAATATAAAGTGAACATAAAGGAAAAGAAATACAGACCCGCCTTCGGCTACGGATATGATCCGGATGAAATAATAAGAGAGCAGGAGGATGAGAGGCGCTTAAGGCTTGAGGAAGCAAGCAAAGAGGTGTCATGCGGAAATGCAAAGGGAATGAATTATCCCGCTCAAAGCCCCGTGCTTATTCTTATCGTGACAATTGTTCTGTTCATAGCTATGTTTTTGCTGTCATTATTATTGTCGCTTAAAGCACGCAGCATAAAGGTTGAAAATAAATATCAGAACCATATTGTTACGGATCTTTGTTTATCGGAACGGGAAAAGCTGACCTTTTCTCCGGGCAATTTGCTTATATAATCAAATATTTTTGAGTTGTCAATCAGCTCGGTCAGCATTCCTTCGTATACCTCATTTGAAGAGCATTTGAAAGTTACGAAATCTGAGGATTGCCGCTTTCTCGTATCCACAAGATTTTTAAATTTATTTAAATCAATCCCTGAAAAATATGCTCCTTCCCTTACATAGTAATTATCATCCATGTGGTCGCAGGTTACCATAGGCACGGCAGAATCCATAGAGTGTGTATATGCTATATCAGTAGTGGTTGTCAGCAAATAGTCGTATACTATGCCTTCATTGACGGTATTTGTCCCCCTGAAAGAGGCATCACCCCAGGTTGCGTCCATATAATACCAGCTGCCGTTGGACTTAACCAGATTCCATGCATGAGGACCTGCCGTTATCTCATTATCCACGTTTCCGGTAACCAAAGTCGCTTCAATGCCGCAACGGTTAAGGAGAAGCTGAACCGACTTTGCATATCCCTGACACACGGAAACTCCGTTTATCATAACGGAGCAGATATTCTGATTGTCGGCTGAGTTTAGATCGTATGAAGTATTTGAAATTACATAATCATATATATATTTAATCTTTGGATAGTCGTCATTTGTTTCGGGCAGAGCCGACAGACATCTGCTTATATATTTTTCTATAAGAATATTTCTCCTTTCGATTTCTGCCTTGTCGTAAATATATTGTCCGCTGAAGCTGTAGCCGAGAGTTTTTTCTCCGACGAAGTATTTGGTCGTGTAGTATCCGGATACATAAAAAATCTCGGGGTGATCATTCAGAACGCAGTTCTGAACCTTATCCAGCATGGCTGTATCCGAAGCTGAAATATATATGTTTGACTCAACCCCTTTCAGGATATATAAGAGCTCGGCATAAAGAACCTGTTCGCTTCCGCTTAACCTTGAATAGTAATAAAGAGAGCTGTTTTCAGAGCGCAGGGCTGAAATTGCGGCAGTGTCCAAGCCTATTTTCAGCCGGGAATTGTTCATTTCGTCCTGCATATCATCCATATTTTTTGATATTAAAATCTCTTCATTATTAACTTTATTTTCATCATCATCCTTGGAGGTATAGGTATCATTATCCGTAATCGCTTGAGCAGAGCTTATTTCTTCCGAAGCTTTATCCGTGGGATATGATTTTTCGGAGCTGTCTGAGGAGAAATCATTTCTTTCATCGTGATAAAACATGAATGCAAAAATAGCGGCAAGAGATAAAAAGGAAAACAGGAGTATTCCCATGAGAAAAGAGAGAAATATGTTTTGTGATCTTTTTCGTTTCATGTAATCTATTCTAAAAAAAATAAAGCGGATTTGCAAGAATAATCGAAAATATGTTTGGGTTCTGTTGATTAAATTTTAAATCTGGTTTAATATAACACTTATATTTTCAGGTTGTTGGGGTTATCTAGGGGTTATTTCTAAAAAGTATGAGTCAAAATAAAGTAGCAAATGAAAAAAGAATAGATAAAAAGGAAAGCTTTGCAAGCAATACGGCTTTGCTTGTCTGGTTTCTAAAGGGAAGTAAAAGATATTTTGTATGCTGTATTATTTCGGCGATCATATTGTCCTTTTTTGCGCTTGTTAATCCCCGTATTATAGGTATTACGGTAGACAGTATAGTCGGAAATGCCGAGTTCGACCTTCCCGCATTTGTGGTTGAATTCATCAACTCTTTGGGCGGAAGAGATTTTCTCAGAGCCAATTTATGGGTTGTTACGATAGCGGTAATAGGCTTTGCGCTGCTTGAGGGTGTATTCAGAATTTCCTACAAAATGAGCAATGCAATAGGCTCCGAGACCTTGGTTGAAAATATCAGGAACAGTCTTTATAAGCACATAATCAGACTCCCTTTCGAATGGCACGGGCAAAATGCAACAGGTGATATAATACAAAGATGCACCTCAGACGTTGAAACCATAAAATCGTTTCTTTCAGAGCAGCTTGTTACTCTATTCAGACTGGTGGTTTTGATAGCGCTTGCCGTTATATATATGCTGCGTATACACGTCGGGCTTACTATGGTTGTGATTGTATTTATTCCTATAACCGTAGCTCAGTCCTTATATTTCCATAAAAAAATAGCGGCTGCCTTTGAAAAGACCGATGCCGAAGAAGGAAAGCTTTCATCCATAGCTCAGGAAAACCTCACGGGCGTAAGGGTGGTAAGAGCCTTCGGAAGAGAGGAATATGAAAGGCGGCGCTTTGAAAAGCAGAGCGAGGCTTATGCAAACTCGGATCTTGGGCTGGTGAGAATTTTTTTGGCTTTTTTCAGCTTCGGCTCTCTGATATCGAGGCTGCAGATTTTTTTAATCATACTGTTGGGAGTATGGTTTTGCTCAAAGGGCTCCATCACGGGCGGTCAATACATTGAATATATCTCCTATGTAATCATGATTTCATGGCCTATAAGAAGACTCGGAAGGATAATTTCCCAGATGAGCAAGACTTCAGTATCTATTGACAGGCTCAGATATATTATGAATTCAGCGGAAGAGGAGGACGAGGAAGGAGCTTTAATCGTACCCGTTAATGAAGATATCGAATTTAAAAATATCTCATTTGAGTATGTTAAGGGTGAAAAAATACTTGATGATGTTTCTTTTAAAATAAAGGCAGGAAGTACGGTGGGAATTTTGGGCGGAACCGGCAGCGGCAAGTCTACGCTGATGTACCTGTTGGAAAGACTATATGACCTTCAGGATGATACAAACGGAGAAATTACTATAGGAAACGTCCCCGTTAACAGGATTAAAAGACGGCATATAAGAAAACGTATAGGAATGGTGCTGCAGGAACCGTATTTGTTTTCAAAGACTTTGGCGGAAAATATTTCCATTTCAAACGATAAAAGGGAGCTTGAGGATATAAGGCGCGCGGCGGGGATTGCTTCCCTTGATAAAACGATAGAATCGTTTACGGACGGCTATGATACCTTCGTCGGAGAAAGGGGAGTAACTCTTTCGGGAGGTCAAAAACAGCGTACAGCCATAGCCCAAACGCTTATCAAAAAGCCTGACGTTCTTATTTTTGACGACTCGCTGTCCGCCGTGGATACGGAAACGGATGAGAGAATCAGAAGAGCTTTGAATAAAGAAACTCAGGATCAAACCGTAATTTTGATAGCTCACAGGATAACGACGCTCATGCATGCGGACAATATCATAGTGCTGGATCGCGGCAGGGTCGTAGAAGAGGGTACGCATAAGGAGCTTATAAACAAGGACGGCATATATAAAAAGATATACGAGCTTCAGCTCCAAAATGAAGCGTAAATGCAGATAAAGTAACAAAGCTCTGTATATGGCTTCCGTTAGGAAGCGTGAAAATATATAAAGCAACAGGAGATTTATGGAAAATAATTCAGAACAAAGCTATACATCGCTTCCTTTTTACGGGATTCCCAGACTTGTTCCCTATGTAAAGCCGTATGCAAAGCTGCTTTTTTCTATGGTTTTACTGGGTTTTTTGAGCTCTCTAATGGAGGCGGCGTTTCCTCTTTTTAACAGGTATGCAATAAACAACTATATTTACGGGAAGTCGTTTTCCGGTATGCCCGTTTTTATAGCGTCATATTTTTTGCTCATTTTGCTTATAGTGGCAAATGACTATATAACCATGTTCTTTGCCTGCAAGGTTGAGATAGGAGTGGGAAAGGATCTAAAAAACAAGGCTTTTTCACATCTTCAAACCTTATCCTTTTCTTATTTTAATAACCATAATGTGGGATATATTCATTCCAGAGTAATGAGCGACACATCCAAAATTGCAGCTTTGGTTGCCGGAAAACTTATGGATATGATTTGGAGCGGTTCATATCTGATATTCATGATTTTAATGATGTTTATCGTGGAGCCCAAGCTGGCATTTTATCTTACCTTACTTGTGCCCGTAACTACAATAATAATCATGATATTTCAAAAACGGGTTGTTGTGCTTCATAGAAAAATTCGTGAAATCAATTCCAGGATCACATCGAAATTTAATGAAGGAATAACCGGCGCAAAGTCTATAAAGATACTGGCTGTTGAAGACAAGGTGGAGGATGAATTTGTCAAAGAGACAGCCTTTATGAGACTTACATCGGTTTCTGCTGAAAAATATTCTTCTATATTCATGTTCGCCGTACTCATGATGAGCAGTGCGGCGCTGGGCATTGTGCTTTGGGAAGGGGGAATACTTACTATCAGTCAGGTTATGGAAATAGGCACCTTGTCCATGTTTTTTATTTATGCAGTCGATATGATGGAACCTATACAGGTTATTATTGAAACGATCACAAGCCTTATCCAGATACAGGTTAATATAGAGCGAGTGACAAATCTGATAAATACCGAATCCGATGTTGCGGACACTGAGGAAGTAATTGAAAAATACGGAAACAGCTTCAATCCTAAAAAGGAAAACTGGGAGGAGCTTCACGGAGACATTGAATTTAAGGATGTAAGCTTTAAGTATCCGGACGGCGACGACTATATTTTGGAGCATTTTAACCTCAAGGTTATGCAAGGCACGAATGTGGCGATTGTTGGGGAAACGGGTGCAGGAAAATCTACGCTTGTAAATCTCGTCTGCCGTTTTTTTGAGCCTACCTCCGGAAAGCTGCTCATAGACGGTAGGGATGCGAGAGAAAGGAGCCTTCTTTGGCTGCACTCCAATATAGGATATGTGCTTCAAACTCCTCACCTTTTTTCGGGTACGGTAAGAGATAATTTGAAATACGGAAATCCCGCCGCAACGGATGAAGAGATTATGGCAGCTTTAAGACTGGTATCTGCAGACAGGATAGTCGCTTCAATGGAAAAGGGCTTGGATTCCGATGTGGGAGAGGGCGGAAACCAGTTGTCAACGGGCGGGAAGCAGTTGCTTTCTTTTGCAAGAGCAATATTGTCCGATCCCAGGATACTTGTTCTGGATGAGGCTACCAGTTCGATAGATACCGTTACGGAGAAAAAGATACAGGATGCCATAAAAGTGCTTACGGACGGGCGTACCAGCTTTGTAATCGCTCACAGATTATCAACCATAGTAGGTGCGGACGTTATATTGGTGGTACAGGACGGTAAAATAACTGAGCGGGGAACCCACAAAGAGCTAATGAAAAACAAGGGCTATTATTATGAGCTGTATTCAAGACAGTTTGAAGAAATGGTAATAAATAACACTCTTGATGGGAGATAACTGTTATAGTAGAATCAAATTCCACAATATTTAAAGTAAGGAAATACCTACGAACAGGAGGTGTCGCCATGGCAAAAATTGCCATTGTCACGGATTCAAATTCCGGTATAACTAAAAAGGAAGCGAACGAAAACGGTATAACCGTTATACCTATGCCGTTTACTATTAACGGAGTAGAATATCTTGAGGGTATATCATTAACACAGGAACAGTTTTATGAAAAGCTTGCAGACGGAGCGGATGTTTCAACCAGTATGCCGTCTCTTGGTTTTATCGAAGAAAAATTTTCGGAACTGCTTAAAGAATATGATGAAATCGTATATATCCCAATGAGCTCGGGTCTGTCTTCGTCATGTCATTCCGCAAAGATGTTTGTTGAGGACTCGGATTTCTCGAAAAAAGTTGAGGTTGTGGATAATAAACGCATTTCCGTTACACAAAGGCAGGCTGCATTGGACGCAATAAGACTATGTAATGAGGGAAAAAGCGCAAGGCAGATAAGAGAAATATTGGAAGAGGACGCTGAAAATTCCAGTATCTATATAATGCTTGATACTCTGTATTACCTGAAAAAAGGCGGAAGGATAACCGCCGCGGCAGCCGCAATAGGCACCATACTCAGAATAAAGCCCGTTCTTCAAATTCAGGGAGATAAGCTGGATGCGTTTGCAAAGGCACGAACCTCCGCTCACGGAAAACGGATAATGATGAACGCCATACGAGACGATGCCTTTAAGAGATTCGGTCCGCTTACTCCGGATAATGTCATTATAGCGGCAGCATATACCTATGATAAGGAGGCTGCAGCGGAGTGGAAAAAGGAGCTTGAAGCCGAATTTCCCGGATTTGTGGTACACATGTCGCCGCTTTCTCTGTCCGTATCATGTCATATAGGTCCCGGAGCAATTGCGGTTACAATTACGAAGAAGTTAAAAACAGGAAGTGACTCGCAACAGGCTGTCGGCGGCTATACCGTCGAGCTTGGCGAAAAGGAAAAAGCCAAGGAAAAGGCTCGTATAGAAAAAGAAGCGCAGAAAAAGAGAAAATGGGAAGAAAAGCAGCAGAGAATACGGGAGAAAGAGGCTTGGAAGGACGCAAAGTCCAGAAAATAGACAGAAAGAGAGTTATTTAAGATATGCCTACAAAGCAGAATTCCGGTTATGACGAGTCCTCGATCACCGTTTTGGAAGGACTTGAAGCGGTCAGAATGAGACCCGGGATGTATATAGGTTCCGTTTCTACCAGAGGCTTGAACCATTTAATCTATGAAATAGTTGATAATGCGGTTGATGAACATCTTGCAGGCTTTTGCACGGAAATAAAGGTTACACTTGAAGCTGACGGATCGGCGACTATCGAAGATAACGGAAGAGGCATTCCGGTAGGAAGACATCCTACACAGGGAATAAGTGCTGAACGAGTGGTATATACGGTTCTTCATGCAGGCGGCAAATTTGATAATAATGCTTATAAAACAAGCGGAGGACTACACGGCGTAGGTTCCTCCGTTGTTAATGCGCTCTCTGCACGTCTTACGGTAAAGGTATCAAGAGACGGCAACATCTACCAGGATACATATGAAAGGGGAAATCCGACCACGGAGCTTGACAATGAGGGGCTTTTGCCGGTAATAGGATCAAGCAGAAAAACAGGTACCTGGGTTAATTTTACCCCCGATGAAACTATTTTCGACCGTGTCAGGTTTAAAGAGGATGATGTAATAAACAGGCTTCATGAAACCGCCTATCTCAATCCGAAGCTTACCATTATATTTACCGACAAAAGAGGCGAAGAGCCTTTCACGGAAATTTTTCATGAGCCGGACGGAATTGTCGGATACATAAAAGACCTTAATAAGACTAAAGAAATAATCACCGAACCTATTTATTTTAAAGGAGAGTCTGAAAATATAGAGGTTGAGGTTGCATTGCAGTATGTGAATGAATTTCATGAAGAGGTTCTCGGATTTTGCAACAATATTTATAATGCCGAGGGAGGAACTCATCTTACCGGCTTTAAAACCGTGTTTACATCCGTAATCAACAGCTATGCAAGACAGATAGGCTCTTTAAAGGAAAAGGATGTTAATTTTACGGGCGCCGATGTAAGAAACGGTATGACTGCGGTGATATCCGTCAAGCATCCCGATCCGAGGTTTGAAGGGCAAACCAAGACCAAGCTTGATAATCAGGATGCGGCAAAAGTGGTATCGAAAATCACAGGTGACGAAATAACACGTTTTTTTGATCGTAATTTAGATATAGTAAAACAAATTATTTCCTGTGCCGAAAAGGCTGCGAAAATCAGAAAGTCGGAAGAAAAAGCTAAAACAAATCTTCTGGGGAAACAGAAATATTCATTTGATTCTAACGGAAAGCTTTCTAATTGTATCTCAAAAGACCCGTCCAAATGTGAAATATTTATTGTAGAGGGAGATTCTGCCGGAGGTTCCGCCAAGATGGGACGGAATCGTGATTTTCAAGCTATTTTGCCCATAAGAGGAAAAATTCTTAATGTGGAGAAGGCTTCCATAGACAAGGTTCTTGCAAATGCGGAAATAAAAGCCATGATTAACGCCTTCGGCTGCGGATTTTCCGAGGGCTACGGAAATGATTTCGATATTAAGAAGCTCCGTTATGACAAAATAATAATAATGGCGGATGCGGATGTGGACGGTTCTCATATAGCTACGCTTCTTCTCACTCTATTTTACAGATTTATGCCGGAGCTTATTTTTGAAAGACATGTTTATATAGCAATGCCTCCTTTGTATAAAGCAATTCCCTCAAAGGGAAAAGAAGAGTATCTTTATGATGATAAGGAGCTTGCGAGGTATAGAAAAGAGCATAAAGGCTCATTTACTCTGCAAAGATATAAGGGGCTTGGAGAAATGGATGCGGATCAGCTGTGGGAGACAACGCTTAATCCCGAGACCAGAATCATGAAGGCTGTTACGATAGAGGATGCCAAACAGGCTTCGCATATCACGGAGCTTCTTATGGGCTCTGATGTTCCGCCGAGACGGGAGTTTATATATGCAAACGCAAATGAGGCGGAGCTTGATGTTTAAAAGCATTTAGCGCCGACATGCATATTGCAGCAATGGAATGCAGGGAATTATGAAGAGATAAATATAAGAACACGGATGTTCTGCATTTAGCGACGACGTGTTTATCGTTGCAATGGATTGCAGGGAATTATGAAGAGATAAATATAAGAACACGGATGTTCTGTATTTAGCGACGACGTGTTTATCGTTGCAATGGATTGCAACGATGCGAGGAGATAAATATAGTGTTACAACAGCAAATCATTCAAACCGAATATTCCGATGTGATGCGTAAGTCTTATATAGACTATGCTATGAGCGTTATCGTATCAAGAGCTCTGCCGGACGTCAGGGACGGTCTTAAGCCGGTTCAGAGAAGAGTTTTATATGACATGTACGAGCTGGGAATCAGATATGACCGTCCTTTCAGAAAGAGTGCCCGTATAGTCGGAGATACTATGGGTAAGTATCATCCTCACGGAGACTCGTCCATATATGACGCTCTTGTCGTAATGGCTCAGGATTTTAAAAAGGCTTTGCCCCTAATAGACGGACACGGCAATTTCGGTACGATCGAGGGCGACTCTCAGGCTGCCATGCGTTATACGGAGGCAAGGCTTAAAAGGGTTTCCGAGGAATATTTTTTGGCGGATCTTGACAAGGATGTAGTTGAATTTACGCCGAACTTTGACGAAACGGAAAAGGAACCCTCGGTTCTTCCCGTGCGTATACCCAATTTTCTGATAAACGGTTCCGAGGGTATAGCCGTAGGTATGGCTACCAGTACGCCGCCTCACAATTTAAAAGAGGTTATTGATGCTGAAATCGCATTTTTGTCGGATGAGAGCTTGACAAGCAGGCAGCTCATGAAATATATAAAAGGACCTGATTTTCCCACGGGCGGAATTGTGATAAATCAGGCTGATCTTGAAAAAATATATGAAACGGGAGAGGGAAAAATACGCGTCCGCGGGAGAGTTACAACGGAAAAGCTTAAAAACGGGCATATAAATCTTATTGTGACGGAAATACCGTATACCATGATAGGAGCGGGAATAGGAAAGTTTTGTCAGGATGTGGCGGCTCTTTCGGAAAACAAGCTTACAAACGATATAATCGATATATCCAATCAGTCCTCAAAGGAGGGAATACGTATCGTAATAGAGCTGAAAAAAGATACGGACGTTGAAAATTTTACCAATCTTCTTTATAAAAAGACCAAATTGGAGGACACCTTCGGTGTAAATATGCTTGCCATCTCAAAAGGACGTCCCGAGACCATGGGGCTTAGGGAAATTATAAAGGCTCATGTTGATTTTCTCTTTGAACTTGCGGCAAGAAAATATACCACTCTCCTTGAAAAAGAAAGAGAAAAGAAGGAGATACAGGAAGGACTTATAAAGGCGTGTAATGTAATTGATCTCATTATAGAAATACTTAGGGGATCGACCACAAGAGCAATGGCGAAGGACTGCCTTGTAAGAGGAATTACGGAGGGCATCAATTTTAAGTCGAGAGAGTCTAAGGTAATGGCGGCTCAGCTTCTTTTCAGCGAAAAGCAGGCGGATGCCATACTCGACATGAGGCTTTACAGACTCATAGGTCTTGAGATCGACGCTCTTATAAAGGATCATGAAAACACCTGTGCCAATATATACCGCTATGAAGACATACTTGAAGAAAGAAGTTCCATGTCAAGCGTGATCGCCGATGATCTTTCGGCTGCAAGAAAGGCTTTTTCCGGAGAAAGACGTACGGAAATCGGCAATTTTGAAGAAGCTGTATTTGAAATAAAGGCTCAGGAAGAGATGGATGTGGCGTTTCTTATGGATCCCTTCGGATATGTCAAGACTATTGATGTATCAACCTTTGAGAAAAATATCGAGGCTGTAAGGAGCGATTTCAAATACGGCTTCGTTTGCAAAAATACGGGTAAGATATGCATGTTTACCGACAGCGGACAACTCCACACGATCAAGGTATCGGAGCTTCCTCAGGGAAAGCTCAGGGATAAAGGGATTCCCGTCGATAATGTTTCGGGATACAACTCGGATAAGGAAAGAATAGTTTATGCCGCTCCGCAGTCAAGTCTTAATCTGTATCGTATGATTTTTGTGACGGAGCAGGCTATGCTGAAAGTGGTCGACGGTGGAGAGTTTGACGTTTCAAGAAAAACGGTTGCTGCCACCAAATTGAATGAGGGGGATTTGGTTGCGAGCGTGACGGTTCTTAATACTCAAAAGACGATTGTTCTTGAAACCGAAGGCTCATTTTTCCTGAGATTCATGATAGATACCATACCCGAAAAGACCAAGGTTGCGGTCGGTGTAAGAGGCATGAAGCTGTCAAAAAATGATAAAATAAGAAATGTGTATTATCTTGAAGATGTTGATACGCAAAGCGTTGATTTGGGCGGAAAAATGCTTGAGCTCAGCAGCCTCAAAGTCGGCAACAGAGATACAAAGGGAATTAAAAGATAATTAAACTGCATCGTATCGGGAGAATGTAATGCGTGTGATAGCAGGAACGGCAAGACATATGGTACTTACGGCACCTGAGGGTAATGACACAAGACCTACTCAGGACGGAATAAGAGAGACTCTTTTCAATATATTGCAAATGGATATAGCGGGAAGCATTTTTGTTGATTTGTTTGCGGGAAGCGGAGCGGTAGGCATAGAAGCTATTTCACGAGGAGCAAAAAAGGCTTATTTTGCCGAGTTGAGTTCCAAGGCGCTTAAGCACTTGATCAAAAATTTGGAAACGACAAAATTTACGGATAGGGCTGTCGTACTTAAATCCGACGCTGTTTCCTCTCTTTCACGTATAAAGGAAGAGGAAGCTGATATAATATATATTGATCCTCCTTATGAGTCAAAATTGTATGAGCCCGTTTTAAAGGAACTTATAAAAATGCCTTATGTAACGAAATATACCAAGATTATTATAGAGTGCGGTGCCAAGATGGACATGGAATTTATCGTAAAAGCCGGGTATGAAATAGTTAGAGAAAAACCGTATAAGCATAATAAGCATGTTTTTTTAAAGAGAGCTGATTGATATAGAGGAGAATAAAACATGAAAAAGAACGCTGTCTATCCGGGAAGTTTTGATCCTGTAACATACGGGCATATGGATATTATAAGGCGAGCGTCACGAATGTTCGAACATGTAACGGTTGTAGTAATGAATAACACTGCAAAGCATTCGTTGTTTTCGGTAGATGAACGTGTTAGAATGCTCAGAGAAGCGGTCGGAAATATCGATAATATTGACGTTGACAGCTCGGACAGTCTGCTTGTGGATTATTGCAAAAAAAGAAAGATCAGGATAGCGGTCAGGGGGCTTCGTGCGGTCAGCGATTTTGAGACGGAGCTTCAAATAGCTCAGACAAATAAGGTTTTATCTCAGGGATATCTTGACACTGCTTTTTTAACAACCAGTCTTGTGTATGCCTATGTAAGCAGCTCAGCGGCAAAAGAAATTGCCATGTTCGGCGGAGATACGTCGAAGCTTGTTCCGGATGTGGTAAGAGAAGCCTTAAAAGAAAAATATAAACGCTGAAATTAAACCGGAGTATATTGATGAGTAAACTTGAAAGAGTTATTGACGAAATAGAAGATTATATTGACAGCTGTAAATTTCAGACCCTGTCCAAGACAAGTATCATTGTAGATAAAAGGTTTCTGGATGCGAAGCTTGGCGAACTCAGAAATCTTATTCCTAATGAGATAAAGAAGTACCAGACAATAATAAATAACAAGGATGCAATACTGGACGACGCAAGGGAAAAGGCTCATACTCTTATCGACGATGCACAGAAAAGGCGAAACGAGCTTATCGACAACAGCGAGGTCATGCAGCAGGCTTATCAGCAGGCAAATGATGTTATAAAAGCGGCTGCGGATCAGGCGCAGAAGCTTCTTGACGATGCACAGACGGAATCCAACGGAATGAGACAGGCTGCGGTTGCCTATACCGATACCCTGCTTGAAAATGTGGAAAATACTTTGCAGGCATCCATAAATGCAACAAACAGCAATTTAAAGTCCCTTCTTATAGACTATGAAAGCTATCTTGAGACGGTAAAGAAAAACAGAATCGCCTTGGGAGCCTCCGATGTTATTTCCGCAGTAGAAAGCGAAGAGGAAATTGAAATAAAAGAAGACTCGCATGAAGCTTCTAAGAAAGAAAACGAATATACCGATAAGGCTTCTTTAAAAACGGAAGACAAGGAGCTGAAGCTTGAAGTGAAGCCGCTTAAAACAACGGATGAGGATGATTTTGACGACATGTTCGATGAAATGGACTGATTAAATTCGCTAAGCTATGAGCATTGTCAGGCTGGACAGATTTTTTGCCGATCTGCATATCGGCAGCAGAAAGCAGATAAGAGAATATATACGATCGGGAAGAGTCAAGGTAAACGGCTCCTGTGTCACCCGCAATGATTTGCACATAGATACCGATAAAGACAGGATTTATTTTGACGATATCCATATGCCTTACATATCCGACAGGTATTATATGCTTAACAAGCCTGCGGGAGCGGTATCCGCAACGAGAGACGGCTTATCTCCCACGGTGCTGGATATAATGAGCGATGTGGATACCTCAGGGTTGTTTCCTGTAGGGCGTCTGGATAAGGATACCGAGGGTCTGCTCATAATAAGCGATGACGGAGGACTTGCACACTTTCTTCTTTCGCCTAAAAGAGCTGTCGAAAAAAAATACGAAGTGCACTTGAAAAGTCCCCTGGACGCATTTGCAATAAAAATACTTGAAGAAGGAGCAGATATCGGAGACGATACCCCGGCTCTTCCTGCAAAGGTTGAAATATCGGGAAATGATAAAAACGGCAATCAGGTTTTGTATTTGAGCATAGTGGAGGGGCGTTTTCATGAGGTTAAGCGTATGATATCGGCTGTCGGAAGCGAGGTCTGCTTTCTGAAAAGGGTGTCGTTCGGAAGCCTCACTCTTGATGAAGATCTTCCGGTAGGAGCGTACAGGAGGCTTAGCGATATGGAAGTTGAAGCGCTTAAAAAAGATGCAGGGCTGATGTGAAAAAAGGTGATTTCGGCTACATTAAAAGCAATATAAAAAAATCAAGGCTGCGCACGGCTATTTTAGGTAGCGTCTGTGCGTTTTTTTTTCTTTTCGGTTATTTCCATTTCGGAACAAACAAAAATTTTTTGACAATAATAAGCACCGTTTTATGTATACCCTTGGGCTTAAGCCTCGTTAACCATATTATGTTTTTAAGAGCAAAGCCCTGCTCAAAAGAGGCGTACAAAAAAATTGAAGAGCATAGGGCGGGACTTATCGTAAACTACGATCTATTTATTACAAGCGAAAAAAAAGACTATTCCGTTTCTTCAATTGCAACCGTGGACAAGAGGATAATAGCCTTTGTTGAGGATGAAAAAGTTGATACGGAAGCGCTTAAATTACATATAAAAAGACAGATAGCGCTAAGCAAATACCATGATTTCATGATAAATATAAGCAAAAATCTTGATGAATATATTTTACTGATAGATGAGCTTAACAATATCAGAATAGAAAAGAATATAGACCCGATTCAAATAGAAAAGGACTGGGAGATCGGTACGGTTCAGACTGTAAACGGTGTTCTTTTGTCCATATCGCTTTAATTCATGAAAGAATATGTAATAAGAGAAGAGGAAAGCGGCAGAAGAATGGATCAGGTGCTTTCAAAGCTGTTTCCAAAGGCTAAGGCTTCCTTTTTTCACAAAATGCTCAGAAAAAAGAATATAGTTTTAAACGGAAAAAAAGCGGATGCCTCAGTCAGGGTTAAGGCGGATGATATTATTAAAATGTTTTTGTCTGAAGATACCTGTGCCAAATTTTCAGCGGATAAAAATGCGGCGTATGATAAAATAAGGCTTTATGAAAAATCGTATGTCGAGTTGTCTTCAAAAGCCCCGTGTATAAAAATAATATATGAAGATGAGAATATTTTACTTGTAAACAAACCGGTAGGAGTATTGTCGCAAGCGGGAAGTGCAGGAGACATTTCCTTAAATGAATGGTTCTGCGGTCATCTTGTAAAGAGTAAGGAAATATCGGAGGAGAGCCTTAGAATTTTTGCACCGTCGGTTGCCAACAGGCTCGACATGAACACGACGGGGATTTTGGTTTGCGTAAAAAACATTTATTCCGCCAGAGAATTTGCCGCTATGCAAAGAGAAAAGCTTATTGACAAAACCTACCATGCGGTAGTTTGCGGAACGCTTGATAAGGCGGGAGAGTTAAGCTGCACCTCAAAAAAGATATCGGAGCATATTAACGGAAACGAAGTGTTCAAAGCGAAGATAACGGAAAAATCCGACGTGATCAGCCTCGAATACGAGCCGATAAAAGTAAATAAAACCGAAAACATCAGTCTTATAGCGGTAAAGCTCTATGACGGCAAAATGCACCAGATACGCGCACAAATGTCAGGCATAGGACATCCCGTTATCGGCGATTATAAATACGGAGATAGGAAAATCAATGATATTTTCAAGAAAAAATTCGGTCTTTCCACCCAGCTTCTTCACAGCCGTGAAATAAGATTTCCGAACAGCTTTACATTAAAAAACGCTTCAGGCGGAGCCCGGCAACAAACACTTGACAATTTGCACGGAAAAAGCTTTAAGGCGGACTACCCCGAGTTGTTTGAGAAAATCATAACCGAGTATTTTTTATAGTCAGAGTTTATTTTCGGAAGGCAAATATGGCTACATGGAAATCCAGAGGTTTAAGAGGCTCAACCTTTGAAGAGCTTATAAACAGGTCAAATGAATCTTATCTGGAGGACGGACTTGCCGTCGTTCAGAAAATCCCTACACCCATAACCCCTATAAATATAGACAAAGCCACCCGACATATAACGCTTGCTTACTTTGATCAAAAGTCCACGGTGGATTATATAGGAGCGGTTCAGGGGATTCCCGTTTGTTTTGACGCTAAGGAATGCTCAAAGGATACCTTTTCTCTTGATAATATACATGAGCATCAAATAAGCTTTATGCAGTCCTTTAAGGAACAAAAGGGCATAGCTTTTATATTGATCTATTTTTCCAAAAGGGACATATTTTATTTTCTTCCAATAGATGATCTTATGTTTTTTTGGAAAAGAGCTAAAGACGGGGGCAGGAAAAGCTTTAAATTTGATGAGCTTAACGAGGATTATATATTTGAAGAGGGAAACGGTGCAATAGTTCCGTATCTTGACATGGTTGCAAAGTATCTTGAAAAAGAAGGCTGAGCCGTAATGCAAGGAACCAGCTCAGTCCGCCCGTTTTACGGATGCGGCATCGATTCAGACACATAATATATAAAAACTTGATAAAATCGTGATTTTTCGGAATAATTTATAAAATTTTGCTGTATTTTTGTGCTAAAATGTCTAAATGGTGTGTAAATTCGTACATAAAACATAATGGGTTACGGATCATTTATGGGTGAGAATAGAATTATTTGGAAAAAAGAGCTGATAATGCAGATAGTGGCTATAAGTCTGTTGGCATTAGCCGCATTTTTGTTTTTTTCATCGGATATTGTAAATAAGGAATATAGATATCCCATAACCAAGCTTGACAGCGGTTGGACCGTAATCACCGATAAAGGAAAGCTTGACGGTGATAAGCTGTCGGAAATCAAAACGGGATATATGTCGATAGGCGATGAATGCGTCATGTTATACACTTTCGGTGATGATGTGGACTATTATAATATGCCGGCACCCACTCTTTATATAAAAACCTTATATTCCGCAGTAGATGTCTATTTTGATGAGGAGCTTATTTACAGTTTCGGAGATGAATATTACAACGCCGGAAGGCTTGTGGAAAAAAAAATCAATTACATTACTATTCCTGATAAGTTCCGAGGTTCAAATTTAAAAATAGTTCTTAGAGTCAGCGATGACGATGCTTTTTATGCTCTCGGACCTGTATATTTAGGAAACAGACAGGATCTTTTGCGTATGTTCTTCAACGAAAGAAGAATGCCTTTGTTTGTAGGCATATTCCTGATGTTGTTTTCAATAATGCAGATGATATTTATTCCTTTGATGTATTCCAAAACAAGGCGCAATCTTTCTCTTCATATCAGTATGATAGTTACTTTGATGCTGGGAATATATCTTATGGGCTTTTACAATTTATTCAGTGTAATATTTGAAATTCCGAATCTGAATGTTGTATTTGAATATTTTTCACTGTATATGCTTCCTTCGCTTATGACAATATATTTTACAATCCTTACCGAAGGCAGGATTCAGACTTTGTATAAAGCGTTTGTAGTTTTTGATATTCTGGTATTTGTAGGCATTTTTACTCTTTATGCTTTAAATATAGCGTCTCTTACAAAATTCTTATATTTCCAGCACGGCTTGGCGATGGTTCAGTGTATTCCTTTTATTGTCAGTGTTTTAAGGGAAAAAGAAAAGAAAAGATCCACTTATTTCGACAAAATTGATGAAGCTTCCGACCGTTCAATAGCTGTCGGCTTTCTTCTTTATTTTGCCGGAGGCTTTGCCGACGTGTTCAGATTTATAGTAATACGAACATTGACCGGAAAAGAAGCCGCATTCAATATTCCGTATACTATATTCGGAAGTATTATTTTTGCCGCCTCATTGTGTACGCACTATATTTTGCAGGCTGTTATAAGAACGGGTATGGAAAATACTAAAAGAACGCTTATGCAAAAGGCGTATTGCGATCCTCTCACGGGATTGGCAAACAGAATACAATATGAGCAATGTCTTAGAGAACTGGGAACCAAAAAAGAGAAATTCTCAATAGTAAGTATTGATATAGACAATTTAAAGGAAGTGAACGATGTACTGGGACATTCTGCAGGAGATTCCCTGCTTAAAAAATTTGCGAATATTTTAACGATCGTATTTGGACGCTGTGAGCTTGTAGTGCGTATGGGAGGAGACGAGTTTGTAATCATTATTACGGGGAAAATGGCTGATGATACGCAGAAGCTCATTGAGGAAATGCTGAAAGAGATTGATAAGTGCAGTGAAATAGAAGCCGATTTTAAATACAGGGTGTCATTCGGAACAGCTTCTTCTGAAGATATTGATTACGGAAGAAGAGTATTTGACGTGTATATGCTTGCCGATAAGAGAATGTATGACATGAAAAATAAGCATAAGGAGGAGAGACTTATATCATATGAGAAAAAATAGATTTAAACCGATTTTTTTAATTTGTATGATGATGTTTGTTCTTTTAACAGGTGTAATAGCAGTTTATTACCACTTGGAACCTTATGAGCAAAATGATCTTATATCCCTGGAAGACGGCTGGAAAGTTACTACAAAGGACGGAGAATTTGATAATAAGTCATTAAAAGACATACCGTACATTGTAGGCATTACTCAAAGCAAGGTTACGGAAATTTCTATTGAAAAAACTATTCCCGAAAGCTTAAAAGGAGAAGTGACCTCGCTTGCTCTTAAGCTTGATTTCTGTGCGGTGGATATTTTTTTGAATGATAAGCATGTCTGCGACATTTATATGGATAAAGCATTAAATGGTAAGGCTGTAGGCAGAGGTTTAAATATTGTCAATCTGCCTTCATATGAAAAAGAAGCCAAGCTGCGAATAGACTGCTATTTTGTAGGCTTTAATGTTTATCCAAGGGTCGGCGAGATATTTTTCGGAGGAAGCGATAAGATTTATGCCGACTTTATAAGAAAAAACTGGTTTGCTCTTGTGGTAGGGGCATTTCTCTTTATATTCGGAACCATTTTCATAGCCCTATCCGTTATATTTTCCACGTTTATTTCGGAAATAAAGGGGCAAACCCTATCGGCGATTTTGTTTTCACTTTTCGGTTTGTATATTCTTAACAGATTTAATCAAACTTCGCTGCTTATAGGCAGTCGATTCGGAATAGTTCAGGAATATTTGGTTGCTTATTCGATTGTTCCTGTTTGTTATGAACTTATCGCAAGAATAAGAAAAACAGATAATTCTAAAATATTTAATTTTTTTAGAATGATAACGCTTTTGATACAGACATTTTTATTGATACTTACCATTACCGATACTTTGTTTTTAAGCTTTACCAGATGGATATGCTATGCCTTGGCTGTGGTTTGTATAATAATTATTTTGGTCTTTTCAATAAGAGATATAACAGATTCACAAAGAGACGATCTTACTTTTCTACAGATGGCGGGACCCGTTTTTCTTTCAATATTTTTCTTTGTATCTATAGCTGCAACCCTTTTGAAGTATCCCGGAGTGACCTATTATTTGCAGCTGGTAGGAGTATTCGGCTTTGCTATATTCAGATTCGGGATTTATGTGCTTTTATTGATGGAGAACAGACCTTATGAACTGGAGCTCAGTTCTTTAAATGAACTGACCTATACCGATATGCTGACCGGCTTATATAACAGAACGAATGCTAATGAACGGTTCAAGGAGCTTGATGAAAAAGACATTGATTATTGTCTTGTAAGTCTGGATCTTAATTCTTTAAAAGAGGTAAATGACGGTTACGGCCACGGAGTCGGAGACAGGCTTATAAAGGACTTTG
>CAUVOD010000019.1:0-36947 GCA_963553525.1 uncultured Lachnospiraceae bacterium | reverse complement strand
CTGTTTTCCACAGCCTTTGAAATTTCCTCGAACTTGTCGTTTGTCTCCGTTACCTTTTCTCCCTGCTTCTCAACCATTACTCTCTGATTTTCCATCATGGCTACGGCAGACTCCGCCTTTGACTTAAGATCGCTTATGACCGCTCTGATCTCGGCAGTAAATCCGGCAGACTGCTCGGCAAGCTTTCTGATTTCTTCCGCAACAACCGAAAAGCCTTTTCCCGCTTCTCCGGCTCTTGCAGCTTCTATGGCGGCATTAAGGGCAAGCAGATTTGTCTGATCCGATATTGACTGAATCATATCGGAAGCGCTGGATATCTTCTCCGTTGATTTGCTCGTTTGCTGTATTACTTCTCCGACCTGCTCCGATACCTGCCTGTTATCCTCAGTTATTGATACAAGCTCGTCCAGAGTTTCGTTACCCTCATTTTTGCACTTGTCGATTATATTCGTAGCCTCTGACAGCGCATCCAATGTGCTCGTCATTTCCATGAGCAGCCTTCTTGTAGTTTCAACGGATTCCGCAGCCGACTGCGTATCCTGAGCCTGACTGGTGGCTCCCTCCGCTATGTTTGTCACGGCATTTGAAACGTCTCCCGCAGATCCTGATGTGGACTGAGCGGTAGCGGTAAGCTCCTGCGCCGTTGCTGCGGTATTTTGCGCATGTGAGCTTATGTTGTTGACTATTTCGGTAAGGTTTTCCACAAGCTTTTTGGCGGATCGGGTTATGCTTCCGATCTCATCATCGGAATACGAATATCCCTTTTTCCGGGCAAGCATCTGCTCATCGGAAACATCCAGATTATAATCCGCAATTTTTTCGATAACCGTTTGTATTACTTTAAGAGGCATTGTGATTTTTTTCTTCATCAAAATCATAATAATCACGGATATGGCTATTATCAAAATAATATTCATGATTATGGTATTTCTGAGTCCCGCAATTGCCGCCGCAGTCAGATAATCACTTGAAATACTGGAACAGAATACCCATCTGGTTCCCGAGCCTTCAATCGTTACAGGTACAAAAAATACTTCGGACTTCTTGCCCGTAGTGTTTGATATAATCTCATCATGAGACTCTTGACCTTTAGCTGCAAGATCCACAAACTGTTTTAAAGCCGGATTTTCTTCAACAACATTTTTAAGCAGTCTTCCGGAATCGATCGAATGTGCGGCGGTTATTCCGGTATCTGACAAAAAGGTGGTGAAATCGTCACTTTTATTATTCTCATCTTCTGCAAGCACTTTTGAAATGTCCGTCAAATCCAGTACCGCGATAACAACGCCCACACTTTTACCCCGAACGGTTATCGGTATACTGTAAGTTGTACAGATCTGACCATTTTCATCAAACGGCTGCATAATCTTTATTTTTCCGCTTGCCTTTGCTTCTTCATACCAGGCTGCTCCCAGATGCGAATCGTTGCTGCGTCCCTGGACTCCGCTTGCTCCTCTCACGGCAAAATATGTGGCGGCTCCGCTGGCATTTTCCGAAGTCTCATATTCTTTGTCCTTTCCGTCGTAAACATCAGGATCAAAATACACTCCGAATCCGTCGGCATAGGCATTGTTTAAAATCGCATTGTCTATTATGGGATATAAATCCGTTCTGCTTCTGTCCTTAAGCGGAATCTTTTCAATATTGCTTGCACAATAATCCGCAATCAGTCTTGCAGACTCGTAAGAGGCCGCAAATTTTTTCTCAAGCATCCTCGCATTTACTCTTGTTTCCTCAAGCTCTACTTCTCTTCCCGAAGTAAGAGCGGTATTGTAGGATACATATCCGTCATATACGGTTTTTAGCCCCAATATCACAAGCAGATAGATGGCGACAATCATACTTACTTTTCCGCCAACACTTTTTACCTTTTTTGCGTTATTAACTTTTTTCTCCTGTTTCACAAAAACTCCTCCTGATAAAATGAATACGTAGAAAATATCAGCTGCTTAATCACTTGCCGAATATACGTTCTACCCCCCCTAAAATTATCAGCACTGTGACCGGACCGCTTTATAACAAAGGATATTTTTCGGTAATCCCCTGTACTATACTGCGGGATTCCGCTATACCTTCTTCTTTTTTGTTTATTACGACAGCTATAGCCTCAGCCAGCCTGTCCATATCCGCTTCATCTAAGCCTCTTGTGGTAACTGCGGGCGTACCGAGTCTTATTCCGCTTGTTACGAAGGGCGATCTCTTCTCGTTGGGTATGGTATTTTTATTGACCGTTATATGAGCCTCGTCAAGCCACTTCTCAAGCTCTTTGCCCGTTACTTCCATATCCGACAGATCTATCAGCATGAGGTGATTGTCCGTTCCTCCGGACACTATTTTTACTCCCCTGTCCATTAAGCCCTTGCATAAGGCGGAGGCATTTGCAATTATGCGCTTTGCATATTCCTTAAAGGAAGGATCGAGAGCTTCCTTGAAGCATACCGCTTTTGCAGCTATCACATGCTCAAGCGGACCTCCCTGTATTCCCGGGAAAACGAATTTGTTGAAATTAAACCCGTTCGCCTTTTCATTCCATAAGATGAGTCCTCCTCTGGGACCTCTAAGAGTCTTGTGGGTGGTAGTGGTAACCACATCCGCATGGGGGAAGGGGCTCTCATGCTCACCCGCCGCAACCAGTCCGGCTATATGAGCCATATCCACCATTAGTACCGCACCGCTTGCATCCGCCGCTTCTCTGAATTTTTTAAAATCTATTTTTCTGGAATAAGCGGACGCTCCTGCGATTATGAGTCTCGGCTTATGCTCCACGGCAAGTCTGATAAGATCGTCATAGTCGATCACCCCGTCTTCATTGACTCCGTAAGGAATGATTTCAAAATAAAGCCCCGAAAAATTGACGGGACTTCCATGAGTAAGGTGGCCTCCCTGACTCAGATTCATCCCGAGTATCTTATCACCGGGCTTACATACAGCCATCTCCACAGCCATGTTCGCCTGTGCTCCGGAATGAGGCTGTACATTTGCATAGTCGCAGCCGAAAAGCTTTTTGGCTCTTTCTATCGCTATATTTTCAACTATGTCAACCTCGCTGCAGCCGCCGTAATATCTTTTCCCCGGCAGACCTTCCGCATATTTGTTTGTAAGAGGACTTCCCATGGCTTCCAAAACAGCCTCGGACACCCAGTTTTCGGAAGCGATAAGCTCCAAATGTTCATTTTGTCTTTTTATTTCTCTTTCTATCTGAAGAGCTATCTCGGGATCAAAGGCTTTAAGGCTGTCGTAATTTATCATGGCTGTTTTCCTCCAAAATATATTTATATAACAAAACATATGAACTTTGCTTTAAAAGCATTTCATAAACAATTTATCCACCGGCTTTTTATATATGATCTTAAAAATATTCCGGTAATATTCATTCCAAAATTGTGTACATCATGTGTTCAGATGATGTTATCATAACACTGCTTAATTAACAAGAAAATATATTTGATTTATGATAGCGTATTCGTTGATATATATTTGCCTTGTACCTCTTTAATATAGTATAATCTCTGCCGTATGAAAAATAAAAATTTTGATAATTTAAAACGCATATTCATACTCGGTCTTCCCTTGCTTATCTACATGGTTATATACCTGCTGTGGTGGTCCAATCTTGAAAAAAATTCTTTGGAAACCTACTCTCTTATCCATTCATATGTGGATAATAAGATTCCTTTTTGCGAATATTTCGTTATCCCCTATATTTTTTGGTTCGCATATATGGTAATGATCATAATTTATCAGCTTATAGAGGATGACAGGGATGGTTATTACAGGTTTATATTTTTTTTGAGCAGCGGAATGACCCTGTTCTTGATAATAAGTACGCTGTTTCCCAATACCCTGCATATCAGACCCGCCTATTTCCCGAGAGACAATTTCTTTACCGCTCTCGTACGTATGATCTATAAAAAAGATACTGCGACAAATGTTTTTCCCAGCATTCACGTATACAATTCAATAGGCTGTTATCATGCAGTTAAAAATTCTGAAAAATTTTCAAAAAGCATAAAAACAGCCTCATTTGTTATGAGCACATTGATCGTACTGTCAACTGTATTTATAAAGCAGCATTCGGTATTTGATGTAATATGTGCCGTATCGCTAGGCTGCATCGCCGAATACATAAGCTATCGCACAAAGACGGTGAATAAAATGGTTTCCGCCATATCGGGAAAATTTAATTGAATTTATAAATTTTTTGAGCCATTTTATAGCCTAAAATTTGGATTTTCCTGCTTCCTCTTCCCTTAAGCGACAAAAATCTGCCGAATATTCCGTATCTGAGCCTTTTATATATTCTTATATCCTTGGCTTCAATGTAGCTCCAAAGCTCGTCTTTCTTTTGATAATTTTCTTCCGTTCCCGACTTGATCAGCAAAATGCTTGATATTACGGTTATTATCTCAAGATAATTATACATATACTTGAAGCGTTTTGGGCTTGACGCTATTTCATCATATTTTTTTGAAAAGAAATCCACCATCAGCTTATTGACCTTTATCTGCTGATCTATTCTGGATATCATGACATCTTCATGGACCGACTGATCTTCTCTTCCTATGAAATAATGATAAAAATTTACATTCAGATAATACATTGTGTTAACCCTTACAAGCGGCTCGAACACATAAATATTATCTACATAAAACGTGTGGTTCGGGAGCTTAAGACCCGCCTTTCTGAGAAGCTGCGTCCTGTATATTGCGGAATGCATGAGAATATATTTACCCGCGGAAAAGGCCTTTATATCTTCCCAACCGAATTTTTTGCCGACGGGGAGATATAATAAATACTTCATCGCCTTCTTTACAATGGCTCCGTCCTTATCATATACAAAATTACTTATAAGAAGATCAAGCTCTTCCTCTCTGTCCACGAAGCCTCTAAGAGTTTCGAGTATTTTTTTATATGCCTTGGGAGCCACCCAGTCGTCGGAGTCCACAACCTTGAAAAACTTGCCCGTAGCGTATGTAAGTCCGGTATTAACTGCTGATCCGTGTCCGCCGTTTTCCTGATGTATTACTCTGACCTGTTCGGGATAATTCGCTTCAAATTCATCGGCTATTTTTGCCGTATTATCCGAAGAACCGTCATTTACAATTATAATTTCAACCTCGGATCCCCCGCTTAGCAGAGATCTTATACATTTTCCCATATAATTTTGAGAATTGTAGCAAGGCACTGTTATTGAAAGTAATTTCATAATATTTTTAACGCTCCGCTCTTTCTATTTCAAATCTCATCTTGGCTGAAATGGAATCTCTAAGCGCTATATATCTGTCAAAGGTATCTCCTGCGTCCACCTTTACATCTATTGCCATAGCGCAGATGTCTATCTGATCGTCCGTAATTGAATGACCCAGTTCACTCAAAATCTTGAGTCTTTCATTGGACGAGTCCGCATCCAGAAACGCAACCACTCTGGGATCCATATTAAGCTCTTTGGCTTCTTCTTCTATGGTTTTGCCCATGACGCCCCTATCTCTTGCAGAATTCAAAAGCAGCTGCTCCTCAATTTCGTCAGCCTTATCCTTGATCGCCTTGTCCTCATTATTTATCGGCGTCTTCTTCAAAACACCCGGGATTTTCAGATTTGCGGTCTTTATATCCGTCCTGTCTCCCGTGGGCTTGACAAGCTCAAATCTGTGAGCCTGAACCGCATCCGGATATTTTATAGGATCAAGAGTCTCCGTAAACATCCACAGAGGTCTTGAATATATAGAAAAATCTCCGTACAGAGCCTGGTATACTACCAGTTTTTCTCCACTTTCCGTATCCGTAGCAAGCGTAATTATTTGGTAAAATTTGCCCTTAAAATGTTTATATATTTCCTGTGGCTTTGGTATTCTCACTTCTTATCCACCGTTTCTGCGCTGAACTTTAATTATCCCGCCGCGTCCTTCAGCGCAAGGAACGCGCCTTAATCACTTCGTACAATATACAATAATCATCTCTACCGCCGCATTTACGTCCAAACGTCCCGATTTGACGTCCTCATCACGCAAAATACAATATTCCAAAAACTTCGACAATGAACCTTCCGAAAAATTACCGATATATCTCAGATAATTTTTTATCAAAAATTCTTTTCCTTTAATTCCGAGGGCGGCTTCCATTTCATCGGTGCTTTCATGTCTTCTTTGCATTTTGGATATACACAAAAGATTTCTCATCTGCCTGATAATACTCGTCATTATAATATTAGGCTTTACATCCTGAAATATTAAAGCTTCGTACTCGTCTATCGCCGCTTTCCTGTTCCTTTCCGAAACGGCGTTCGTAAGCCTGTATACGATACCCTCTTCCGTTTTTATACAGACGGCATCCACATCCTTTTTTGTGATTTCTTCCTTATCCTGCACATATGCCGAAAGCTTTTCCGTCTCATTATAAATGAGCAACATATCGCTTCCCGTTTTAGAAAGAAAATAATCTATGACGGCTTCCTTGAATACTTTTTTGTAGGTTTTGCCCAGCCTTGAAGCAACCCATTTTTTAAGATCGGGCATATTGTAGGTTTCGCACCTTACGGTTCTGCCTATTTTTTCCAAATATGAAAAAAATGTCGAGCTTTTATCCGCAGCCGACTCCACAAAAACAAAAATTGCAGTCTCAATCGGAGCTTCAATATAGTCCTTCCACTCCTTATACCCTCTCTTGAAAAAACCTCCCTCTTCTATTAAAACGATTCTTCTTTTTCCGAAAAAAGGAAGCGTCTGTGCAAAATTAAGCGTGCTCTGCCAATCAAAACCGGATGATATGTCCCTTCCGTCCTCAGCTTCATCCTCATAGGGCTTCTTGGAACTTTTCCTTGCTTCAAGCCTGATACTTAAAAGGTTGACGGGATCACTTCCTTCAAGCAGCGCCTTCAACAGCTCAGCTTTATAGTAATTACGCAAATAAGACTCGTCTCCCCAAATCAAATAAAACGGCTTAAAGGAAAGAGTCTTAATATCAATATTAAGCTGTTTTTGCTGAGCGGTACACTCCCTTAAATCAACCTTCTCTTTTACCATTCCCGATTATTTTTTCTTACCCTGGTTTGCAACGGCTTCCATTTTGGCTTTTAAGGCTTCCTGGTCTCCGAGATAATAATGCTTTAAAGCCTTGAAGTCGTCGTCAAATTCATAAACCAGAGGAACTCCTGTCGGTATATTTACACCTATGATTTCATCGTCGGAAATACCGTCAAAATATTTTACAAGAGCACGCAGTGAATTTCCGTGTGCGGCTATTATAACCCTCCTGCCGGCTTCCATATCCTTCTTTATAACCTCGTTAAAGAAAGGAACTGCTCTTTCTATGGTAATTGCGAGACTTTCCGTAAGAGGCAGATTTTTTTTGTCAACATTTCTATATGCCGCCTGATTTGCGGGATATCTTTCATCGCTTTCTTCAAGCGGAGGAGGCGTGATATCAAAAGAGCGTCTCCATATCTTAACCTGCTCCTCACCGTATTTTTCGGCTGTTTCGGACTTGTTAAGACCCTGAAGCGCTCCGTAATGACGCTCGTTTAACTGCCATGCCTTAATTACGGGCAGCCAGTTTCTGTCCATTTCATCCAGTATATGATTAAGCGTATGTATGGCTCTCTTAAGATATGAGGTGTAGCAGACGTCAAAGTCGAAGCCCTCCGCCTTCAGAAGCCTTCCGCCCTCCTTAGCCTCCTCATGTCCTTTTTCGCTGAGATCGACATCAGCCCATCCCGTAAACAGATTAAGCTTGTTCCATTCACTTTCACCGTGTCTTACAAGTACGAGTTTTTTCATTGGCAACCCTCCATTTGTCGATAACCGTAAAAACCCCCGCCCGAAAGCTTGTCAAAGCGGCGGACGGGGATTATTTATTGCATATGTATCAGGCTCTGCTTAAATATTCGCCTGTGCGGGTATCTATCTTAATCTTATCTCCTGTCGATACGAAAAGAGGAACATTAACCTGCGCTCCCGTCTCCACAGTAGCCGGCTTCGTCGCTCCCGTTGCGGTATCTCCCTTAAATCCCGGCTCCGTTTCCGTAATCTCAAGTTCGACAAAAAGAGGAGGTTCAACCGCAAAGGCGCTTCCGTTGTAAAAGCTTACCTTTACAGTCTCATTCTCTTTTACAAACTTCATTCCGTCGCCTATTACATCCTGACCTAGTCCTATCTGCTCATACGATTCGGCATCCATAAAATTGTACAGATCACCGTCAGCATAAAGATACTGCATGTCTTTTCTTTCAATACGTGCCTGAGGAAATTTTTCCGTGGGTCTGAAGCTCTGCTCCGTTACGCCTCCGTTAATCACGTCTCTCAGCTTTGTACGGACAAAGGCTGCACCCTTACCCGGTTTAACGTGCTGAAATTCTATAACCTGACATACGTTTCCGTTATATTCGATAGTTACTCCGTTTCTGAAATCACTTGCTGATACCATTTAAAACCCCCATATTTTTTATCTCAATCGTTTAAAACTTCGTATTCCAACATATACGATTCCGGCGCTGATTTGCTCGGATAATTAATATCCACCGCTATGTAATAGCCGGAATAATCGGACGGGTAAAGATCCTCCATACCCTCGGGAAGCGAATCGTCATACCACCAAATATTAATGCTCATGCCTTCTTCGATCGGTATATCGTATAACGAATAACGATTCCCTTCAATCGTATCTATGGCAAAATCATACTTTGCCCCGTAATTTGTCACATCCGACATATAAAGACGCTCTTCGCTCTTAGGATATAAATTGGAGCTGTTTCTCTCATCTCCCCACATACCCGAATTTTCCTCGGAAAAATATACGTATGAAATAGTATAGGGCGTGTTGTTAAGCACAGACATTTCCAAGGCTTCGCCTTCAATAACGGGAGAAGAAGAATCCTCCGTAAATGAATTGACTGCACTTTCAGCAAAGCCGGTGCTCATTTCCGCCAGGCCTTCGCTCAGACCGTCAGCAACCTTATTCGTAATGATCCCGAATGCGATTCTTGCGGCAACTCCCAATGCGGCAAGCACTACCACTGCGGCAATTATAACCACAGCTATAATTGCGCCTGATTTTTTGGGCTTGCTTGCAGCGCTGTATACATATTGATTATTCTGCGGTGCAGAGTAGTTGGGCGGTCCTCCCGCATTTGCCGGATCCTGACCGTAGCCGCTGTAACTAGTACCGGACGTACCCTGATTGAAGCCGTCCCCGTAATTCGTACCCTGCGTGCTTTGACCGTACTCATTACCGTAATTCATATTGGACGCATTTTGGCTATAATCATTACCGTAATTCATATTGGATGTGCTTTGATTATAGTCATTACCGTAATTCATGTTGGATGCGTTTTGGCTATAATCATTACCGTAATTCATATTGGACGTGCTTTGATTATAATCATTACCGTAATTCATATTGGATGCGTTTTGGCTATAATCATTACCGTAATTCATATTGGACGCGCTTTGATTATAATCATTACCGTAATTCATATTGGACGTGCTTTGTGTATAGTCGGAAGCTCCGCCTGTATATGCCGATCCGCTCGTATTTTGATAACCTCCCTGCGTAAAGCTTCCGCTTTGATCGTAGGATGTGGTCTTATTCTGCTCAGATGAGCTTCCGGACAGATTGTCCGTATAAGTCATGGAAGTTGAAGCCGTGCTCTCCTGTCCTGTCGCAGTCGAAGTATCCGCAGCAGCTGTGCCGACCCCCGATTCATTTTGATTCATATTCTCATTATTTTCCAAAACAAGTCCCCCCTATCATAATAGTTTAACAAAGATATTCTAACTTAAATTGTTTTCTTTGACAACAGGTAGTCAACTGCACAAATGTAGCCGTTAAGCCCTTCTCCCTTTATCAGACGCTCGCATGCGGGCTCTATAACGCTTAATTTCCTGAAGTCTTCCCTGACGGAAATGTCCGAAATATGCACTTCAACCTTTCTGATATGCTCAACGCCAAGAAGGGCGTCATATATCGCATAGCTGTAATGCGTATAAGCTCCCGCATTTATTATGATGGCATCGGTCCCGTCGGAATATGAAGCCTGTATTCTGTCAATTATCGCACCCTCGCAGTTCGACTGAAAGCACTCTATTTCAAACCCTTTTTTTCTCGAATAATTTTCCAGCATGGAAATCAGCTCGGCATAGCTTTTATTTCCATATACACTTTTTTGCCTTATTCCGAGAAAATTAAGATTAGCCCCGTTTATAACCAATATTTTCATCGACTTTTATCTCCGCCTCCGAATATTTTTTTAATGACGATATCCGCCGTTTCAACTGCCGTAAGACCGTCCGTGTTTACAATAAAATCCGCTGCCATATTATAAAACTCTTCTCTTGCCTCCTGCATGGAAACAACTGTTTTATACGGATCCCCGGTCTGTATGAGAGGTCTTGTCTTATCGTCTTTTATGCGTCTGTAAATCTCTTCTGCAGAGGTCTTCAAATACACTACTGTCCCCAGACTGTTTAAAACGGCTCTGTTTTCGGTTCTGAGCGGAACTCCTCCGCCGCAGGAAAGTATGAACGGAAGCCCGTTTTTCTTTGAAATCTTTTTAAGGAGAGCGGTTTCAATATCTCTGAAAGAGCTTTCTCCGTCATCCGAAATAATATCGAAAACACTTCTGTTTTCCGCCGCTTCTATCGATTTATCCATATCAATAAAGACTTCGTCCAGCCTGTCGGATAAAATTTCCGCAACGCTCGTTTTTCCGCTGCCCATAAAGCCTATCAATATTACGGTTTTTTTGTTATTCAGAGCGGCTTCCAGTGCAGTATAAGCTTTTGAGGCTATATTCTCCGGAACTCTCATGTCAAACCACAGTTCAAATGCGTCAATACCTTGATATAAAAGCATTTTAAGTCCGCCTACGGTTCTCACCCCTCTGTTCTCCGCAATGGACATAAACCTGGTTTTCATGGGATTATAAACAATATCGACGGCGGCTTCCAGCATGTCGAAAAAGTCTTCATCATCAATCGGTGAAGAAAAATTATCAGGATACATGCCCACAGTTGTTGTCTGAAAGCATATGTATTTTTTTTCCGCATCAAGAGCAGACCCATATTCATTCAAGCCGAAGGCGGCAATATTGCTATAATTGCAGCTGTTCCTGACCGTATCTACAAGCTCTTCTCCCTTAAATAGAGTTCTGTTCAAAACCGTTACGGATGAAGCTGAATTCATTGCCAGCATGGTGCAGACCGCTCTTGCAGCTCCTCCCGCTCCTATGACAACAGTATTTTTTCCTTTTACATCTATACCGTCTGCGGCAAGCGCCCTTTTAAGACCGCTGATATCGGTATTATAGCCTTTATAGCCTTTTTTACCCTTGCGTCTTACAAGCGTGTTCACAGCCCCTGCCCGCCCCGCAAGCTCGTCAAGCTCCTTAGCATAATTTATTACCTCGGTTTTATAGGGAACTGTTATATTCAGCCCCCTGTATCCTAAGGCTTCCGCTCCCTTAACGGCATTCTTTAACGGCAAATACGCAGCCTTTCCCTTATAAGGCTCAACATCATGAGCAGTATATACCATATTTACTCCAAGCTCGGAGGAAAGCGTATTTTGTAAAAGAGGAGACAGAGAATGCTTCGAGGGATGCGCTATTAATCCGCAGCTTATCGTTTCGGCGTCTATATGCTTTTTCATTATCTTTAACTCTCCCCGCTTTTATAATTTATAAAATAAGAGTCTTATTACCCGATAGTTCTTATTTTATAACAAAATCAAAACCTCCAAGTGTCGATCCGCAGACAAAATCACTCGGAGGCATGCTTAAACTCAGAATAATTATAACAACAAATTATAGGATGTTAAAAGAATTTATCTTTAAAAATATTATTCGCTCCTATATTTTATCCGCCTAACAGATCTGAAGACCAGCAAAAATAAATACAAATGTGATAAATAAGGTCATAACCATACAGAAAATAACAAGAGTATAAAAGACATCGGTCATGGACATTATAAGTGCGGATGTCATAATCATACGGAAATAACAAGGGTATAAAAAAGCAATCCGACCTCTCGATCCGGATTGCCTTTTATTAGGAAGCTTTTTTAGAGCCTTATCTTAAATTATATTTTTATTATTTTTCCAAAACTATTGCGCCGTAATGAGCGGCAAGATTTAAAAAGCCGCACCAGCCGTTTTTATCGCAGAGCTCGGTCACCTTTGCTCCCGCAGGAATCGTTACGCTGTATTTTACTCCTTTATGAAGGAAGTTTACGGTAAAGGGTATATTGGAGCTTTCTATCTGCTGATATACCTTCTTATTAAAGCTGCGCCATACGGAAGTATCAATTGTTACACCTCCGTTTATGACGGCGTTCACCTTATCGGTATCACCGCTTGCAACTGCCGCATTCAATTCCATTAATGTGGCGTTTATTTTATCAATAGCCGTTCTTTGGAATATATCCATGGTTTTTTCGTAAGCACGAATCTTGGATGCTTTACCTCCTGCCGAAGGAGCTGCGCCGCCGGAGCCCGAACCGCCGCCTGAGCCCGAACCGCCGCCTGAGCCGGAGCCACCGCCCGAACCGGAATGTGAGCCGCCGCCCGAACCGGAGCCCGACGAAGAAGATCCGCCGCCTGATGTGGATTCTGTCGATCTGTGTGAATCCGCCATAAAATCATTGTACTTATCACTGACCGTGTCAAACAGGCCTTTCAACTTGTATGATTCTTTAGCAGCTTCATCATCCTCATATTCCGAATAGTACTCTTCCATAAATTCGGCACTCTTTTCAAAAAGCATGTCTTTTTTGCTTTTCAGATAATATGTACCGGCGGGCAATGTATTCCAATCCGACGGAATTCCGTTTGAATCGTCATAAATACGCATACTGCCGTTGCCGATACCATCATTGATACCGTTTTCCCAAGCATCTATTTTAAGCCTTGCCTCTTCATCATTTTCAGGAGCATCAGGTGAAGCAAGCACCTGAACACCCATTCCCAATGTCAGCAGCAAAGCGAAAAACACCGTTAATATCTTTTTTATTATATTTCTCCTCATCTTTTCCTCCGTTAATTTAGTTTATAAGTGTCCGACGTACTGTAGCATACTTAAACCGCACATGCAAGCCCCATTAACACAGTTAATTGTGTATATTGTATATATTTATGAGTTTTTTTGTATATATTGTCGGAGAAAGCCGCATGTTTTTGCTTAAATTTCGTTTACAGTCACAATCAAATATGTTAACTTTCTAAGAGAACGGACAAGCAGACGGAGACTCAGATAAATATCGACAGCGTAAAAACAAGCTTGTTATTATGCAAAATAGAGGTGTAAAAAAGCAGCCCAACCTCTCGGTTCAAGCTGCTTTCCGTTTTTTTACATTCTCTGTAACAGTTGTCGTATTTTTAATATTGTTTATCTTCAAACTATTTCAATACTGTCGCACCATAATGAGCGGCAAGATTCAAGAAGCCGCACCAGCCGCTTTTATCGCAAAGCTCAGTCACCTTTGCTCCGGCAGGAATCGTTACACTGTATTTTACTCCCTTGTAAAGGAATTTCAAAGTGACGGGAATATTGGAGTTTTCTATCTGCTGATATACCTTTTTATTAAAGCTGTGCCATACGGAAGTTTCAATTGTCACTCCACGACTTCTTAAAGCCTCCGCTTTTGCAGTGTCGCCGCTTGCAATCGCCTTATTCAGTTCCTTTAATGCGGCATCTATTTTCTGAATCGACGTATTCTGGAATATTCCATGATTCGTTTCGGGAGTTTTCCCTACGGAAGGGCTTGAAGATCCTCCTCCCTTTGACTGATTCGAACTTCTCAACAGAGATCCGTCCGACTCGTGTAAATCAGCTATAAAAGCTTCTTGTGCCGACTTAACTGCGTTAAATTCATTTCCGAGAACATATGCGCTCGTCGGATCGTTTCCCGAAGTCCATGAATATACGCTGTTATACTCGGCTCTAAAAGCTGCAATTGCATTAGACAGATTCTCCATTTTACTGCCTGAAAAATATAAGCCGGCAGGAAAAGTATTCCAATTTGACGGTATTCCTCTTGTCTCGTAATTAAAAGCTTCATATTCATTTCCCGCACCGTACCGAGCCCGAAAATCATCAAGGCGTAACAGAATATTGGTTACTTCAACATCCGCTTCTGAATCATTTGCGGGATTTACGGGTGCTGCGACCGCCTGCATTCCCGTTCCCAATATCAGTACCAATGCAAAAAGCACCGCTAATATCTTTTTTGCTGCATTTTTTCTCATGTTTCCCTCCGTTAATGGTTTAGATTGGTATTTTTCGAGACAATGTAGCATACATTTATGTAAACTATGTGTATTTATGCATATTTTTTAATAAGCCGGTTTTTAAATACAGCTTTTTCCATAATCATTTAAAATATCGGCAAAAACAACCTGTAACACGAAAAAATACAGCTTCCGGACAAAACCGGAAGCTGTATATAAGATCTTATTAATTTATAAAACCGATCAAGCCAGCTTAATAACTACACCGTCGCTGTCATCGACCAGTGTCTTTGTCTTACTATCACCTACAAAATATTGATATTCATGGAGCAGAGCGTCTTTTTCCATATCCGATATGGCTTTTCTTATACCGCTCGAATCCGAATACTCTAAACCTAAGGTTTCTGAACCATACTCCTTGCTGAATTCTATCTCTATGTCTTCGACCGCAGTATTTCTGTAAGGACTGTTTCCGGTTACTGAAGGAGTCTTTATATCCTCTGTGCTGTACAGAACGGCAGTCCCCTGCTCCTTCTTTTCCGGCACGGCAACTGCTCCGGAAACGCCTCTTAAGGACAGTCCCGAAGAAGTATTAAGCGATGAAGCATCGTAATGCTGCATAAAACTTGAATAATTTACTGCATTATCTATTCTCAACTCAGCGCATCCTTTCACTGTATGATCACTAAATAATTTTCTCTAACACAATATCGGTATTGTATAGAAAACACTTATAGCTAAAAAACATTTTTTTGATTTTTTTTATAATCCCGACACGCTATATTTTAAAAATTTATGAAACGGTACTCAATATCAATTTTTCTTTCCCGTATTCATAAGGGCGTTCAGCTCTTCCATAAAGGTACTTACGTCCTTGAATTCTTTGTATACGGAAGCGAACCTGACATATGCCACCTGATCCAAGTCCTTAATATGACCTATTACCATTTCTCCGATCACATGAGAAGGTATCTCTTTTTCACCTAAATTAAATATTTCAGCCTCAACGGCGTCAACCACCTTTAAAATCTGCTCCGCACTTACCGGTCTTTTATGACAGGCTCTAAGCACGCTGGTTTCTATCTTGGCTCTTGAAAAAGGCTCTCTGCCGTTGTCTTTTTTTATTACAATGAGGGGGATTGCCTCCACCGTCTCATAGGTTGTAAATCTCTTCTTGCAGGAGTCGCATATTCTGCGTCTTCTTATAGATGTATTGTCATCAGCGGGTCTGGAATCTATAACTCGCGTATCGTCTTTGCCGCAAAAGGGGCATTTCATTCAACTGTCCTCCATCTTAAAAACGGCAAACTATCTCTTCTGTAAGAAATCCGGTATTTTCAGATTAGTCGCTTCCACTCTCGGTTTAACCTCGGGAGTGCGGGGTGCTACCGCAACCGGTCTGGGAGCCGGAGTGCTGATATGCTCGGATTCGGCTTCCGCAGCCGACGTCTGAGACGTGCGGACGGGTATAACAGTCGGTGTCACTGCGGGAGAAGCTGCCGCCGAAGCGGGTATTTCCTGTGATGATTGAATCCTGACAGCCGGAGAAGGCGTCTGAATCTGAGACTGTATACTTTCCGGAGTCGCTATGGGCGACGACGTGGTTACGCCCGTATTTGCAGCATATCTCGGCGCCGTAATGGGTGTAGAGGGTATACTGCTTCCGGAAGCTCCGTTTGCATATGAAGGTGCTCCGGGTACGGGAGTCTTTATTACCGGAGAAATATTGCTTTGCATTATAGGCGTTGAGGGCTGGAAACCCGATCCTGCCGGCTGTGAAGCAGATACCGAAGAAGGCTGAGCCTGTCTTGCCGTTCTGGGCTGAGCCGCACCTCTGTCTTCAATTCCCGTGGCAATAACGGTCACATAACAGGTATCCTTGACATCATCCGACGTATCCTGTACGACACCGAAGATAAAGTTGGTCTTGTCTCCGGTAAGGCTCATGATGTAATTATTGGTATCATGAATATCAGCCATCATCACATCACCTGTGAAGTTGACTATTACATCCGTTGCTCCTGCGATATTCGTATCAAGAAGAGGACTTTCAACGGCAAGCTTTGCAGCATCCAAAGCCTTGGAATCTCCGCGTCCCACACCGATTCCGATATGAGCGATTCCCTTGTCCTTCATGACTGTCTGGATATCGGCAAAGTCAAGATTGATAAGTCCGGGTTTATTTATAAGATCGGTTATACCCTGAACCGCCTGCTGAAGAACCTCGTCAGCCTTTTTAAAAGCGTCCTCAACCGTAGTGCGGCGATCCGTTATTTCAAGCAGCTTATCATTAGGTATAACTATAAGCGTATCAACATTATTTCTGAGATTTTCGATTCCCATCAAGGCATTCTGTGTACGTACACGCGATTCGAATGTAAAAGGCTTTGTGACAACACCTACCGTAAGTATGCCCATTTCCTTGGCTATGCCGGCAACTATCGGCGAGGCTCCTGTTCCGGTTCCTCCGCCCATTCCGCAGGTTACAAATACCATGTCGGCATCCTTTAGAGCGTCTTTGAGCTGTTCTTCACTCTCCTCCGCCGCCTTTTGCCCCTGCTCGGGTCTTGCTCCCGCGCCCAAGCCTCTGGTAAGCTTCTCACCTATTTGTATATGTGTGGGAGCCTTGCAATTGGCAAGATCCTTTGCATCGGTATTAACTGCAATGAATTCCACTCCGATTATATTCTCGTCCACCATTCTGTTGACAGCATTATTTCCGGCACCGCCAACCCCGACTACAAGAATACGGGCACCGCTATCAGAATCATTTGATCTTATTTCAAGCAAAACGGATCCTCCTCCAGCTACATTAAATTATACTTTTATAATTATTTTTTTATATTTAAAAACAGATATGCCATATTTTAAGTAAATATTACTTATGTATAATATAACCTATCATTAAATTTCGCAACTGTTTTTTATTAAACGCATACAAAGATGTTGTGGTACGCAGCCTTGTATATAAGCATATCATGTATTATGTATTCATCTTTGTTCAAATGTTATGCCGGTGCTGCCGGGCTTATAATCCCTAAGTCTTATAATACCCGACTTCCCTTCCAGCTTAGGCAAAATATGTATAAGCTGCTCAAGTTTTTCTTCTATATTGTTAAAATCCCCGATATCGGCATCTATATCTCCGAAATATAAATACATGTTATATTTTACGTCAAAAAATATTCTGTCGGGTGCCAATTTATATTTTTCAAGAAGCTGGGCTAGACTCAGAATATTGGAAAAAATTTCATCGTTTTCAACCGGAAGCTTATTGCCTACAACAACATAGTCGAACTTGAGTCCCAATATCTGCGGTATGTCTTCGAGCTGCTCGCCGGTAACCTCAACAACGGTTCCTTCCCTGTCAAAATACATGTATCTGCCAAGATATTCCACATATCCTGCAAGGGCTTTTTCATAAACCTTTAGATGAACCGCATTGCGGCTTGTGACTTCAACGCCTATTTTTTCTATATATGGTATATCCGTTACGGCTTTATTTTTGTATTTAAACGACAGATAAAGGGTATTTTCCGCAAAAAAAGAATTGATCACAAAGCCTTTTATTTCTCCGTCACTGTATCTTGAGCTTCCCGAGACGTTTACCTCTTTGACCTTGTAATAATTGTAAACAAATACCGCTCCTAAAAGTAATATAAGCAAAACAATCGAAGCGGCAATCAGAGGAACCGTATTGATTTTTTTTCCTTTAGACCTTTTATAGGTTTTCTTTTTATAACGCTTTTTGGACATCTGATATTTCTACACGGTTTTTATTCTTCTGGCAACATTCATTACCATTCCGATTTCTGCAAGCTGCATAACCACGGCACTGCCTCCGTAGCTTATAAAGGGAAGCGTTATTCCCGTATTGGGAACCACATTGGTTACAACCGCAATATTAAGTACAACCTGCAAAGCTATATGCCCCATGACTCCGACCACAATAAGAGAACCGAAAAGATCGGGGGCATTGTTTGCAACTATCATCATTCTCCACAGCAAAAGAAAAAACATCAATATAACCGCTATTCCGCCGAATATGCCGAGTTCTTCGCATATTATGGAGAAAATCATATCGTTCTGCGCCTCGGGTATAAAGCCTGTCTTTTGCATGCTTTGACCCAAGCCTTTTCCGAATATGCCGCCGGAGCCTATTGCATACAAGGACTGCAGTGTCTGATAACCCTGACTGTCGGCATAAGCTTCAATGTCATTCCATGCGTAGATACGTGCAAAACGAAAGCTTGAAGAAGGGTCGGCATAATTTAAAATATAATAAATCCCTCCGTAAATAAGAGCCACCCCGCCCGCAACCATAAGAATAAATTTAGCATATCCCGGAGTTGCCACAAAAAGTATTACCGCCGCTATTCCGAGTATTATTGCGGCAGAGCTGAAATTACTGGTTATCTTGAATATCATGAGAACCGGAGGCAGTACCGTAAGCATAAAGACTCCCATTCCCTTCCATGAAGCCGCTTTATCACGCATAACACAGATAACGGAGACCGCAAAAATTATTATGGCGATCTTGACTATTTCAGCCGGCTGTATGGATAAGCCGCCGATTCTCAGCCATCTTTTTGCACCCTTGGCTTCACTTCCGAATGGAATGATAAGGAGTACCATACCCATAGCAAACAGATAAAAAGGAAGCGATATCTTTTTATAAAAGTGATAATCAGGAAAAACGGATATGAAAAACATTCCCGCTATACCTACTATTACGGCTTTAATCTGCTTCTTTAAATAAAAAGCCTGATCGTCAAACTTTAGTCCCGCCTCATAGGAGCTTGTTGAAAAAAGCATGATAAGACCGAATATGGCAAGAAAAAACACCACCAAAATCATGGCATAATCAACATAACCGCCTTTAATTGCGGACAGCTTGAATATACCTCCGCCCTTACCGTCCGAATAAGCGGTTTTAACATCCTCATATGTGCCGTATTCATCTTTTTTTACATCTACAACCCGTCTTTTTGATGCCAATTCACTATCTCCAAATTCAAGCACTCTATTGCAGCGAATTAACGTAATCCCTGAACTCGTCTCCTCTTACTTCATAATTGGGAAACATGCCCCAGCTGGCGCAGGCAGGCGACAAAAGAACCGCATCTCCATCCTTTGCCTTTGATGTGCAGTATTCAAGAGCTTCCTTAAAGCCGTCCTTTTTACAAAAGCTTGTAAAGCCGTGTTTTTCGGCACATTTTGCAATATTGTCCGCGGTTTGTCCTATCAATACAAGCTCCTTTACCCTGCCCTTAAAAGACTCTATCCATTCGTCATAACTGTTATTTTTATCATAGCCTCCGCCTATTAAAATAGTCGGCTTGGTCATGGCTTCTATTCCGCAAATTGCGGAATCGGGATTGGTGGCTTTGGAGTCATTATAGTAATCTACCCCTCTCTTATTTGCGATAAATTCTATCCTGTGAGGAACGGGCTTGAAACTCTTTACGGCAGCCGCAAGAGTTGCCGCATCTATGCCCAGCCCCTTACATATACATAAGGCAGCCATTATATTTTCCGCTCCGACGCGTCCTTTTAACAGGCAATCGGAAAACGTAAGTATTTCTCTTTCTTCTTTTCCGTCAATCTCTATTATTTTATCGCGGGAAAGCCAAAATCCGCAGGGGGGTCTTTTGGAAGAAGAGAACCAGAGTATCTTGGGCAATCCGCTCTCCATACCGAACTCATAGGTATATTTATCATTAAAATTAAATACGCAGACATCTCCTTTTCCGACATTTTTAAAGATACGCTTTTTGATACCGGCGTAATTTTCCATGGTATAATGTCTGTTCAAATGATCCGGCGTTATATTAAGAACAGCCGAAACATCCGGATGAAAGCGGTCTATCGTTTCCAGCTGAAAACTTGAAACCTCGGCTACGGTTACGCTGTCATTACTTGTTTCAAGAGCATGGGCGGTAAACGCCTCTCCTATATTGCCCACCACTAAAACCTTATTATATACCTGCTTCAACAATTCCCCCGTCAAAGATGTGGTAGTGGTCTTTCCGTTAGTTCCGGTGATGGCTACAAGCTTTCCTTTCATATTCAGATAAGCAAGCTCTATTTCGGAAATGATTTTTATTCCGGATTCCTTTATCCTAAGCATAAGCCCGGTATCAAGCGCAATCCCCGGAGAGGGAACCGCCAAATCGAATTGTTTTATCTCCTCGTCCGTAAGTTCACCGAGTAAAATCCTTACATTGCCACTATCCTGCATGATAAGGTTCTTTATATCATCAATATTTTTATTTCTATCTTCATCAAAAAGCACGACGCTTGCGCCCAGCCTGCAAAGTAAATCGGCACATCCCAAACCGCTTTTTCCCGTGCCTATTACAAGAATGTTTTTTTGCAGCATTTTCTATCTCCCGGTAACATATACTTATATCAGACAATAACCGATTTTATATAATCAAAGCCAATATCGAAACTGCACAGCCTATTATTGTAAGCGTTGTAAAGGCATTTACAACCCTTGTTTCAGACCAGCCTCCCTTTTCAAAGTGGTGATGTATCGGAGCCATTTTAAATAAACGCTTTCCGTGCGTAGCCTTGAAATATCCCACCTGAAGCACAACCGATATAACCTCCACAGCATATATTATTCCGAATATAGGAATAAAAAGAGGCAGATGGAGAACATACGACATCGCAACGATGAAGCCTCCTATGGCAAGCGAACCCGTATCTCCCATCATTACCCTGCCGGGGTATACATTAAAAAAGAGATATCCCAGCATGGCTGCGAAAAATATCGCGGAAACGGGAGAAACTCCCGTTTTTACAATTAAAGCGTATCCCGTAAAAAATGCGGCTATCACGGCAGTCACCGACGCACACAGTCCGTCGACTCCGTCCGTAAAATTGGTTCCGTTTACGGTTGCAAGCGTTATAATAAATAAGGCGGGAAATTTAAAAATCCCGAGATCCGTAGAGGCTTCCTTAAAAAAAGGAATCCTCATTCTGAATATATCGGACGCTTCCGGAGAAAATCTGACCAAAATAAATACAAACAGCCCCGTGACAATAAATTGAGCGATAAGCTTCTGAGGCACGTTAAGTCCCATATTCCTGTGTAAAACCACCTTTATAAAATCATCAATAAAGCCTATAAGCCCGAAGCCCAATGTCAGCACCATTACCGAGATTGTTTTCGGAATGTCATTGCCGAAAAAAAGCGGAAGAAAAGCAAGCGGTATTAAAAATATAAAGCCCCCCATTGTGGGTGTTCCGTTCTTTTTTTTATGCGACTCAAGTCCGAGCTCTCTTTCCGTCTGAGAGGCTTTTTCCCTTTTTAATATATTGATGACCGCCGGTCCCAGTACAGTCGTAAGTGCATATGAAATCAAAAAGGCGATTATCGTTGTGATTATTGACGCTGTATTTTGCATTATTTACTCCGAATTCAATTATTCTGCTGCGGGCTGCTTTCCGCAGTGCCCTCAGTAGTCGTATTTGCGGTATCGGAGCCGTTACTCTGATTTTCCTCCCCTGAATTTTCGGGCTTCTTTTCGGTCTCCGCTCCCTCATTATTTTCTTTATCGCCCTCGGCTCCCTCTTCTTTTTCTTCTTCCTTAGGCACTATGTTATACATGGCATATGAATGCGCTCTTATCTCTTCAAGCTCCGCACGCTCGGCTTCGCTCATTTCCTCCGTCATGGGGATCCCCAGATAGGGAAGCACCTCTGTAAGTATGCCCTTTGTAAGCATGGTAGCATAGCGGGCATACTCCTGATCTTCGGAATTGGGTCTGTCGATAACGGTATAAATCGCTATCTGCGGATTATCCGCCGGCGCATAGCCGAGGAAGGACACAACATACCATGTTTTTTGAGTTCTGGGAAGAGTTTCCGCCGTACCCGTCTTGCCTCCGATTGCATAGCCTGCGGGTCTTGCCGTTTTTCCGGTAGCCTCGTCTCCCAAAACGGCTTCATTGCAAAACTCCCTTACCTTGTCGGATGTTGCACGGGAAATAGTCTGCTTAAGCACTCTGGGCTCTATATTTTCAACCGTTGCACCGGAGTCCGAAACGATTCTCCTTACGATATGCGGCTCGTAATAATTGCCCCCGTTTATAAGAGAACAGAACGCCGATATCATCTCTATCATCGTAACATTATACCCCTGCCCGAAGGAACAGGTCGCAAGCTCGGTAGGCCCCATATTTTCTTTATTGTATATTAGATCTCCCGTTAATGCCTCTCCGCTTAAATCTATACCGGTTCTGAGTCCGAAGTTAAAAATATTCTGAAATTTTACAAACTCGTCCACTCCGATAGCCTCAGCTACACGCATCATGGCGACGTTGCATGAAACCTCTATCCCTCTTTTTACATCGATCGCTCCATGTCCGGACTGCAGATGGCAATATATCTGATGCCCTCCTATGGGAAGAAAGCCGCCGCAATTATATACCTCATTTCCGCTAATGCTCCCGTCCTCTATTCCCGTGGCAACCGTAAACGGCTTACCGACGGAGCCCGGCTCATATGTATCGGAAATGCAAAAATTTCTCCAAAGAGAATTGAACTGCTGCATAAGCAGCTCATGATCCATTTGATCAAGCTGCTCCTTTGTAAGATAGGTGTATTCCAAGGCTTCATTTCTTACAGGATTGCCGAGCTCATCAACCATATATCTTCCGATAAGCGGTTCAGTATTTTGAGTGTCGTTGGGATCGAAATCGGGATATGACGCCATGGCAAGCACTTCGCCGCTGTTTACATCCATTATAACACAGCCGGTATTATGTGCGCCGTTCGCTCCTTTTCTGTACTCATCCTCATGCGCCTTGTTAAATTCTTTTAAATTCCTTTCCACAATAGACTGAATATTGGAGTCTATTGTGGACACAAGTGTGTTTCCCGCAGTAGGAGGAATTACCGTATATTCATAATTCAAATCATCTCCGAGGTAGCCGTATTCTCTGCCGTCGGTTCCCGAAAGCTCATCGTTATAGTATTGCTCAAGACCGTAAAGTCCGTTTCCGTCGCTGGTGGTAAAGCCCAAAACATCGCTTGCAAGACTTCCGTTGGGATAATTGCGTCTGTAATTCGTTTCAAACCATACGCCGCTTATATCCTTGTCATAATTGGGGCTTTCAGGATTTGTAATATCCAAAAATCCCGTAATCTGGTCATAGGTCAGAGTTCTTTTGAGCACATAATATTTTGATAAGGGATTTTCGCTTATATAAGCCCTTACGCTTGCCGTATCGACTCCGAATTTGGACGAAAGAGCCTCCAGAGTCGGCTCCAAATACTCTTCTTTTTCAAGAAGCAGCTCGGTATCGAGGATAACATTATATACTTGCTGGCTCATGGCGAGCACGGTTCCGTTAATATCCGTGATACGTCCTCTTCTGGCGACAAGAGTCCTGGATTCGTAATGCTGCTGGGACAAAACTCTCCTCTTATAGTCTTCGCTGTTGTCTCTGACTATCGTATAAAGCCTGTATCCCAGACCTACAAAAGCCAGCAGTACCAGAAAAAAAAGTACCACCAGCTTCTTTCTCATTCTAACCGTGAATTTTGCTGTTTTATCAGATGTTTTCTTTAATCTTCTGTTCAAGCCGACATACTTCCCGTTCTGTTTTTTACATTATACACCTTTTTCTAATTAGCGTTTTCCGATATTTCCTTCATCTGTCTGACATAGTCGTTTCCGCCGCCGTCCGTATATGTGACAATCTGCCCTTGCTGAACATATCTCATTCCGTACTCCTGAATGGCTATCCTTTTGATTTCTTCAAGGTCTATATTACCGCTTATACGATTATATGCTTCATTATTTTCCAAGGTAAGCTCGTTAAGATCCTGCTCCATGTATGAAATATTTTTTATTGTGGATGTTATTTCAGACTGGAGATAAATATATACATAAAGAATAAGACCTGCTGCACTAAGTGCGGCGACCATAAAAATAAGGTTGACCGTGCTCATAAGCTTATGTCTCCTGATAAGCTTTTCCTGCTTGGCATCAAGACTTTTCCTTTTTCTGTCGGAACGTACACGCCTGTCGTCAACATATTTTCTTTTTGTCTTTCTGACAGTATTTCCGTCAACATAGTATGAAGTTGCAGCTTTTGTTGTTACTCTTGCCATATCTCTCTCCAATATATAAACAGCTTCAAACCGCCTTTATAAAGACCCTCAACTTGGCACTCGCCGACCTCTTGTTCATTTCAAGCTCTCTTTCTGTCGGAAGAACGGGTTTTCTCGGTGTACAATGTCCCTTTGACTGCCTTCCGCAGGTGCAAACCGGAAATGACGGCGGACAGATACAGGGATTTTCATTTGTCATAAAGCACTTCTTTGCTATTCTGTCTTCCAATGAATGGAAAGTTATTACCGCCAAAACACCGCCGGGATTGAGAAAATCTATTATTTCATTCAAACAGTCTCCAAGTCCCGATAATTCTTCATTGCAGGCTATCCTTAAAGCCTGAAATATTCTTTTTGAAGGATGAGACCCCTTTATCCTTGCCTTCTTCGGCACTGATGAATAAATAATGTCGTTAAGCTCAAAGGTGGTTGTAATTTTCTTTTCTTCTCTTCTCCTTGTTATTTCCGCCGCTATTCTGTGAGCGAATTTTTCTTCGCCGTAATCTCTGAAAATCTCCGTCAATTCTTCTTCAGACAGACCGTTCACCAAATCGGATGCGGTCATTCCCTTTGTTTGATCCATCCTCATATCAAGAGGAGCGTCCTGCATGTATGAAAAGCCTCTGTCGGGATCATCAAGCTGGTGTGAAGAAACTCCGAGATCAAGCAGACATCCGTCCAAGCCGCCTACACCGACAGCCTTAAGATCTCCGACCGCATTTTTGAAATTGTCATGAATTATTTCTACCGAGGAACCGAAGTCTTTAAGTACGGCGCTTCCCGCCTCTATCGCTTCTTCATCCCTATCAAAGCAATACAATCTTCCGCTTTCCGAAAGCCTTGAAGCTATGAGCCTTGAATGTCCCGCTCCTCCGAGAGTCCCGTCCATGTATATGCCGTTTTCCTTTATGTTAAGTGCCGAAATGACCTCATCCGGCATAACGGGCACATGTGAAAACTCTTTCATGCTCTTAAATTCTCAGTCCGTAGGTACTGATTGCGGTAGCAATCTCTTCTATATCATCAAAGCTTGAAGCGCCTTCCCAGCGTTCCCTGCTCCATATCTCAAGTCTTCTTCCCATACCTACCACCACGGCCTCCGACTGTATACCGGCATGGTTTAAAAGACTCTCCGGCAAAAGAACTCTCCCCTGCCTGTCGGGTTCAGCATCACTTGCTCCTCCGAGGAAAAAGCGGGTGAGCTTACGAGCGTCGGCATTATCAAGCGGCAGCTCTCCCAGTCTCTTTTCAAATTCATCCCATTCCTTGGGAGCATAAGCGTAAAGACAACCGTCAAAGCCTTTTGTAACAACAAAGCTTTCGCCCTCTTCCAGCGCTTCGCGGAATTTGACCGGAATGATTATTCTGCCCTTCGCATCTATTGAATGGCTGTAATTTCCTCTGAATGTCGAACTCATCTACCCCTAATCACCACTTAGTGACACTTTTTACCACTGAACCACATTTTAATACCATTTATTAAAAAAAACAATGTCTTTTTTTAGTCAAGCAAAGAAACGGACAGTAAAAAAAGCTTGCAAATGCAAGCTTTTTTTACTGTCCGTCCATATATAGTGCATATGTCCTTTTACAAACGCAAAATCAAGTATTAAGAACTAAAAATTATATTATCATTAAATTTTTATATTATCTTTTAATCAGCTTTAACCGTCTTCCTCCGCCGCAGTGATTCCTCTTATATTTGCAACCTTCCACTGTCCTCCGATTTTAACAAGATAAATTGTAGAATTGAATTTCTCAAGCTGCTCCTCACCGGTTCTGGTTATGTGCATTACTTTTTCAAGATATGCCTCGTAGCTTGCGGCATTTTCTCCATACTTTATTATATTTGAAATCCTCTCATTGCTGAACGGCGGATCATTTAGGGTATGGAAGCTTGTGAGCGTTATATCTATATCTGTAGCCCAGTTATAAGCTTTCTTCTGCATACTGGTGTTATTGATAAAATAATTTGAAAGTCTGTAATATCCGTGCGTATCACCTCCGAGATCGTCGGTCATGAACAGCGACCATTCCTTTGCAAATTTCATTATATCAAAGTCGATTCCCGCTTCCTGCGCCGTGGTGAAGGTACGGTTAAGGATATATTGTTCCGTTACATCAATTTTTTCGGACATTTCAAATTCCAGGCTCTTATCACCGTCTTTTATGACTATCGACGGCTCAGCAGTCAAGTTCGATAAAATATAGGTGTTAACCCTGGGAAGCTCAACCTGTCCTTCAACGTCGGCAAAACCGTCCATAACCTCGGAGCTGTCCGCAGCTCCTATGCTTTTCCCGTTTACGGTTATAGTACAGTCGCTCGGAGCCTTAATCTCTATATGATACAGCTCCGTCTTTCCCGAACTTTCAAACCCTTCAAATTCATATATTTCGTAGTTCAGTATTCCGATTTTGCTTACATTTCTTAAGGTTCTGAGCTTGGCTGCAAATAATTTTCTATTGCCGCCGTATACGGAAAAAATATTGTCGTCCTCTTTCTTTACCGAAATATCCCCGCTTTCACCTATGTATTTCCTTATATTGGAAACGGATTCACTCTGATCTTCATATGCGCTGCCGGTTCCGTACATTGATAAAATGTCGGCATCTGAAAGCTTTGCCATCTCATTTTTTATGATGAGTTCAGGTGTATTATCCCTCATTTCAACCATGGTTCCGTGTACATATTTTATGGCAAATATTCCGAGAACAAAAAGAATAAACGTATAAACAAGAGTAAATATAAGAAAAGTCTTGCTCTTTCTCGCTCTTTTTCTGACTCTCTTTCTATTCCTTCTAGGTCTGCCCGACGACAAACGCATATCATCATTAATATTTTTTCTCATATTCACTCCATGCGGATACAACCGCAATATTATATTACTCTATAAAGAAATCATATCGTAAATATCAATTACCCGATCACCGGCAGTTTTATATTACGGCGCAACCAAAAATGTTGTAGGCAGATACCACGACGAATTGTTGTAGTAAAAGGTTACGCTTGTCTGAATGTATTCACCGTTGTAATACATCGACGTTGAAGAGCCTCCGTCAAGATTTGCGGCATTTACCGCACCGTAGCTTTCCATTATATTTATAAGATCGGAGGCTGTGGCTCCCAAATGTCCGTTGGCTCCTCTGCCATCGGTCACAAACAGCAGCATTTTACCGTCCGCAGTCTGACCTATTGCGGTTCTTGGATTTGCTCCGGAACCGAGCCCGTTCATCTCCCTCTTTTCACCGTTTATTATAAGTTTTACAAAGTGATTATTGGAGTCGGATGCCTCCTCCTGAAAGCATACCGCATCGCGTATCCTTAAATCCTTTATTATACTCTTTACTTCCTCTTCGCCCTTACCGTTTATATCGACAATTTGGAGTATATTTTCCTCAGACATGCCTATAAGCACCAGACCTGTCGTGTTTAGCCCTGCAAGATTTTGAATTTCACCCCTGCTGACCACGGGACCTATGGGTCTTCTGCCCGAATTGCCGGCAGATTCATAAAGACCTCCATTTATACCCGCCGCAGCCTGGTAGCTGTTTACTATATCGCTTAGAACCTTTCCGGTTCCGGTTTCAGGCCAGGGATATATGGTTCCTACAAAGACCTTTGAGGGATCCTTGACTATCATCATATGTCCTGTAAAATTATCTCCTCCGACCGTTTCAACAACTATGTCGGGAGTGTTATCCTCCTGAGCGTTATCCACATTGATAAGATCGGAATTTGAGTTTTCTTTCATTTCAACCATGGAATTGGCATTTACTATTTTTTGGACGTCTTCATTGGACATAAACATGCCGACCACCCACTTGAGCTGACCGGTTTCAAGCATAGTGGTTACAAAAATATCTCTTGCCTGAGTGGACGGTCCGTAGCAGATAATGCGTATGGATATGTACAAGACCGCAACAAGCCATACAATAGTTATAAGTAAAATCAGCAATATGCGCCTTAATACCTTAAAAAATCTTCTCATTAAATCTTCCTCATGATGATTTCTTACCAAATCTGATATATAAATCTATGATAAGGGCTGCCGCAAAAAGTATGATACCCAGCATTTGCGAAACCGCTATTCCCGACGAGCCTATTTGCAGTTGATCCGTGCGAAGCCCTTCAATAAAAAATCTTGCTATACCGTAGCCTCCCAAATACATAAGCATTATCTCGCCGTCAAAACGAGACTTTTTAACCTCTTCTTTTTTAGCTCTAAATTCACTTATTGTAAAGGCTTTTTTACTCTTCCTGTACATAATCAGCAATATGAGAATACACAAATTGCAGAAGCTTTCATAGAGAAAGGTTGGATGTACTTGAATATAATTGATTCCCGGAAGAATATGCTGCGACATCAAAGGCGTTATATCAACCGATCTGACCATTACAAGCGGTATTCTCATCGCAAACAGAGAATTTGTATATTCACCGAAGGCCTCTCTGTTGGTAAAGTTCCCCCATCTTCCAAGAATTTGTCCGATAAGAAGACCGTTAACAATTACATCTGTATATCTTAAAAAATTCAGCTTTTTTATACGTGAATAAATAGCAAATGTACAAAAACCGGCGATAATACCTCCATAAATGGCAAGTCCCCCGTTTCTTATATTTATAATTTCCGCAAGATTGTTCTTATATTCATCCCACGAAAAAATAACGTAATAAGCACGAGCTCCGAGTATGGAAAAAACAATGACCCAGATTGAGACATTCCATATTTCATCAGCCACAAGACCTTCTTTTGCAGCTATCTTGGCAACCGTGCTTACGGCAATCATCATGCCCGTGGCTATTATTACCCCGTAAAGAGCGATATTAAATCCGAAAACTTCAAAATTTTTAGGTATATTACTTAGATAAATCCCCAGATTGGGAAAAGCGATATCCATCTGCCCCATCATATCAGGCATCAATTAATCCCCCGTCACACATTAAATCTGAATACTATAACATCACCGTCGCGAACAACATAGTCCTTGCCTTCCATGCGCACAAGACCTTTTTCTCTTCCCGCTGCAAATCCGCCTTCCCTTATAAGATCCTCAAAGCCTATGACCTCAGCTTTGATGAAGCCTCTCTCAAAATCCGTATGGATTTTACCGGCAGCCTGAGGAGCTTTGGTTCCGATATTGATGGTCCATGCCCTTGTTTCGTCTTCTCCCGAAGTCAAAAAGCTCATAAGCCCCAGAGTCGTATAGCTCGCCTTTATAAGACGATCCAGACCGGACTCCTCCATGCCGAGGGTCTGCATAAATTCCTTTTGCTCTTCAATATCTTCAAGCTCTGCTATTTCCTGCTCTATCGCCGCACAGACGACGAAGACCTGCGCATCTTCTTTAGCGGCTCTTTCTCTGACATTTTTTACGTGCCCGTTACCTTCTCCGTCATTTGCCAAATCACCGTCCGATACATTTGCGGCATAAATAACCGGCTTATATGTCAGAAGATTATACGATTTAAGAAGAGCCTCCTCTTCGTCGTCGGCACATTCCATGCCTCTTGCAGGCAGTCCCGATTCAAGTCTTTCCTTTATTCTTAAAAGAAAATCGTGCTCTTTTCCTGCTTCTTTATCCATCCTTGCCGTCTTTGCAATCTTTGAAATACGTCTTTCAAGAACTTCAAGATCGGAAAAGATAAGCTCTATCTGTATGGTCTCTATGTCACGAACGGGATCCACGCTTCCGTCCACATGCACCACATTGCCGTCTTCAAAACAGCGTACCACATGCACAATCGCATCCACCTCTCTTATATGCGCAAGAAACTGATTGCCAAGACCCTCACCCTTGGACGCTCCCCTTACAAGACCGGCTATATCAACAAATTCTATGACTGCCGGCGTGATTTTCTTTGAATTGAACAGCTCTCCAAGTTTATTCAGCCTGTCATCGGGAACGGCTGTGATCCCTACATTGGGATCTATCGTGCAGAAAGGATAATTTGCCGCCTGAGCACCGGCTTTTGTAAGCGAATTGAAGAGCGTGCTTTTTCCCACATTCGGCAAACCTACTATACCTAATTTCATATTATGATATATCTCCTTGGATTTTTCTTTATACTCTTATATTGAAACGGGCTTAAATATTCTTTAATTATTGCGGCAAGCCCTTACCATAAATCTATTGATTTTTCGCAGCCTATCAATTACTCTGTCAAAACCAAGCTGCAAATCAGCATGTTACACTATATACTAATCATGGCTGAATTGCAATGTTGTTTCATCCTTTTATGGACGGATCAGCCCGTATTTACAGTGTTTGTGCTGTGGAGTTCCATGTTGCCCGCAGCCTATGTTTCCATTTAAAATATCTGCTGTGTTTTTATCCTTATTCCTGATAAATAATTTTCGGGTTAAGAAGAAAATTTATTTCTTTATTTTTCAGCTTCGCTGAATTTATATTTCATATTATTTTATACTGCTGCCCATATCATGTTATACTTGGCTAAGTATATTACGATCATTTGGAGGTTTTTATGTCGGAAACTTTAAAAGAAAAAGAGCTTGATTTGAGAGCTCTTCTTGAAAATAAGCAATACAGCATATTACGAGAGTCTCTGTCTGATATGAACACTGTTGATATCGCATCGTTAATGGATGATATGGAAAACGAGGAGTCTCTTAAAATGTTCCGTATTCTTCCAAAGGACATCGCAGCCGACGTATTTGCCAACCTTGAGCTTGAAGACCAGCAATATATAATACAGTCGCTTTCCGATAAGGAAGCCGGAAGCATAATCGATAATCTTATGGCTGACGATGCCACCGATCTGCTGGAAGAAATGCCTGCAAACGTGGTACATCGTATACTTGCAAATGCGGAAGCCGAAACCAGGGCAGATATAAATCACCTGCTCAGATATCCCGACGATTCCGCCGGTTCGGTGATGACGGTCGAATATGTAGATCTGAAAGAAAATATGACCGTAAGCCACGCCATAGAGCGCATAAGAAATATAGGTCTGGATTCCGAAACCTCAAATATCTGCTACGTTTTGGATGAGCAAAGGAGACTTACCGGAACCGTCGCCATAAGATATCTTCTGATAAAAAAGCCTGAAGAAATTATAGGCGATTTTATGAATACCAATGTTATAAGCATAGGCACAACAACCGATCAGGAAGAAGCCGCCAGAACCTTTCAAAAATATGATTTTACCGTTATGCCGGTTGTCGATACGGAAAACCGTATGGTCGGAATTATAACGGTAGACGATGTAATAGACATTATAGAAGAAGAAACCACTGAAGATATAGAAAAGATGGCTGCTATTCTGCCTACGGATAAGCCTTATTTCAGGGTAGGTGTTTTTGAAACCTATCAAAAGCGTATGCCTTGGCTGCTTCTGCTTATGATATCCGCAACCTTTACCGGAGCCATTATTACCGGATTCGAGGACGCTCTAAGCTCCTACGTGATACTGACCGCATACATTCCCATGCTCATGGATACCGGAGGAAATGCAGGCTCACAGGCAAGCGTTTCAGTTATCCGCGGTATTTCGCTTAACGAAATCAGCTTTTCCGAGCTTTTTAAGGTTGTCTGGAAGGAATTCAGAGTTTCAATACTTTGCGGTATAACGCTTTCCGTAACAAACTTTGTCAAGCTGCTGATAATAGACAGAATTGCAATTCCCGTAGCTCTGGTGGTGTGTATAACTCTTATAGCGGTTGTAATAATAGCAAAATTTGTAGGCTGCGTACTTCCTCTTTGCGCCAAAAAGATAGGCTTCGACCCTGCGGTTATGGCTTCTCCCATGATCACAACCATAGTTGATGCCATATCTCTGCTGGTTTATTTTAAGGTAGCTTCACATCTCCTTCACTTTGCGGTATGATATGAGGCTTTTTCCTGATTTTCCACGGAAATTATAATCTGCTGCATAAGATATGACTTAAAGCCCTCCTTCCGACAAAAAAACTGAGGAAAACACGCTTTGCGGGTTTTCCTCTCTATCACAGCATTCGCCAAGATCCGGAGCAAGCCCGGACTTTCTCTCATTTCCTGCATAAATAGAAAGCCGCTGCGCTAATGTCATAAAAAATACACAAAGTTATGCTTTTATATATTAAAAATTTATTTAGGAGATTAATAATGTCGGTTTTTTCAATGGATGTAAGCATTTCCGCCATAACCGTTTTTTTACAGGGGATTTTAAGCTTTATAAGTCCCTGCGTTCTTCCGCTTATCCCTATTTATATGGGCTATCTTTCAGGAGGGACTGCTGTTGCGGATGAAAGCGGAAATACAATTTATGACAGAAAAAAGGTTCTTATAAATACACTGTTTTTTGTAATCGGAATCAGTTTTGCCTTCTTTTTACTGGGGCTTGGAGTTACCGCCGCCTCAAAATTTTTTTTCAAAAATCAGCTTATTTTTGTTAAACTAGGAGGTATAATAATTTTGCTGTTCGGTATTTACCAGCTGGGCTTTTTGGGTAATTCAAAAATTTTGTCAAGACAGTTCAGCCTGCCTTTTAAAATAAATAAGCTTGCCATGTCTCCTTTTACGGCTCTTATTATGGGCTTCTTATTCAGCTTTGCCTGGACTCCCTGCGTGGGTCCCGCCCTTACAACGGTTCTTCTCATGGCTGCGTCCGCAAATACGAGTGCAAACGGATTTTTATTGATTGCAATATATGTTTTAGGCTTTACTCTTCCTTTCATTGCAGTCGGATTTTTTACCACAGCCCTGATTAAATTTTTCAGATCTCATATAGCAATAGTCAACTATACGGAAAAAATAGGCGGCATACTGATGATACTCACGGGCTTATTGATGATCACCGGACTTATAAATCATATATCGTCATTCCTGTCCAAACTGTAAAAAGAAAGGAATAATCATGAAAAAAATATTGTTTCCTCTTATATTTATTCTTGCAGCGGGTCTTGCCGCAGGCTGCTCCAAAAAAGATGTTTTAGATAATAGAGCCGCTATCGGAGAAAGCGCATCAAGCGACAGCTTAGGAGCCGATACAACAGCTTCAGGCAAGGCTGTGACCGGCAAAGACGGCTCTGAAAGTACGGATATTACTCCCGCTCCGGACTTTGAATTGTATGATCAGTTTGGAAAGCTCCATAAGCTTTCCGATTATAAGGGAAGCGTAGTCTTCCTTAATTTCTGGGCAACCTGGTGTCCTCCCTGCCAAAAAGAAATGCCTGATATCCAAGCACTTTATGAAAAGTATGAGGGCTCGGGAGACTCTTCGGTTGTAGTTTTGGGAGTTGCTGCTCCAAATTTGGGCAATGAAGGGAGCGTTGAGGATATAACCTCTTTCCTTGAAAAAAATTCTTACAGCTATCCCGTGCTTATGGACACAAGCGGTGAACTTTTTGCGAAATATTACATTTCCTCCTATCCCACCACCTTCATGATAGATAAGGAAGGAAATATACACGGATATGTTCCGGGTATGCTTAACAGTGAAATGATAGATTATATGGTAGATCAGACTCTTAACAAGCAAACCGATTGATTATACAGCAAATCGGACCCTTAACGAACTGATTGATCATAATTGATTAAATACACAAAAAAGCTTCTCTCCGGTGTTTTACCGAAGGGAAGCTTTTTCTTTATAAGAAGCTTTAAAACAACTGCGCCGTATCTATTTTTTAATGCTTCGGATTCTTAAAATATATGTCTTATAACAGCAAGCACTACAGCCGAAGCCGCAACAGCCGCAAGTATAACTATAATCTCCTGCCATTTGATCTTATTCATATGCATCTCCTCTGACAAATTCATTATTTAAAAAGCCGTCCAAGATATAAAAGCTTTTTACTATAATAACATTTATCGGTAGAATATGTGTGATATAAAAATGTATTAACTATAAAAAAAGGGGTCTGCATATAAACAGCCCTATCTTTTATGCCTACATTGTTCCGAGCACCTTGGACAGAAAATCTTTTGCCCTTTCACTTTCCGGATTTTCAAAGAAATCCTTTGAACTGCTGTTTTCAACAATTGATCCGTCAGCTAAAAATACCACTCTGTTTCCGACCTTTTTGGCAAATCCCATCTCATGAGTAACCACTATCATGGTCATTCCCTGTGAGGCAAGATCGGTCATAACATCCAAAACCTCTTTTATCATTTCAGGATCAAGCGCCGATGTGGGCTCGTCAAAAAGCATATATTTGGGATTCATGCAAAGAGCTCTCGCTATAGCCACTCTCTGCTTTTGACCTCCGGAAAGCTTTGAAGGATATTCCTTTTCCTTGTCCGAAAGCCCTACCTTTTCAAGATACTCCTTAGCGGTTTTCTCGGCTTCAGCCTTGGTTTTTCCAAGAACCGTTACAGGCGCAAGTGTACAATTTTCGAGTACGCTTTTATTGTTAAAAAGATTAAAATGTTGAAAAACAAATCCCATCTTTTCTCTTACGCGAGTAAACTTTTCCTTATCGGACGGATCCAGCCTTTCTCCGTCAATAATTATTTCACCGCCTTCAGCCTTTTCAAGTCCTTGAATACATCTGCAAAGCGTTGATTTCCCCGAGCCCGACGGTCCGATAAGAGATACGATCTCACCGTCGTTTATTGTAAGATCAATATCCTTCAATATATGAAGCTTGCCGAAGTATTTGTTTAAATTTTTAATTTCAATCATTTTCCGCAAACTTTCTTTCTATTATTTTTGAAACGAACGAAACTGCGACTGTCATACATAAATATATAGCCCCTGCCATTGTAAGAGGCGGCAGATAATCATAATAATTTTTTCCGAGTATCTGTGCCGAATACAAAAGCTCCATAGCGCCTATGTTGGCGATAAGCGAGGAATCCTTTATGAGTGTAATAAACTCCGATATCATCGGCGGAAGTATCCTTTTAAACGCCTGAGGTAGAATGATTTCCTTCATCATGATCCCGTATTTTATACCCAGGCTTTCACAGGCTTCAAACTGTCCCTTATCCACCCCCTGTATTCCCGATCTGATCAGTTCGGTCTGATAAGCCCCCGAATTGAGCGACAATGCAAGAAGACCTATCATATAAGGATTAACGGCAAGCCTGCTGCCTGTAATACTCTGATATAAGCTGGGAATCACCAGAAATAAAAACAATATCTGGAGCATCATGGGAGTTCCGCGGATAATTTCAACATAGACATTTGACAATACATGCAGAAGCTTAAAATGCGAAAGCTTTGCAGCAGCCATAAGTACGCCTATTATGCAGCCTATGGCAATAGAGCCTATGGCAAGGAGAAGCGAAACTCCGGCTCCCTTTATAAGAAATAAAAAATTATCAGAAGAAAACATTTCAGTCTCCGAACCACTTGTTTACACAAGCCTTATAGTCTTCAGAAGCTTTAAAGGCGACTATTGCCTCATTCATCATTTTCATAAGCTCCTCTTCACCCTCGGCTGCAATGATGAAATTATCGCTGGTATTAAGCGAGCCTTCCAGATCCTTGTCCTTAATCTCACCCTGAAGAACTATATAGTCTCCCGTCGCCGCATAGGAGTCCGCAACGGCTTTTCCCATTATCGCCGCATCAACAGCTCCGGTTTTAACGGATTCTACAACTATGCTGTTATCGGAAATGGATTTTACTTCGGCTTCCGCAATAAGCTGCGCAGCTTCTTCGGCGGCTGAACCCATCTGAACGGCAATACTTTTACCCTCAAGATATTTTGTTACCCCCTCCGTCGTAAGCTCCACCTCTGAAATATCGGTATCGGATTTTACAAGTGCAACCTGATATTCTATATAATAAGGCTCGGAGAAAAGAACCTTTCTGTCCTCATCATAGGTAAAGCCAGATATACCGAAATCCACCTGTCCCGTTTGAATGGCGGAAATAATGGTATCAAAGCTCATCTGCCTCCATTCAAGCTCCACGTTGTAGCCGTTGTTATTAAGATAATCAAAGAGCCATTTCGTCATTTCCACATCGAAGCCGTCAAGATTTCCTTTTGTATCCAGAGTGTCATAAGGCGGATAATCCGGTGAAATCCCGACAATAATCTTTTTAGGTTCAGAAGATTTTTTTGCAACGTCGTTTGATGCTTCTTCATTTGCCGCTTTCGAGCAGGCGGATAAAGAAACGGGCAGAAATAACAGCATAAATAAGATCAATATCAAACTTGCAGATATTTTAAAACTTTTTCCATGCTTCATACTCTTTTTCTCCTTTTATAAATATAAATGAATAAGATATGAATATTTATACACTTTATTTGTATATATGTCAAGTTTTTGAATAATTATTAATTTTTGTATTTATCAATATAAGATCTATATATTTATCTGCGTCTCTTCATAATATATTTCTCTCCTCTGATGTAGGCATCACTTGCAACTTCACTTTTTCCTTTTCCTCTTGAGATGATGGCGATATTGAAGTGAAAACTGTCTGCCATAGCTTCTCCTTTTTTGTTGTTTTAGGTGTCGGTCGGTCAATTAGAATTCACCTATAATAATTACCATAATAAATGATTCCAATTTCCGAACTACACTTCAAATCATAACTCTTTTGTATAATAGTATCGCTCCCCTGTATAAGGATATTTTTTCAATGCAAACACCTCTTTATAACCATGCTTTTCATAAAATTTCGGTGCTTGAAAATTAAAAGTATCCA
>CAUVOD010000018.1:0-38288 GCA_963553525.1 uncultured Lachnospiraceae bacterium | reverse complement strand
TCTTTATAACCATGCTTTTCATAAAATTTCGGTGCTTGAAAATTAAAAGTATCCACGAATGAATACTTACAGCTTCTCTCTCTTGACTCCTTTTCCGCCATTTTCAAAATTTTTGAACCGAGTCCTTGTCCCCGTAAATCATCCCTGACATACAAATATTCAATCTCAAGCCAATTTCCAAAAGTCTCCGCTGCCATTCCGGCCATTAAATTGCCCCGTTCATCTTCCAAATAAATGTTAAGAGGTTCACTTTTAGATGGTTCTCTCTTGGATCTATTGTATGCTCTGATTAAATTTGCCAATTCTTGCGTTTTTTCCGATTCCGTATTTTCTAATTTCAATTTCATATTTCCCGCCATATTTTATTAATTCTTTCTTTAACTGTTTTTGACTTCAATAATAATTCAACATAAATACTATATCTATCAATTTTTATTACAGTCAAAATTCTATTTCCCTGCCGTCAAGTCTTGCTCCTACAAGCTTTTCTTTATCATCATATGTAAGCTTAAGCGAGAAAAAAGGAGCGTTATTTACTAACAGCTCCAAAAATATCCTGTCTCCGTCCCACAGATTCAGCTCATTTATCTTATTTATTTCAATCCACTCAAGCTTGCCTTCATCACAGTCAATCAGGCTTCCGCTGAAATCATCGGAGGTATACAAAAACATATATTCCGTAAGAGAGGGCGTATTAAATGTAACTATTCCGCGCAGCAGATAGCTGTTCAGGATATAGCCCGTTTCCTCCTTCACCTCTCTTATAAGGCAGTCATCGGGGCTTTCTCCCTCTTCAAAATGCCCGCCTACGCCTATCCATTTGCCTTTATTAATATCGTTTTTCTTTGATGTGCGGTGAAGCATTAAAAATTTATCATTTTTACGAATATAACATAAGGTGGTATTTGATGATTTCATATATTAAGCCCTGTTGATTAAAATTGATTATCCGGTACATATGCCCTGTTTAAGAATTGAAACAAAGCTTTATTGTTGTTTCATCAGATCGAACAGGCTCATCTGATTGGACTCCTGTATATCTCCCAGCATTCCGAGCTCAGCCATTTTGTCTATAACCTTTTGGGGACAATGCGCTCTTTCCTTCATGTCGTCCTTGGATAAGAAATCGCCTTCCTTCGCCGCCTCATATAAGGCATTTGCAGCCACGGGTCCCATATCGTCAAAGGCTGTAAGCGAGGGCATGATTTTTCCGTCTATCACCTGGAACTTGTCAGCCTTTGCCCTGAATATGTCAAGTGGCATAAACTCATAGCCTCTTTCATACATTTCTTCCACGAGTCTCATATCCCCGAGCTCATTGGCTTCAACATCCGAAAGCTCGTTTTCACGTTTTCTGTAATCCTCTATTACGGTTTTTAAATGGTCCTTGCCCCTGCACATATCAAGATATGAAAAGGCTTTTGCTCTTATGGAAAACCAGGCTGCATAAAACGCGAGCGGTCTGTGTACCTTAAACCATGCCAGTCTCCATGCGTTCATAACATAAGCCGTCGCATGAGCCTTCGGGAACATGTATTTTATTTTAAGACAGGCCTCTATATACCACTCGGGAACATCAGCAGCCCTCATTCCTTCTTTCATTTCATCGTTAAGACCTTTTCCTTTACGGACGGACTCCATGGCTTTAAATGAAAGCTGACTGTCTACTCCCTGCTGTATGAGGAAGTTCATAATATCATCTCGGTTGCATATGGCGGTATCTATTGTGCAGGTTCCTCCAAGTATCAAATCTCTCGCATTACCGTGCCACACGTCGGTTCCGTGAGAAAGTCCCGATATTCTTATGAGATCGGTAAATGAAGTCGGCTTGGCTTCGGTAACCATGTTCATCGCATTATCCGTTCCGAACTCGGGAAGCCCAAGGCAGCCCAGCGTAGTCCCTCCGATTTGATCCGGAGTAATATTAAGCGAAGACGTATCCTTGAACAACTGCATGACCCTGTCATCGTCGAGCGGCACTTTTGTGGGATCTATACCGGTGGCGTCATAAAGAAAGCGTACCATTGTAGGGTCGTCATGACCGAGTATATCAAGCTTCAAAAGATTATGATCGATCGAGTGATAATCATAGTGAGTTGTAATGGGCTTATCTTCTTTATTAGCCGGATGCTGTATGGGCGTAAAATAATTTATATCCTCGCCTTTAGGCAAAACTATAATTCCTCCGGGGTGCTGACCGGTTCCCCTTCTTACGCCGTTTAAGCTTCTTGCAAGTCTTTCAATTTCAGGTCTTCTTTTCTGAATATTGTTTTTTTCCGTATATTTTCTGACTATGCCGTAAGCGGTCTTATCCTGAAGAGCCGACACCGTTCCCGCCCTGTAAGTCTGACCCTTTCCGAAAATAACCTCGGTATATTTATGTGCATTGGACTGGTACTCGCCCGAAAAGTTAAGATCTATATCCGGCTCCTTATCCCCCTTAAAGCCGAGAAATGTTTCAAAGGGGATGTTGAAGCCGTCCTTTATAAGCTCATGTCCGCATTCAGGGCATATTTTTTTAGGCATATCGCAGCCGCTCATTGCGGCATATTTTTTTACCTCCTCCGATTCAAAATCGGAATATTTGCAGTCGGGACACACATAGTGAGGCGGCAGCGCATTAACTTCGGTAATTCCTGCCGCAAAGGCGACAAACGACGACCCGACAGAGCCTCGGCTGCCGACTATATACCCGTCCTCAAGAGATTTCCAGACAAGCTTTTGGGCAATTATATACATAACCGCAAAACCGTTGCCGATAATGGAAGAAAGCTCTTTTTCAAGCCTGTCCTCCACTATTTTAGGAAGCGGATCTCCGTATATCTCATACACCTTGTCATAGCAGATTTGTCTTAGAGTCTTATCCGAGTCTTCGATGAACGGAGGACATTTATCAGGTCTTACCGGAGATACGGAGTCGCACATATCTATGATTTTTCTCGGATTTTCCACAACTATTTCATTTGAAAGAGAGGTTCCAAGATATTCAAATGCGGAAAGCATTTCGTTGGTGGATCTGAAATACATGTTTGAATCTATTTCTGAGGAAAAGCCTTTGTCACTCAGTAAAATGGATCTGTATACTCTGTCCTCCGGACTCAAAAAATGAGCGTCGGAGTTTGCAACAACAAGCTTGTTGAATTTTTTTCCGAGATTGATAATCTTTTTGTTTATATTTCTTAAATCCTCTATGCTCTTTATCTCTTCACGTCTTTCGGACTCTATAAACGGAAGATAATTTTCTTCCGGCTGCACTTCCAGATAATCATAAAAGCGCACTATTCCCGCTATATCTTCGCTTGCCCGATCTTCCATTACCGCTTCGTACAGTTCGCCCTGTGCGTCGCCGCTTCCGATTATCAGGCCTTCTCTGTGTTCCTTAAGCACGCTCTTAGGGATAAGAGGGTATCTGTGGAAAAATTCAAGATGTGACCTGGAAATAAGCTTATATAAATTTACCCTTCCGAGAGTATTTTTTGCCAAAACCGTCGCATGATGAGCTCTGAGTCTCTTTGCCGATTCGGGAGTAAGCCTGCCCAGTTCGTTAACGGCGTCAAGCTCCAGTACGCCTTTTTCTTCAAGCATTTGTAGAAATTTTAAAAATATCTGCGCCGTGGCTTCGGCGTCATCTACGGCTCTGTGATGATGACCGAGTTCTATTTTGAGAGCCTTCGACACCGCGTCAAGAGTATGCTTTCCCTGTCTTGGAAAAAACATGCGTGAAAGTCCAAGCGTATCAAGAGTCGTATAATCATGCTTTATGGACAGTCTGTCGCAATTAGCTCTTATAAAAGAAATATCGAATGCGACATTATGACCTACAAGCACACAGCCGTCCGCAAATTTCACAAATTCCGGCAGGACGCTTTCTATGGTTTTTGCACCCAAAACCATGCTGTCGTTAATACTTGTAAGCTCCGTAATCTTATAAGGAATAGGAACTTCGGGATTTACAAAAGAGGAAAATCTGTCGATGATCTTCCCTTCATGAATTTTTACGGCTCCGAATTCTATTATCTTATTTTTTACCGGAGAAAAACCTGTCGTTTCCAGATCGAACACACAAAAATCGCTTTCATGAAGCTTCTGATTTTTGCTGTTGCCCGCAATTCCCTTTTCATCATCTACCAGATAGCAGTCAAGTCCCGGAATGATTTTAAAGAAATCCTGTCTGTCGGGCGCTTCAAATCCGTTTTCCTTGGCTCTTTCTTTCGCCTTGGAATAAAGACTGTCCCAGACATGACCTGCGTCGGTTAACGCCTGAACGACTCCGTGATCCGTAATCGCTATTCCGGGCATTCCCCATTCGTAGGCGGTTGAAATAAAGTCTGAAACCTCCGTAACGCCGTCGCTGTCGCTCATTTTGGTATGCACTCTGAGCTCCGCTCTTTTTACCTCCGCCGTATCCTCACGCTTTTCTTTACTAAACGCCGCTTTCATTACGCCTTTGACGTTTCCTATGTTTACTTCTTTTACAAAGCTGTCATACTGAGGAGTCCCCTTTACCTTGATATATTTTGCGCTCTTAAGCTCAGACTCAAGCTTTTCAGCCCTGTCATTTTCTATAAAAATCTTTACGTTGATAGTATCCGTCTTGTCATATACTCCGAAGGTGATTATCTTTTTCTCACCCCTTATAGGCTTATCTTCAAGCCCCGACAATTCACCGCTGATTATAAGCTCATCATATGTAGACTCGTCTATCGAGGATATATATGCAGGTTCACCCTCGAAAGGTCTGCCGTATATGAGATCGGGATTATCCTCTTTTAATTTGGCGGAATCGAAGTTCCTTTTCCTTTGGAACGCATCCGTATTGTTAAAATTTGATTTTTTATTATATGACCGAGGCTTAGACCTGCTTGAGTCCGTGCGGGTATCGGAGTTTGACTGAGTAGCGTTTTTCTTTGTAAAAGAAACGTCGGAGGATGTATCTTCAGACGGAGACGTCACAGGTGAAACAGCCTCATCCGCATTACCGCCTGACGATGTCCTGTAAAAATCAGCCGATCCGCTTAAGCTTTCACCGTTTTTAAGATACATGCTCCATGACTCGTCATAGGCTGTATCTTCTTTTCTTTTCGGTTCTATAAAATCAAGGCTTACCGCAGCGTCTATTCCGCAGCGGTTTTTAAATATGTTATCGAGTATTGATTTTAATTTGGACGCTTCCTTTGCGGAAATACGGCTGTTTTCCACTCCGATACGCATTTCATTTTCAGAAGGGTAGGTTATTTTTGCCTGTCTGTAAAGCGCCGCAAGCATGGGAGCCTCTGACTTGAGTTCGGATAAGAGGCTTTCCTCATAAAGCTCCATAAGAGACTTTACGTTATACAAAGAAGAGAGCGTAAATCTCTCTTCTATGCTTACTGACATACTTCTTCCTTCGAGCAGCTGCTTCGTAATTATTCTTTCAAGTTCCCATATATCCTTTTTTTCTATAAGAAGCGGGCTGACTATAAAAATACGCAGCCTTATTCCGTCCCTGCTCCTTGTTATCTTCTCTACCTTTATTTGAGATATCGTTTTTTTTAAGTCTTCATCCGCTATCAATCCGGGAAAAACTTCATCAAATGCTTTTATCATATTTTAATACCGAAATTATTTACTCAAACTATCGTTATTGCGGAATTCGCCGAGTTCTCAAATCGAACATGCCCGCACAAGCCAGAACCTCTTTCTCATTGCTCACGCAAATTATCAAGTTCCTCTCTAAGCGCTTCGAGAAGCTTATCCTCCTGAACCTTCCTTACAACCTCACCCTTTTTTATTATGATTCCTTCTCCGTCCCCTCCGGCAATTCCGATATCCGCTTCTCTTGCTTCTCCGGGACCGTTTACGGCACAGCCCATTACGGCGACGGAAATATTAAGCTTATAATCTTTAACCATTGCCTCAACCTGATTTGCAAGACCTATCAGGTCTATATTGGTTCTTCCGCAGGTCGGACACGAGATAACTTCAACCCCTTCTTCGCTGAGACCTACAGAACGTAAAATAACTTTTGCCGCTCTCACTTCCTCTATAGGATCGCCGGACAGGGAAACCCTTATCGTATCGCCTATTCCCTGATAAAGAATTATTCCGAGTCCTACCGATGATTTGATTGTACCCGTATAAAGCGTACCCGCCTCCGTTATTCCGACATGGGTCGGATAATTTGTTTTTTCCGCCAGAATATCATACGCCCTTACACAAAGCGGAACGTTGGAGGATTTGATGCTGATTACAAGATTATCATAGCCCATATCCTCTATTAATGCGGTTTTTTCCAAGGCGCTCTCTACAAGCCCTTCCGCAGTTACGGTTCCGTATTTTTGAAGTATATGCCGCTCCAATGATCCGGAATTAACGCCCACTCTTATGGGAACTTCTCTTTCCCTGCATATATCAACGATTTTTTTTACTCTGTCCGCACTTCCTATATTTCCGGGATTTATGCGGATTTTATCGGCGCCGTTTTCTACTGCGGCGATTGCCATTTGATAATTAAAATGTATATCCGCAACAAGAGGAATATGTATTTGCTTTTTTATTTTTCCTATGGCTTCGGCAGCTTCCAGGCTCGGACAGGTACAGCGGATGATATCACAGCCCTCCTCCTCAAGAGCGAGTATCTGCTTTACGGTATCCTCCACATTTTCCGTTTTGGTATTGGTCATGGACTGAATTAAAACCCTTGATCCGCCTCCAATATATTTATCGCCTATTCTTATGCGTTTGGTATTATCACGATATGTCATATGCTTATCCTCTTTAAGCAAAGAACTTCGCTATATCGTTAAAAAGAACGAATATCATAAGCGCTACAAGAAGAAGCATTCCCGCCAAATTTACATACCCTTCCTTGTCTGCCGGGACCGGCTTTCCTCTAACCACTTCTATAAATAAAAATATCAGTCTTCCTCCGTCAAGCGCAGGGATCGGAAGAAGGTTCATTATTCCGAGGTTCACTGAAAGAAGAAGCGCAAGCTCCATCATGGACAGCACAACCGCCGAAATACCGAAGGTTCTGGACGCTTCAAAGGTCTGATCCACCATCTTGACCATTCCCACCGGACCGCTGAGCGATTCGGCGCCTATTCTGCCCGTAAATAAAAGTCCCAGACTCCTGTATGTCCATGTAAAATAATACCTGACGGTATACCACGCATACGGTATTATTTGCGAACCCTTAACCTCTTTCACCTGTCCTACATATAAGCCCATGTAATACCTGTTCGCCTCTTCATCAAACGCCGGCGTAAATTTGACGTCCTTTTTTTCTCCGTCTCTCAGTATTGTAAGCGAAATGTCAGCTCCTCTGCTGAACTGTGAAAGAAGCCTGACCTCCTGTGCCATGGTTATTTTATTACCGTCCATTTTTATAATGAGATCTCCCTCTTTAAGACCCGCTTCTTCTGCCGCCGAAGCATCGGTAAAGCCGGAAATAACAGGATAATTCCAGGGAGTAAACGCCGTAATCACAAGAGCTATAAGATATGCAAGAATAAAATTAAACACGGGTCCCGCCAATATGGTGGCTATACGTCCCCAAACCCCGGCTTCCGGAAACGGAACACCCTGAGCTTTAAATTCCTCTTCATCCTTTGCCGCCTTTTCCTCATCAATAAGCCCTTTTTCAGCTGCGGATGAGAGCATTTTCCCTATGGCTGCGCTGAACGCATTTTCTTTTTTACCGTCATCTTCGGTATCTTCTTCGTCCTCTTCATCTTCAAACATTCCGTCAAAAATGCAGGCTCCGCCGAACGGAAGCAGTCTTATGCTGAAAACCGTTCCTCCTTTTACGACATGAAATATCTGAGGACCTATTCCGACGGTAAATTCCTTTACTCTGATTCCGTTTGCTCTTGCTATAAGAAAATGTCCGCCCTCATGAGAAATAACCAGAATTCCGAAGATTATAAAAAATATTATTATACTTATTACCATTTTAACTCATCCTTATTTTCGATCTTACATTTTTTTCCATTTCAAATATATCTTCTATACGGGGCTCAGCTATAAACTCCGTAGTATTAAGCGCTTTTTCAATTATTTCATATATCTCGAGGAATTTTATTTTATCATGCAGAAAAAGATCCACCGCTTCCTCGTTGGCTGTGTTGAATACCGCAGGCATGCTTCCTCCGCTTCTTGCCGCTGAAAATGCAAGGGCAAGACCTCTGAACGTTTCCAAATCGGGTTCTTCAAAGCTTATAGTTGAAAGCTTCGCAAAATCAAGCTTCTCATAGGCGGCGGAGGGTCTGTCGGGAAATGTAAGCGCATACTGTATCGGGAGCTTCATATCCGGAGTCCCTATTTGCGCCATCACACTCTGATCCTTAAATCTGACCATTGAATGTACAACGGATTTCGGCTGAATAAGAACATGTATCATGTCGGGACTTACTCCGAATAAATGCATAGCCTCAATAACTTCAAGTCCCTTATTTACCATTGAAGCCGAATCAATGGTAACCTTCGCCCCCATAGACCAGCTCGGATGCTTCAAAGCATCCTCCTTGGTTACATTTAAAAGATCCGCCGTCTTTTTGCCTCTGAACGGACCTCCGGACGCTGTAAGCAATATCTCTTCTATCGATTCATGACTTTCTCCGTTAAGACATTGAAAAATTGCGCTGTGCTCGGAATCCACGGGTATCATCCTCACATCGTATTCCTTCACAAGCTTCATAATGATATCTCCTGCGGCAACAAGAGTTTCCTTATTGGCAAGCGCTATATCCTTTCCCGACTTGATAGCGGCTATGGCGGGATTTATGCCTATCATGCCTACAACGGCGCTGACAACGGTGTCCGCCCCCTCCGCAGCGGCTATTTCTTCAAGCCCCTCCATACCGGAAAGTATCTTTACACCAAGATCTGCCGTCTTTATCCGAAGAGTTTCAGCGGATTTTTCGTCATACATCGCACAAAGCTTCGGACGAAACTCCCTTATCTGCTCTTCCATAAGATCCACATTTGAATTTGCGGAAAGAGCTTCAACATGAAGTCTGTTTTTATTTCTTCTGACCACCTCAAGGGTCTGAGTTCCTATAGAGCCTGTTGAACCTAATATAACTATATTTTTTGCCATTTAAACATCCTTACAATTTCAGCAGCAGCTTTATTAAAAAATACACCAACGGAGTAAGAAAAATTACCGAATCGAACCTGTCCATTATACCTCCGTGCCCCGGAATGAGCCTTCCATAGTCCTTTATTCCCCTGTCTCTTTTTATACCGCTTGCAAGAAGATCCCCGAGCTGCCCGAACACCCCGCAGGCGGCACCTATTATAAGGCAGGCAAGAAGTACGTTTTCGTTGAAGCTTGTAAAGTATGAAAGAGCGCAGCCGTAAATTCCGGATATGATTACCGAGCCTATAAAGCCGCTGATTGCTCCCTCCACCGTTTTGTTGGGAGAGAGTCCGGGGCAAAGCTTATGTTTTCCGAAAAGACTTCCTCCGGCATAAGCGCAGGTATCGGAGATCCATGCGAGAAAAGGAAGCCAGACAAACCATGCGCCAAACTCAAGATCTCTTATAAGACAAAGAAAAGACAGCATTACGGGCGCATAGAGATATATAAAAATGGTATCTGAAAGCCTGGATATATGATATGCGGGAAAGCGTATGACATATATAAGCGTTTCGGCAAAGAAAAAAAGTATCACCGTACCTATAAAATATCTCGGGTCCCCGTTGCTTCTAATGATAAAGCCGTAGTGAATAAGGACTCCTATATAGCCTACAACTTCCATACCGGAATATTTATTTATGCCTCTTTTGTCCGATTCCGTATTATGAGCTTCGAGCTTTTCCGCTTCGCCGCCGCCCGTACCCATGTCCCTGTTTCTGGTGTCTCTGAGAGCAAAGGCTCTCGACATCTCAAAGCTCGCCACAAGAGCGACCAAAAGCAGGGATATGCTCAAAACGTATCCCCCGCTTAAAAGTATAAGAACTAAAAGTATTACAAGCACTATTCCGCTTACGATTCTTTCTCTCATACCGAAACTCCGCCGTATCTTCGCTGTCTTGTCCCGTAAGAATCAAGAGCTTTTTTAAGCTCCTCCTTATCAAAATCCGGCCAGGATTTATCCGTATAATAAAATTCGGAATATGCGCATTGCCACAACAGGAAATTTGATATTCTCTGCTCCCCGCAGGTTCTGATAATCAGATCGGGATCCGGAATATCATGCGTGTCAATTTTTTCTGAAATAAGCATTTCATTTATGTCTTCAGCGCTTATTTTACCGTCAAGGCAATCCCTTACAATACTTTTAAGCGCTCTTGTAATCTCATCTCTTCCGCCATAGTTTATCGCTATGGTAAATTGAAGCCCCGTGTTCTTACTCGTGGCGGTTTCAAGCCTCCTTACAGCTTCATTTATATCGTCTGAAAGACGCTTTCTGTCGCCTATTACACGACAGCGTACATTATTTTTCATTGAACGGTCTATACTGCTTATAAGCTCATTTCTCAAAATAGTCATGAGGGCGGCAACTTCCATTTTGGGTCTGTTCCAGTTTTCCGTTGAAAAGGCATATACTGTAAGATACTTTATACCGAGCTCATCCGCATCCTCCAGTATTCTCAGCATAGTCTTGGCACCCTCCTTATGACCGTAGGTGCGGGGCTTGCCTTGCTCCTTTGCCCATCTTCCGTTCCCGTCAAGTATTATCGCCACATGTGTCGGTAATGACATAACTGTTCCGCATTTCTGCGCCGCTTTTCTTTTTATATTCTGCCAAACGGCGCACAGGCAAAATATTAAAGTCTCCGAAAAACGCCGGAGTTTGCGACTGCAGGACAATACAATCACAAACTCCGAAAATCTCCGCTATACAGTCGGTTTTTTATACTGTCAATATCTCTTTCGACTTTTCCTCAACAGCCTTATCCGCTTCTTTTACAAATTTATCCGTAAGCTTTTGAAGCTCATCCTCCAGATCCTTCTGCTCATCCTCGGAAACTTCCGTTCCCTTAAGCTTCTTTATCATGTCCGATCCTTCACGCCTTATATTTCTCAGGGCAACCTTAGTTTCTTCACCCTTCTTTTTTATCTCCTTTGAGAGTTCCTTACGCCTTTCTTCGGTAAGCTCCGGAAAAACCAGCCTGATAAGGGTTCCGTCATTTGAAGGAGTTATTCCGAGATCGGAACCGAGAATGGCTTTTTCAATTTCTTTTATAAGCGTCTTATCCCAAGGAGCTATCTGAATTATGCGGGCTTCGGGAACGGATACGTTTGCCACCTGCTGTATTGCGGTAGGCGTTCCGTAATAATCAACCTTTATTCTGTCAAGAAGCTTGGGATTGGCTCTGCCCGCACGTATCGCCGACAACTCTTCAACCAAAAAGTTGATCGATTTTTTCATTTTACTGTCATAGGGGGTCAGTTTCTCGTTCATAAATTAATCTCCTGAAGTAACTATGGTTCCATTGAAATTTCCGCTTACAGCCCTTTCAATCGAATTTTCTTCTTGAAGGGCAAAAACTCTGAACTCCATATGATTATCCCTTGCCAAAACCGAAGCCGTAAGATCAACTACCTGAAGCTTCTTATCCAGCACTTCTTCAATTGAAACCTCGGAATATCTCTTTGCGTTCGGGTTGACCGAAGGATCGCAGTCATACACTCCGTCCACAGCCTTTGCTAAAAGGATAGACTCGGCTTTTATCTCAAGAGCTCTCAAAACAACTCCTGTATCCGTTGAAAAATACGGGTGTCCGGTTCCTCCTGCAAAAAATACGACCTTTCCTTCGCTGAGGTATCTTCTTGCACTGTCCACCTCGTATCTCTCGGTAAAGGATGAACATATGAAAGGTGTCATAACAGTCGTATCCAGTCCTTCGGCTCTGAACACATCTGATACATATATGCAGTTCATAACCGTTGCCAGCATACCTATCTGATCGGATTTTACTCTGTCGATCTCATTTCCGGTTCTTCCTCTCCAGAAATTACCGCCGCCTATTACCACAGCCAGCTCATTTCCTTTGTCAACCACTCTTTTCGCCTGAGCTGCAACCTTGCGTACAGAATCGACATCAAAACCCGTACGCTTTTCACCCGCCAACGCTTCTCCGCTTAATTTGAGCATTATTCTCATGCCGCAAGTCTCCCTCTTATATGCGGTTTTATTACAAAATTACGACTGAAGCTTATCAAAGAAAGCTCCCGGATTAACTTCCGCATATACCTGTGAGCACATACCCTCGATAACTGCTCCGTTGTTGATCTGAACCGATTGTGACTTGATATTTCCCATTACAATAGCGGTAGTATCAAGTATAACGGGACCCTGTACATCTATGTCGCCCTTAACGGCTCCCGCAATAACGGCTCCGTTTGCTATTATATTTCCTATTACAACGGTTGACTGTCCTATCTTTACACTTCCCTGGCTTCTAATCTCTCCGTTGATACGTGCATTTTCCGCATATACTTCGGCAGCGTTTGAATTGCCGGTAATGGAACCCGCTACGGTAAGCTTTCCGTTAGCCATAACATTTCCGGTGATGTTTCCCATTACTTCAAGATTTCCCGTTGTTGAAATATCGCCGTTAACATTCATCCCTGCGGTAACTACTGCATTTTCATCGGTTGCCTGACGGCTCATCTGCTCTTCCATGTTGAATCCCCCGTTTTGTGCCGTATATACGGCTTCATTTGTGTATTGACCTTCCACAGCGCCGACGGAAAGCTCTTTTAAAACAGCCGACTGATCAGGAACCGCTTTCGCAGCCTCTTCATCATTTGTGTTAAGCGCCTCCGAAAGCTTGGAAAGAAAGTCTTCATTATCGGAAGCCGGAGCCTCAGCGGGAGCAGCCTCTTCATTCATTTCGGTCTCAGGAGCAGCATCCGCATTTACAGTTGCTTCTACAACCGTCTTCTTTGCGCTGTCTCCCGATATAAGTGCATCTTCATCTATGCTCTCCAGCATACTGTCAAGATCCACACTGTCAGCTTGAAGAGTTTTCTGTTCTTCGGCTCCTCCTACCGCAGACAGATCGCTTTGCAGGTCAGAAAAAAATCCCATTGTCATTCCCTCCGTTTTTTATTTTATCTTGTTGAACCGTGTTGTATGGGTATTGTATCTTTATCAATAGGCAGAATCACCGTATTATCAAGCCCCTGTATATACTCTATTATTTCGGGAAGGGCTTCAACCGTTTCTTCTTTATCGGCGGCGTCATGCAAAAGCACGATTGAGGTCGAATAATCGGCTACATTTGCACTCACATTGGCTGCTATCGCCTCGGGATCTATGCCGTCTCCGCCGTACACATTCCAGTCAAAATATGTTATTCCCTGTCTTTCAAGATAATCCTTAAATATCTGCATATCAAGCTTTGAGGCGGTATTTGAAGATCCTCCCGGAAATCTGTAAAAAGAAGTCCAAACTCCCGTTACCTCATATAAAAGATTTTGCTCTCTCTGCAGATCCCTTGAAAAGCTGTCTAAAGACTCATAAATCCTGTCCAAATCGTGGGTATATGAGTGCATTGCCAAGGTGTGCCCCTCTTTTACTATACGATTGTATATCTCTTTGGACGTATCGTCCTCTTTTCCAACCACAAAAAAGGTTGCCTTTATGCCGTATTTATCCAGTATATCGAGAATCTCGGTTGTAATCCTGCTGGGACCGTCGTCGAAGGTTAAATAAACCTTTCTTATATCTTTGTACGATGCCGACAATGTATCTTTGGATTCGCCGCTTAAATCATCTCCGCTTTCGTTCTTCGCTTCGGCAAGGCTCTTATATCGGGAAAGCTCCGCATTTAATGTTGAAAGCTCATTTTTAAGCCTGTCATAACGTATTCCCAAAAAAATACAAATCAGAGCAAGTATTGACATTGCTATAATGGAAAAAGCAACAGTAATTCTGCTTTTTCTGGTGATTCTGGGAGAAATTACAACCTTGGGTTCAAGCTTTTGTCTTTCAATCTCAAGACGCCTTTCAACCTCCGAGCTTATTCTTACTTCTTCCTCAAGCTTTTTTCTGTTTATGTACTCAATTGAGACGGCTTCTTTTTTTGTGCTGCGAACTTTTTTCTTTTTATCTAAGTCCTTATCTTCAACTAAGGATTTTCGGGAAGTTTTTTCTCTTAAAGGTTCTTTTTCCGTCTTTTGTCTTGCTGCGAGCTCTTCAGCTCTGTTATTTTCTTTTTTGTGAACCGTGAAGCGGTCATCATCGGTAAAAGCCTCAGCTTCATATATATCTTCTATTTGAAGCTCCTTATCCCGATTATCTTCCTTACGTTCACTTTCCGCAAGGGATTTATTTGAATATTCTTCTTTAATATGCGGCGGCTCAGGTTCAGTGTGATCATATGATTTTTCCGAAGGATATTCGTTCGCTAAAGCGTAAGCTCCCCTTTCACTGACTAAGCTCTTCGACAAATATTCGGGTATACCGTCATCATATATTTTTTTATCGGCTGCTTTTTCGGAAAGCCCGTCATCAACCGATATTTTTATGCTTTTTTCTTTGAAAACAGGTTCGTACGAATATTCCTCATCTATTTCTTCTGCCGCAGAAACTTGTGCACTTTCTTTTTCTTTCTTGTATCTTAAGGTCTGTCCGCTTACCCTTGTGTTCGTATTTTTTCGTCCACGTTTTGCCCGGACCTGCTTTGCCATCATCACTACCTTTTAGTCGCCTGCCGAATATCCATAACAGTATACCATATACGTAAATATTTGTGAATAAAGGTAATAATATACCGAAAATATAATAACATAAGTTTTTATATCTTTTGTTATTTTACATTTTATCAGGTGATTCAAAGCCCAAAAGAGCTATTCCCGCTTCCAGCTCCTTTAAACACAGAGCAAGCAGTCCGAGATAGCCCTCCCTTACCTTATCATCCTTCTCCGAAAGAATTTTGGTCTCATGATAAAAGGTGTTGAATTCTGCCGTAAGCTCATACAGAAATGAACTCAATCTATTAGGAGCAAGCTCCTTTGCCGCAGTTTCAACCGCTTCCGCAAAGCCGCAGAGCTTAAGCGCCAAATTTTTCTCCGCCACAGTTCTTGAAGGTGCTAGAGTTTTTACTATGTCTATCTTACTTTTATCCGAATTTTCGGCTTTTTGCAAAATTGATTTGATCCTCACAATAGTATACAAAAGATACGGTCCGGTATTTCCCTCAAATGCGGTGAATTTTTCGGGATCAAACACATAATCCTTTGAGGGTTGGTTTGAAAGATCCGCATATTTAAGCGCCGCCAGCGACACCTTATCTGCAATATCCTCTTTTTCCTCATCGCTGATATCGTGACCGCTCGAATTTATCCTCTCGAGCATTTTCTCTTTGATTTCATCCATAAGATTTTCAAGCCTCGGAACACCTCCGTCTCTTGTTTTGAAGGGCTTCCCGTCATTTCCGTTCATCGTTCCGAAGCCCACAAAAGAAAGCCTGGTTTCAGGAAATACAAGCCTTGCTTTTCCGGCTGCTCTGAATACCTGAATAAAATGCAGCTCCTGCCTTTTATCCACGACATATACCATTTCTTCAGGCTCAAATTCGGACATACGCTGTTCTATGGTTGCAAGATCGGACGTTGCGTAAAGCGCAGCTCCGTCCGATTTTAATATAATGCAGGGCGGGATCGTTCGTGTATCTCCCTCTTCCTCTACATCGACTATCAATGCGCCGTTAGACTCATATGCAAGATTCTTTCTTTTAAATTCATCCACCATTGTCTTTATTGCCGGATCCGCATCCGATTCACCCCGCCAAAGATCGAAGGACGCTCCGAGTCTGGCGTAATTTTTCTTAAGATCGGAGCCCGATACGTTCATAATATGACGCCAAAGAGCCCTGACTCCCTTGTCGCCGGCTTGAAGTCTTTTGGTAAACTCCATGGCTTTTGAGTGGAAGACTTCGTCTTCTTTTGACCTTGCGCTTGCCTTGGGGTATATTTCTTCAAGCTCTGAAATACTGAACGGCGCTTCCTTGGGATAAGAGCCCGTATGATCGGGATTAAAATATTTAAGCTCCGGTTTTTCTTCACTTATATAAGCAATTATAAGCCCCATGGGCATACCCCAGTCGCCCAGATGAACATCGGATATTACCTCCGCTCCGGAATATCTGAGGATTCTTTTTAAGGACTCACCTATAATGGCACTCCTCAAATGTCCGACATGAAGGGGCTTTGCTATATTTGCTCCGCCGTAATCTATTATTATTTTCTTTGAAATTCCGTCTGATGAAACGCCGAATTTTTTTGTATGTGCAACATTTTTCAGATGGGCGCATAAAAATTCTTCGGATACTCTAATGTTTATAAAGCCGGGATTTACAGCCTGAACTTCTGAAAGGTCGTTATCCTCCTTAAGTATGTCAACCACCTCTTCGGCTATACTGAAGGGCGCTTTGCGGTACTGCTTCGCTCCCGCCATGGCTCCGTTCGACTGAAATTCCGCAAGATCCGGTCTGTCGGAATGCTTTACCATGGCAAGCTTCCTGTCATATCCGGCTTTTTCAAACGCCTCTCCGACCTTATCGGCTATAAGCTCAATTAGTGATTTCATTTTTCCTCCTGAATAACATATATTTATCCCGCCATTTCACAGGCGCTTTCTTCATTTTGTTTTCTGCATTTGTAGCAGCTTCTCTCCGCCTTTGAGAATACACAGCCGCAATAATCCTGTCTGTACAGGTCAAATTCCCCTGAAAGCTCTACGGATCTTAAATATCCGTTTTTTTTCTTAAAATCCGACGGTAAAAATGCGACCCCCGCTTCCTCTCCCGCCTCAATACCTATGCCGTTCAGCAAATGAGCGTTCTTCATCGGGCTTATTGTAAGAGTGGTTGTAAAAAAATCAAAGCCGTTCCTTCTTGCAAGCTCAGCCGTTTCCCTAAGTCTTAAATCAAAGCAAATCTTACACCTTTCTCCGCCCTCTTTTTCATTTTCATAGCCTTTCACCCTGGATAAAAAATTCAAAGGATCGTATTTTGCTTCCATTATGCCTATTAAAGAGGGAGCTTCCTTCGATTCAATATTTTTATTCAATAAATCCTCATCATCCGAGGATGAAGTAATCGTTCTTTTCAGCAAATTGTCATTGAATATGCCTATCAGTCTTATCTCTTCTTCCAAACGTTTATGATACTCATTTTCTTCCGTAATATTGGGATTATAAAAAAGAACCGTAACGTCAAAATATTTTCTCAAAATTTCGAGGCATGACGTTGAACAGGGTGCGCAGCAGGCATGAAGCAGCAATTTTTTGCGCTCATTTTGCTTTTGCAGCTCCTTAATTTTATCATCCATCAAGCGTCTGTAATTCGTATGGATTTGCTCCCGCATCATCCTCCTGATCTCCACCCAGATACCCTTTCGGTAATTCAAATAAAGTCGTTACAAAATCATAGCCCGAATGTCCCGTCGTGGCAATGGGAACATTGAGCTTTTCACTTATTTCCGGCAAACGTACATCATCCAGAAGCACATCCTCGCCCGACCTGAGAATATTCGCAGGAAGCAGCAGCCTTTCTCCGAGTTCCCTGTCTTTAAGCTGAGCAAGTATATCCCTTCCTGTAAGAAGTCCGGATACGGTAATTTTTTCTCCGAAAAAATCATTTCTTATGGGATAAAGATAAGTTTTAAGTCCCTTACATATATCCTCAGCTTCTTTAAGCAGCATTCCTATCGCCGGAGCAGCCAACATTCCGGTAGCCAGCGAAACCTCGGCTTCATATTTTTTTAGAAAATCCGCATCAGAGTCCATAAGCCGCCTATAAGCTTCTCTAACCTCTTCTATCAGCAGTCTGACCATTCCCACTCCGTTTTCAAGCTGGGAATAATCGCCATAAAATTCCGCATCAGGAATATCATACTCCGCCAAAAAATACCACTCATCGGACGCATATATAAAACGATCCCCTCTTTCATCAAGGGCTTTTGCCTGAAAAGCATGTATCTGCTCCAGCACCTTTCTCGCATCATCTCTTGAAAAAGACTCCAGTGGATAAAGATTTTTTCTGAATCTTGAAAGTCCTACGGGGACTATGGACACGCTTGTCAGATTGGGAGCATAGTCATAAAAAAGATCCCTCATGGATCTGTCCAGATTTTCTCCGTCATTTAAACCCTTACAAAGCACAATCTGACCGTGAAGCTCTATTCCCGTATCCTCACCGCAGAGCCTTTTCGCTTTTTCAAGCGCCGTTCCGGCTGCGGGATTTTTGAGCATTTTTACCCTTAACTGCGGATCCGTGGTATGGAAGGAAATGTTGATGGGAGAAAGATGATATTTTAATATCCTGTCAACCTCCGAATCCGTCATGTTGGTCAAAGTAACATAATTGCCCTGTAAAAAAGAAAGCCTTGCGTCATCATCCTTGAAATAAAGGGTCTTTCTCATGCCCTTGGGCATTTGATCAATAAAACAAAAAACACAGCCGTTGCAGCAGGAGCGATAATTATCCATCATCGAGCTTGAAAATTCCAAACCAAGCTCTTCTTCGCTGTCCTTTTCAATTTCAAGCTCCCATTCCTCAGGCTCTTTGCATGAAGCCCCATCAGCGCTTTTTTTTCTGATGAGCACCAAAAGCTCTTCTTCCCTCTCAAGCATGCGATAGTCAAAAATATCCGCTATCTCCTTGCCGTTTATGGATAAAAGAATATCTCCGGCTTCAATGCCCATTTCTTCCGCTATGCTGTCTTCTTCAACCTTACTTATAAGATGAACCTTGGAAGCCTGCCGCACAGACTGTTCTATATATTCAACAGATTGATCCTCTTCCGAATTTTCTTTGTTCGATAAATCTCTCTCTACCATAGGCTGTAGTATAACACAAAAGGAAGAGAGGCAGCTACTTAATATGCTAAGCAGTTGCCTCTCTAAAACATCTCGTCCAATGGACTTTACCTCCATTCAGTTGTCGTTTCGGTCATTCCCTTAAAATTCTTTTGTCTGTCTTCATCCTAACCTTTCATTCTTATTATGAAGTTGCGGTATGTAAATATTGCAGTCCCACATTTTCTACTTCACCTTTGATGTATCAAGACTCCGGTTCTTAAATTCATGACCTGTTCTTTTGATTTTGGAAACTTAGTATCCCTTTGGACTGTACCTCCTTTTCTGAACCTTGAGCTTTCTCGTCACTCTCCGGTTCTTATGACTCACTATACAACTTCGAATCCGTTTCTTTATTTCTTATCTGTTTCTCATCTAAGCTGTATGTTCATCTTTTATGGTTTCATTATATGCAGACTTTTTGAGTTTGTCAATACCTTTTTCTAAAAATTTTTACTTTTATTTGAAATATTCAGAATATTCTGACTATTTTATCTCCTGCGTTTTATTTTTTTGAATCCTGATACCCGCTTCTCTGATAAAAGCTCGCTATTATATTCCTATTTTCTTTTTATTTTTCGTAAACTGACAGCTCCTCTATCGCTATCTTCAAAGAAAGCCTCTCTCTCCTATTTTCTTCGGCTTCTTTTACGGAGCCGACCAATACTACTCTATGTCCCGGAACTTTCAATATATAGGTCGTATACCAAAAGGGCTGAGGCTTGGGAAATTTAATCCTCAGATCTCCCTTTTGTATGTGCAATTCTTTATCTTTCCAATATAAAACAGCATGGTCTTCATATAGATTAAGCCGCGCTTCTTCATCTTTACCGCTCCAACATTTTGCTGCAATCCATGCCGGAAGCGACATGGCGATCGGAATCAATCCGAATATCAAATAAACTGCCTGGTCGGGATGCTCTCCGAAATATCCTGATGAGTACGGTTCTTCGGAGATACCGGAAAATACAAGAAACACATAATAAAACAAAAAACCCAGAGCCACTCCGAATATAAGCATGATATACAATACACCAGGCGGATATTTATTATATCGAAATTTTATTTTTCTCATAATCTCCAACTCTATTTATTTATATCTGTAAGGTAAAAACTCTGTCGTCTGCTTATTAAAAAAGGAAGGCTGCGAAGCCTTCCTTTAAAAATCTCCGATTTTATTAATATCCCATACTCTCAAGAGCTTTATTCGCTCCGTCAATTATAGCCTGGCTCGTGATAGTAGCTCCGGCTACGACATCAACATCGGTTCCCTGTGCGTCAAGTATGGCTTGGGGTATTTTATCAACGGCTGCCGGACCTATTCCGTCGGTTTCCGTGATCTGAACCACTTTAACGGAGTAAATCCCGTTCTCGTCAGCAACGACTTCAACAACCACTTCGCCTTCCGTATCCTCGCCTTTTCCCGTTGCGGTCTTCGCCCCTTCCGGTATCTGCATCTTAGGCGCAAAAACACCGTTTTCCGCAAAATTGGCAATCAATGCCACGGCAAATACCAAAACAGCGAGAGCGCACACCATAATAATTTTTTTACCGCTTTCACCTCTTGCTTTCATTTTCATCCTCCTGAAAATCACCCTCAGTATTTTTATGTCAAACAGTGTGATTTTACCACACTTGCAGCTTTATTGCTAACGTGTTTCAAGAAAAATCTTATCTCGCATCGCTGCCGCATCATCCGGAAAAAGCTCGCTGTATTTCTGCATTTTTATCTTAGCCTGACTAAAGTCTCCCGCATATTCATATGCGGCTATTTCATTTCTAAGCAAAATCTGATAAAAACGCGGATCGTTGAGTGCAAGACCCGCCTCAAAATCTTTTACAGCCCTGTCATACTCTCCGCTTCCCATATAGCACACTCCTCTGCGATTTAAAAGCTCCGAATATGAAGGATCGGTATCAAGAATCTGTGTATATACGCTTATCGCATATCCCAGATCATCCTGTTTTTCACCTGTCTGCCCAAGCAAGAGAGCCGCCTTAGCCTTCTGCGCTCCGCTTGATGAATCAAAGGCTTTTTCCAAATATGACTGAGCGTCCGCATTATTTCCCAAATAAAACTGGAGCATGCCTATTTCATATGGGGTCATTGAGCTTCGATAAGCATCCAGTGCCGACTGCAAAAAGATTTTTCCGGTATCCGCCATGCCGAAACTCTCATACGCCTGATATATCCTGACTCTCATATCGCAGTCTTTTGAGTTGAGACTCACCGCCTTATTAAAATCCGAGTCCGCATCAGCCTCGGATCCCGACTCCAGATAATTTATACCTCTTTCAAGCAGGACATTTATATCATTTTTTTTCAGATTCAGGATATTGTCGTATATTTTGGCAGCTTCCGCATTGTTGCCTAAGCATCTGTAACAAGCCGCAATATACATATTCATATCGTAATCTATTTCCTTTATGACTCCGTCGGAATAAGATAACGAAAGCTTGAAAGACTCTATTGCTTCCTCATACTTTGCAAGCTTAAAAAGCGCTATTCCCTTTAATCTGTACGCCTCCCTCGCATCCTGAGAAAGAGCTATCGCAGCATCAGCCTCAGACACGGCGGCGGCGTACGAAAAGGTTTTTATGGCACTCTTACAGGTATCGATATGCGTGGTCTTTGCAGGCTTCGCACATGATGACAGTACCGCCGTCAAAAGCAGTAGGATCGTAAAATTTATAATGTTTTTTAAAGCCTCTTTTTTGTTCATCTGTTAAGCTCTATAATTTTCGCCTTTGCATTATCGGCGTCTTTAGTGCCGGCAAATTTTTGTACCACCTGATCATAAATTTTCAGAGCCTTTTCCGTATCTCCCGACAAATTTACGGCTTCCGCCAGATTGTATAAAGCATGTGAATTTTTTTCGTTATATTGAACCGAAAGGGTATAAAGCCTTATCGCCTCCTCGGTTTTTTCCTCGGACATCGCCTTAAAAGCCTGATCAAAAAAATAATCCGATAAATCCCCGCCCGCAACGGCAACAACCGAGTCATAAAGCTTTTTATAGCCCGCAAGCTTCATTTTAGCCAAGTCTTCGCTTGTAATCTTATCCATAAATGCGGCTAAAGAGGCGATATCATACTCTCCGCTCAGATACAAGGCTGCGGCATTAGCCAAATTTTCCGTGACACCTCCGCCTTCTCCCGCTCCCTCATAGGTTTTTATTGTTTCTTTCAGATTTTCAATCTCCAGATTAAGGCTCTCAATCTTTTGCGCATTTTCACCCAAATCGGAATTTTTGACATCAAGCTCTTCACTTATAGCCGCTATTCTTTCATTCCCCGAAAGCTGAGCCTCCTTTAATCTGTCAGGTATTACAAGCAGATAAACAGCCGCTATTCCCAAAACTATACCGAATAAAACGCTGAGAACGGAAATTGCTCCTCCGGATGTAAAAAATCCCTTTGCAGGCTGTATTATGGTATCATTGCCGCTTCTATAAGCAAAAGCCGAAGCTTTTTTACCTGCATTTTTATTCTCGTTCAGCTTAAGGGTCTTGGCGGCTATTATCCTGTCAATCTCCCTCTGAAAAAGGTTTGTCTGCTCGCTTGCAATATCGATACGGGCACATTGATCCAGTTCAAATCTCGCTCTGGCATAGTCTTCTCTTTCCATATATAAAAGAGCAAGCAGCTGACGGGCCTTTAAAAGCTTTGGATTGAGCTGTAAAACCTTTTTCAGCTGTATACGTGCGGCATCATAATGCTTTTTGCGAACATTTCTAAGCGCAAAATTATATTTTTTTATTGCGCTGTTCATATTTTCCAAAAGATCCGGATTGTTTCTAAGTTCTCCAAGATATTTGTCAACGCCGTTATCGTCCTGCTGAAGATTTTTGGATATGACCCATTCGGTTATCGCATGAACCGTATCTCCCGTTTCATAGTAAATAAGACCGAGCAGATTTCTCGCATCAATATTATTTTTATCAAGCTTAAGGCACATTGAAAGCGATCTGACCGCACCGCTGAGATCTCTGTTTATTGCCCTTTCAAGTCCGTCATTATAATAAGCGGATGAATAATCCGTAATAATGCGATATGTCCTTAGAGGGGACTTGCAACCGGGACATATATCGGCTTCCGCCTCAAAACCGCAGTTATAGCAACGCATCGCCGCCACCGAAATTTTGGGTTTCATCATACATCTGCTGAGAGGAATACGCCGTTTCATATCCGGAGTTTCCCGTCTGCATAGCTCTTGCCGCACTTGATGCGGCTTCATCTCTGGCTTCCGCAATTATACCCAAAGCCACGTCCGCCATATCCTGCAGATCCTGATTGCGTATTATGGTCTCCGCCTGTTCTATTTCCAATATAGGTTTAAATTTTCTTATTTCTTCGTCAAAATTTATCACTTAAAATGCTCCAAGCGTTCAATTATCTGATCGTAGGTTTGCTGATATTTTTGCTGCTTTTCCTCTTCTTCCAAGATCTTCTCCTTAGGCGCTTTCGAGAGGAATTTTTCATTGGAAAGCATACCCTTCGATCTTGAAAGCTCCCCTTCAAGTCTCTTAAGCTCTTTCATTAAACGATCTTTTTCCGCAGCCATGTCCACAAGATCCTCAAGGGGAATATAAATAACAGACTTGGGAAGCACCACCGAAACCGCATCGTCGGATATGCCGGTTCTGTCCGCCTTTACAATTATCTCCGAAGCAGACGACAGTGAGGCAAAAAACAGCTTTCCTGCTTCAAAAATACTTCTTTCAGACTCCTCATCACTGACAACAAAAATTTTAGTTTTTTTGGAAGGAGCGACATTCATCTCGGAACGTATGTTTCTTATTCCCCTTACCGCCTCTTTTATGGTTTCGATATCATCTTTAGCCTTATCAAATGTGAGCTCTTCTCTGTATAAGGGCCATGACGATATCATAATCGACTCTTTGTTGTTCTCCGAAGTATTGCCGTCAAGAAGCGTACGATAGATCTCTTCGCTTATAAAAGGCATATACGGATGAAGAAGCTTAAGTGCATTTATCAGAACATTTTGAAGAGTCCATAAAGCACAAGCTCTTGATTCCGAATTGTCTTTTCTGAGTCTGGGCTTTACCATTTCTATATACCAATCGCAAAACTCATCCCAGATAAAGTCATATACCTTTTGCACGGCTATTCCCAATTCATACTTTTCCATATTTTCCGTGACTTCTTTTACCGTCGAATTAAGTCTTGAAAGTATCCACTTGTCGGACGGCTCCAAAGCATCGGGCAGAGCTTCGCTGAATTTATTTTCAGAACTCTCATCCAAATTCATCATTATGAAACGCGACGCATTCCATACCTTGTTGGCAAAATTGCGGCTGTTTTCAACACGCTCCATATAAAAGCGCATATCGTTACCGGGCGAATTTCCTGTAATAAGGGTGAGTCTGAGCGCATCAGCTCCATACTTTTCTATGACTTCAATCGGATCTACGCCGTTTCCCAAAGACTTGGAAAACTTCCTGCCCTGATCATCTCTTATAAGACCGTGGAAAAGAACCGTCTTAAAGGGGAAGGTTCCAAGCTGCTCATAGGATGAAAATATCATTCTTATGACCCAGAAAAAGATAATGTCATAGCCCGTTACAAGCACATCGGTAGGGAAAAAGTATTTAAGCTCCTTAGTCTCCTTAGGCCAGCCAAGAGTTTCAAAGGGCCAAAGTGCCGATGAAAACCAGGTATCAAGCACATCCTCATCCTGTGTGAAGTGCACGCTCCCGCAATGCGGACATTTAGAGGGCGTATCATAATCCACAATCACTTCCTTGCAGTCATCGCAATAATATGCCGGAATACGGTGTCCCCACCAGAGCTGCCTGGATATACACCAATCCCTTATATTCCCCGTCCAATTATAATACATGGACTTTGTACGCTCCGGGATAAGCTTAATTATTCCGTCCCTTACAGCCTTTTCGGCAGGCTTTATAAGCTCGTCCATCTTTACAAACCATTGCTTCTTAATAAGCGGCTCAACGGTCGTATGACAGCGCTCATGCGTACCCACGTTATGGGAATAATCTTCAACCTTTACGAGATATCCCATATCATCAAGCTCTTCTACGATACGCTTTCTTACCTCATATCTGTCAAGACCCTTGAATTTGCCGCCGTTTTCGTTAATGGAGGCATCGTCGTTCATAATGTTTATCTCGGGAAGATCGTGTCTTTTTCCGACCTCAAAGTCATTGGGATCGTGACCGGGTGTAATCTTAACCACACCCGTTCCGAATTCCATATCAACATAAGAGTCCGCAACAACGGGTATCTGTCTTTCCATGAAAGGAAGTAAAACCTTTTTGCCTATGATGTCCTTATATCTGTCATCCTCGGGATTAACGGCTACCGCTGTATCTCCAAGCATGGTTTCGGGACGGGTGGTTGCAAATTCCACAAATCTGACCTTTGAAACACTTCCGTCATCTTCAATCACAGGATATTTGATATGCCAAAGATGTCCCGCCTGTTCTTCATATTCAACCTCGGCGTCGCTTATGGATGTATTGCAGACAGGACACCAGTTGATAATGCGGGAACCCTGATATATATATCCTTTTTTGTGCATACGGATAAAGGCTTCCTTGACAGCCTCATTACAGCCCTCATCCATGGTAAAGCGTTCACGATCCCAGTCGCAGGACGAGCCGAGCTTTTTAAGCTGCCTGATAATGGTTCCGCCGTACTCGCTTCTCCACCTCCATGCCCGCTCCAAAAAGCCCTCTCTTCCCAGAGCTTCCTTATCCGTTCCCTCTTTTTTAAGCTGATCTATAATTTTGACTTCCGTGGAAATTGAAGCATGATCCGTTCCGGGCTGCCACAGGGCATTATATCCCTGCATACGCTTGAACCTGATGATTATATCCTGCATGGTATTGTCGAGAGCGTGTCCAAGATGCAGTATACCCGTTATATTGGGAGGCGGGATCACTATGGTAAAAGGCTTTTTAGTCTCATCCGCTTCGGCGTGAAAATATTTTTTTTCTTCCCATGTCTTATAAATACGATCTTCAATCCCCTTGGGATCATATGTTTTTTCCAACTCTTTTCTCATTTTTTAACCCGCTTCTGTATTTCCTGCCCGATATGGGCTTTATTTTTTTATTATATATCTACAGATATATCCGCTGCTTCGTCTGTAAGATTGATTACCGCTCTATCCGCATTCTAAACCCGAACAGTTTAAGTCGAATTTTTGACTTATATAAAATCTGCCCGAAATGCCGGCTCTCAAGATTTTGACTCCTAGCTGACGCCAGGTGGGTTACCGCAGCCTTACTCTCTGTCTTCCTCTGCCATAGCATATTTCTATGCCGAAGGCGTGACATCAAGGAAAGCAATATAGGATTCCCGTTTAAAGTAAATGTAGGTTCAAAATACATGAGAGTTGTCGCACATCTCAGGCAAGATTATTTTAGCATTTTACGCTGATGATGTCGATAACGGTGCTTATCGCACAAGCGGTCTGCAGGCATCTTTCAGCCATTCGGAAATCTCTTTTTCTTTTATATACGGCGATATTGTTTCATACACGTCCTTATGATAAGCATTTAAAGCCTCTATGTCATCGTCCCTCATATAGAGGGCATCTATGCCGTCCAAATCTATAGGCGCATAGGTAAGAGACTTAAATCCCAGGAATTTGCCGAATTTCCCCTCTGATTCCTTTACAATTTCAAGTATGTTTTCTATGCGGATACCGTGGCTGTTTTCTATATAAATACCGGGCTCATCCGATACAAGCATTCCTTCTTCAAGCACGGTATCTCCGGCACCGTTGATATTTCTCCACCTTATATTTTGAGGACCCTCGTGCACATTCAGTACATATCCGACTCCGTGACCCGTTCCGTGATTAAAATCAAGACCCTCTCTCCATATAGCCTCTCTTGCGTAGGTGTCAACATTTATTCCGGTGCAGCCGTAAGGGAACTTGGCGTTAAGAAGTCTGAGCATTCCGACGGTCACAAGAGTGAAGTGCTTTTTCATCTCCTGAGTTATTTCTCCGAGGACCATGGTCCTTGTAACGTCCGTGGTTCCTCTCATATAATTGCCGCCGGAATCAACCAAAAGCATACCCTTCGCTTCAACACAGGCGGCGCTTTCTTTTTTTGCCTTATAATGAACTATGGCTCCGTTGGAACCATATCCGCAGATGGTATCGAAGGAAAGCTCCAAAAATCCGTCAATTTCGGCTCTCATTGCATCCAGCTTATCCGATATATCGGTTTCGGTAAGGGGTATTTTACCTGCGTTTTTCTTTACCCAGTATATAAATTCGGTAAGCTTGACGGAGTCGATTATATATATCTCTATGGTATTTTTAAGCGCAGTTTCGTTTTTTAAAGCCGTAATCAATATGGTGGGATTCGGTCTTTTTATAAGCTTTTTGCTCGCTGCGGCTGTAATTTCCTTTAAAATCATAAATAACGTATAGGACACATTGTTTCTGTCAAAAAGCATATCTCCAACAGGCCGGTAGCCCTTGAGATTTGCGGCTACGTCCTTATATTTGAGTACGGTAATATTATTCTCCTTCAAATAGGAACTTATCTCAGGAGTGAGCGCCGCAGTTTGCACGAACAGATAAGATCTGTCCGTCGTTACAAGCATATGAGAAAGCGCTACCGGATTGCACTCTACATCTCTTCCTCTTAAATTTGTGAGCCACATTATATCGTCAAGCTTACTTATAAAGAAGCTGTCCGTACCATAGACTCTCATTTTTTCCTTTACGTCTTCCAGCTTTTCTTTATAGCTCTTTCCTGCAAGCTCGTTACTTAAAATAAAAAGCTTATTTGCGGGAAGTTCGGGTCTCTCCTCCCATACGCTGTCAGCAAGATCAAGACCGTACTTGAATTTCACATTCTTTGACATAAGCCCGGCTGCAAATTCAACGCCTATCTCGGCGGCAAGAGTCATTCCGTCAAAGCCGAGAACCTCGTTTTCATTCATTTCGGCAGCAAGAAATTCAAGTATAGTAGGAACGCCCTCAACCATCATTTTGTACAGGGTTATTCCGCTTCCCTCAAGCTGATTTGCAGCCTGAACAAAATATCTGCCGTCAGTCCATAAGCCCGCTTTATTTTGTCCTACCAGAAGCGTCCCGTTCGAGCCGGTAAATCCGCTGAAAAATTCCCTCACTCTAAAAAAATCCGCAACATATTCCGAATTATGATAATCAGAGGTGGGTATAAGATAATAATCTATTCCGTTTTCCTTCATCTTTGCTCTAAGCAGAGAAAGCCTTGAGCGTATAGTTTCATTTTCCATATATTCTATTTTCTCCTCTCCAATCATATCCTAAGAATTTTTCTGACTTCCGCTTCCATATTTTCTATACTGCATACGGTATCATGAAGGATTTTGGCATTTTCAAGCTCTTCAAGCTGCACGGGCAGCACAGTTCCCGTTATTTTTGAAAGTCTCCTCGCAAGCTCAAAATCATTGGCGGTTTTGCTTCTTTCACTCATATCCCTTCCCTCAAGTGCATTCAAAACTGCGGAAGTGAATTTGTAGGGGCTTGCGGTCGATGCAATAAGCGTTGCCGTATCATCCCCCGTTTTTTTCATATATTTCTGATGAACCGCATAAGCAACCGATGTGTGAGTATCTATAAGATAATCGCTTTCTTTAAACAGTGATTTTATCGCCTCCGCACAATCCTCCTCGCCGGCATATCCGCCGTGGAACTGCTCTATACGGCTTTTCATATCATGGCTTATTTCATATCTGCCTTCTCTGCCGAGAGCCGCCATGAGTGCGACATTTTTATCCGAATTGTCGCCTCCTATATGATATATAAGCCTTTCCAAATTGGATGAAAGCAATATGTCCATAGAGGGAGATTCGGTCAAAATAAAGGGTCTGTTTTTATCATAAATCCCCGTTCTAAAAAAATCGTATAATACTCTGTTGGAATTCGACGCACAGATAAGCTTTTTAACCGGAAGCCCCATAAACGACGCATAATATGCCGCAAGTATATTTCCGAAATTTCCCGTCGGAACACAAATATTTATTTTATAGCCGTTTCCTATATCGCCCGCTTTCAACATCTGAGCATAGGCATATACATAATAAGCTATTTGAGGTATGAGTCTTCCGATATTTATTGAATTGGCTGACGAAAACACATATCCCTTATCAGCCATTTCTTTCTTCAAAGCGGAGTTTGTGAACATGGCTTTTACACCGGACTGCGCATCGTCAAAATTGCCCTCTATCCCTATTACATGCACGTTTTTGCCCTGTTGACTTATCATCTGCTTTTCCTGTATGGGGCTTACCCCGTGCTTGGGATAAAAAACTATTATTTCCGTGCCCTTTACGTCCTTAAAGCCCTCAAGCGCCGCTTTTCCGGTATCTCCGCTTGTTGCCGTAAGAATTACGGTCTTTTTATTTTCGTTATTTTTTTTAGATGCCAAAACCATAAGATACGGAAGAATGGAAAGCGCCATATCCTTAAACGCCATGGTCGGACCGTGATAAAGCTCCAAAAAATAATCTCCGTTCGCACAGGTTATGGGCGATATTGCCGGAGTATCGAATTTTTCGTCATATGCCGATGAAACGCAGGCTTCCAGCTCCTCTTCCGTATAATCCGTAAGGAATAGGGACAGGATATGTTTTGCCACAGCCCGGTAATCCATTTGAGCATAATCTTTCATGCTGCGACCTAAGCCGGGTATCTGGTCGGGAACGTATAAGCCCCCGTCGCTTGCAAGTCCTCTAAGTATTGCGGCAGACGACTTGACAATTTCCTTGGCTCCCCTTGTAGATCTGTACCAGCTGTCCATAATCCCCCCTAATATTAAGAAATATCCTTTTAAATAGCTTTTATAACATGACATCATAACATATTTTGCTAAGCTGTGCGATAAATGTTAATATGCATACATGAATAAGAAACTTGTTAATTTTGCAGCCGCTAATTTACTGATCTACACTCTTATAATCAACCTTACAGTAATTTCGGATTATTTTTTTAAGCTCGGATTATTCAGGCTTTCCGTTTATTTTGACTTTCATAAAGATTTTTTTGCACGTCTTGTAAGTGATTATGATATTGAGGCGTGGTCGTCCATAGCGGGGGTATCAATAGGCTTTTTGGTATTGTATAAGCTCACCCGACCCTTTCTTTCTTTTGATAAATACATTCAGAAGAACAAAAAAATGACTTCCGGAATATTTTTGCAGCTCATTGCGGTCATGCTGTCAGCTCAATATATATTCAGTATATTTGACAAAGCTTTGGAATTTGCACTTAATAAAATAGGTCTGTCCGCCTTATCAAGCGTGGAAGCCGCCACGCTTAATTCAACTACGTTTTCAATGCTCATATACAGCTGTATAGCAGCCCCGGTTTTTGAAGAGCTTATTTACAGGGGCTTTTGCATGAGGATTTTTGAGAAGGGAGGGAAAAAGTTCGCAATAATAATTTCCGCCATGCTTTTCGGTATCATGCACGCAAATATCCCTCAGGGATTTTTCGCCTTTTATATAGGTCTTGTTCTCGGATATACGGCAATGGAATATTCGATCATCTGGTCAATTCTGCTTCATTTTATCAACAACGCCATTATAGGCGAAGGGCTTGAACTTTTGATTAAATATTTCCCCGATCGTATACAGGCTCTTATCTATACGATAATATTTTTATCCTTTACGGCAGCGGCATTTATTGTCATAGCCTTTAATTTCAAACTTATTTTGGAATGGTGCAGGCAGAATAAAACAAAAGAAGGTTCATGGCGTTTGAGTCTGAGCTCGATTTTAGTCATAATTTTTATTATCATTAATCTGGTACCGGCAATAGCTTCTCTTACCGGAATATAATAAGGCTATGAATAATAAGCAAGGCGTTTCCATCAGACAAAGGTTGAGCGGTAAAATCGATTACAGGGCTTCCCTTACCTATAAGGGAAAGCACATTGCTCTCGGGAGCTACGACAGCAAAATCGCTGCTCACAATGCGTATGAATACGGCAAAAAAATTCTGAAATCAAAGTCCGTCCGTCTGAAAAATATCCCCGAAGCACCGCCTCTTTACTATGAAAAATGCGTCAGTCTGATAAATGTGCGTGATAACGGACTGTACATAGCAAATCCCATATATCTCAAAAAAAAATTTTTCCTGTACTGCTTATCTCCGTCCGTTCATTATAGATTCGATATTGAAGATCTTTTTTATTTTTCTTCTCACAAAATAATGAAGCGGGGCGGACATCTTTTCGTTTCCGATTACGGCTCTCAGCTGAATGTGCTGTCGAGATTCGGAATAAAGCCGCATTCGGTTCAAGGCAGGGATTACGACTTTTATAACGGTGATCCTACCGACTTACGCTATGAAAATATAAAAATCATCAACCGGTATAACGGAGTTCATCAAGTTGAAGAAAGAGGCTTCATACGCTTTAAATCCGTTATAAATATGCATTCCAATTATATAGTCGGAATCTATGATACGGAAAAAGAAGCTGCTGTAGCTTACAATAAAGCGGCAAAAACCCTGATTGAGAACGGGGTGATAAAGAAATTCAAGTTGAATTTTATTGAAAACATCTCAGAAGCCGAGTATATGGAAATCTATAAAAATATTTATATATCTCCAAAAATCACGCATTTCGTGCCGAAAAATATGTCTAATAATAAAAAATAATAAATCAAAATTCCTCCGTCTGCAATCGATTAAACCTGAAGCAATTGCGGACGGAGGAATTATTTAAATTACAGTTATGAAGCTTTTACAGCCTCCTTATCAACGGAAATCTTTTTCTTTTTGGGATTATGTACAATAGCCTTTTTAGGGCACTTGGATGCGCATATTCCGCAATGTATACACTTTGACTGATCAATCTCCGCCAGATTGTCCGTAATTGTGATGGCCTGTACGGGACAATTCTTTACACAGATTCCACAGGATATGCAGCCGACCTTGCAATTTTTATTGACAGCCGGCGCTTTGTCGCGGGACTGGCACGTGACTATTGTAGTGGTCTCATAGCTGACCATTGTAATAAGCTGTCTGGGACAGGCGGCAACACACTTTTTACATGCCTTGCATGCCTCTTTATCAACCACCGCCACGCCGTTTACAACATGAATAGCGTCGAACGGGCAGGCTCTTTCACAGCTTCCTCCGCCAAGACAGCCGTAGGTACAGGATTTTTGTCCCTTTCCGGGCGCCTGATCCATTATCCTGCAATCCTATACGCCGGAATACTCGTATTTATTTGCTGCATTGTCGCAATTGCCCGCACAGCGTACATATGCGACTTGCTTACCGCCCGAACCTGCGGAAACACCCATTATTTTACTTATTGCGTCGGCAACCGGCGTTCCTCCTACCGGACACTGATTTACAGGCGCTTCACCTCTTGCAATGGCACCTGCAAGTCCCGAACATCCGGGAAAACCACAGCCTCCACAATTATTTCCGGGAAGAGCCTCCAAAACTCTGGCCTCTTTCTCGTCCACATCTACGTGAAGTTTAAGATCGGCAATCCCCAAAACAAGACCCACAACTATACCGACGACCGCAACAACAGACGCCGCCATTAAGATTGCTGATATATCCATATCAATTCCTCCTTACCGTATCCGACCTGACTTTCGGATATGAGCACAACCTTTTTGTTTAACCCTTTAAACGACCGCCGCCCCCGGAAGCCGTTTATTTTATGCAGGCAGTGAGCCAAAATCCTATCTTGCCGGGATTCTTGGCAAATGCCGCTATAACGCATAGGTTTTTCAGCGAAGAACTGAAAAACCGTTAAATGCAATTGCCATAAGAGCCGATGACAAAAGAACCGCAGGCATCCCCTTAAATGCTTCCGGAATATCATTGTATTCGGTTTTTTCTCTTACGCCGGCAAGTATTACGATAGAAAGAGCAAAGCCTATTGCAGTAGCAAGACCGTTTATTACGCTCTCAAGAATATTATACGAATTGGTAACGTTCAAAAGCGCAACACCCAAAACGGCACAGTTGGTAGTAATGAGAGGAAGGTATATGCCAAGAGCCTCATACATGGCTACCATGAACTTCTTGAGAAACATTTCAACGAACTGAACCAGCATGGCGATAACCATAATAAATACTATGGTATTCAAATATGTAAGTCCGAACGGGGACAAAATAAAATGATAAATACTGGAACAGACCAGGCTTGCTACGGTTATAACGAATATAACCGCACCGCCCATTCCAAGCGCCGAATCAACCTTTCTCGAAACTCCCAGAAAGGGACAGATTCCGAGGAACTGGCTCAAAACAACATTATTGATGAGGGAAGCCGTTATAGCTATTGTTACCAATGACATTATAGTTCCCATATTACGACTCCTCCTTTACTTCTTTAACCTCTTCAGCCTTTTTCTCTGCGGAATCGGCAGGCTTTTCCTCTTTTTTAACCTCAGTCTTTTCCTCAACCTTCTTGGGTTCGGGCTTGACGGGCATTTCTTCTTTTTCTATATCCTCAAGTCCTCTGAATTTAGAAGTATCCTTGCCTTTGTTCTGCATAGCCTTCTTAACCTGATTGATAACCGCAATCATAAATGCAAGCACCAGGAAAGCTCCGGGCGGATTGACAAAAATACTTATGTTGGTATAAGCGTCAAGTATTGTTCCCGTTCCCGCCTTGGGTCCCAGGAACTGAATTGAGAAAAATGTTCCCGAACCGAGTATCTCTCTTATGAGACCGATACAGGTAATTGCGATCGTAAATCCGATTCCCATGCCTATACCGTCAAAGAAAGCGGGTATCATACCGTTTTTGGAAGCATATGCCTCGGCACGGCCGAAAATAATACAGTTAACAACTATAAGCGGGATATAAACGCCGAGGGTAGCATACATTGCTTCCATATAAGCGTTCATAACCATATCAACTATGGTAACGAAAGTCGCTATGATAACTATGAACAGCGGTATACGCACCGTGTCAGGAACTATCTTGCGAACAAGAGATATAACAAGGTTACTGAATGCAAGAACCACCGTTGTTGCAAGTCCCATATATATAGCGTTCATAGCACTTGTGGTAATAGCCAGCGACGGACACATACCGATCATAAGAACTATTGTAGGATTTTCTACAACAACACCGTTTAAAAATCTTTCAAGAGGCGTATTGATTTTGAAACCAAGAGCGCCCTTTTTGTTATCTGCCATGATTAGTTCGCTCCTTTCAATACATTTTCAAATATTTCAAAGCCTGCATTTACGGCACTGACAACCGCATTACTTGTGATGGTTGCACCCGTTATCGACTGAACTTCACCTTCAACCGGATCTTTTCCCTTAACAAGAGTAAAGGGGGCGTCGTCACGTCCGTTTCCGTTATTTGAAAGCTGTGATGTTATGACGGGATCGGCTTCCGCTCCGAGACCTGCGGATTCCGCCGATGCCGTAATGGAAATTCCGTTTATATGACCTTCTGTGGTAATGCCCATTGAAAATTCAATATTAGAAGCATATCCGCCGCTTGAAAGGTTAAGTACATATCCTACAACATTACCGCTTTCATCAAGAGCTTTTATCACTCCGACAAGCGAAACCTTGGCATATGCCGGATTTCCCGAAACCACCTCGGCAAATGCGGCTTCCGCTCCTATTTCATCAACTCCGTCTGCAGCACTGTATACGGTCTCGTATTCATTTGCGGATAAAACGGCTCCATATGCCGCCTTCAAAGCCTCTATCTTATGCTCCGCTATAATCGGAGACGTCATATCGCTTATTACACCAAGCAAAAGACCGGCTCCAAGCGTAAATGCAAAAAGTATAAGCGCATTTTTTATCAGCAAAGCTACCGGGCTTGCTGCTTTTTCATTTTTCTCACTCATCATCAAGCCTCCTTCGCCTTTTTCTTTTCTTTTACAATTCCGAATGCAAGCGGTCTTGTAAAACGCTCGATAAGCGGAACGACTATGTTACCGAGAATAATTGCAAAAGATACGCCCTCCGGACTTCCGTATATACGGAACACGCCTGTCAAAACTCCGATAAAAATTCCATACACATATTTTCCGGTAGGAGTTATGGGGCAGGTCGTATAATCCGTAGCCATAAAGAACGCTCCCAGCATAAGTCCGCCGCCTGCAAGCTGTGCCGCAATATAAGCCGGAGTTCTTGACGGTCCGAAGACAAGCAAAAATACCACGAATGTTATTATATATGTTGCGGGAATTTTTAAATCTATAACTCCCGTAGCCACTAATATGGCTGCACCTATTATAATGGCTATCATACTCGTTTCACCTATAACACCCGGTGTATGGCCTATGATCATAGACATGATATCCAAATCCTTAAGCGCCGATCCCACATCACCGACTTTCTGCGCCTCTTTTAACAGAGAAAGAGGTGTTGCCGTAGTATATGTGTCCGTAACAAAATTGTTCATCATGCCGGAGAATGAAATGATAAGAAAGCATCTTGCTCCGAGCGCAGGATTGACAAAGTTCTGTCCTATTCCGCCGAATATCATCTTTACAACAAAAATTGCAAACATTCCGCCGATTATAGGAAGCCAGAACGGCACAGTGGACGGAAGATTCATTCCCAGAAGAAGCCCCGTTACGACAGCCGAAAAGTCTGATACAGTAACTTTTCTTTTTGTTATTTTTGCAAATGCGTATTCGGAAATAACGCATGACGCAACCGTCAATAAAAGGACTATCAATGCGTCAAGTCCAAAGTTGTAAACTCCGAAGCCGGCAGCCGGTAAAAGCGCAACAGTCACAAGCAGCATAATGTCTTGAGTCGTGTGAGAGCTTCTAAGATGCGGGCTGGAGGTAATTTTTACATTGCTTAATTCACTCATGTTACCCCTCCCTTACTTTGCTGCCTTGGCTTTTGCAGCGGCGCGTTTTCCAAGCTGAATTTTACGCATTCCGCCGATAAGCTCTTTAAGATGTCTTCTTGCAGGGCAAACGTAAGAACAGCTTCCACAATCGATACATTCCATTCCGTACTGAGCAAGGAATCTTTCGTCGTCGTCATGTTCGACGGCATCGGCAAGATCCTTGGGTATAAGCCTTTCGGGACAAACATCCACACATTTTGCACAATTTATGCACGGGCTGGGTTCAAGCTCCGATGCCTGATCAATGGTAAGACAGGTCAGCGCAGACGAGGTTTTTGTTGCCGGAACGTCAATATCGAATATTGAAAATCCCATCATGGGACCTCCGGAAATTATTTTAGCCGGTTCCGAGGCAAAGCCGCCCGCTTCCTGTATTATGTCATGGAAATTCGTTCCGAGTCTGACTCTGAAATTGCAGGGCTCAGCAATGGCGTCACCCGTAATCGTCACGGTGCGCTCAAGAATGGGCTTACCCTCCGTTATGGCTTTATGAATGGCAACTATGGTCTCAACGTTGTCAACTATACAGCCGGCATCGGCAGGAAGCATGGAAGAATTGATTTCACGTCCCGTGCAGGCATATATAAGCATGCGCTCACCGCCCTGAGGATACTTCGTAAGAAGCTCCTGCACGCTTATCTTCTCCTCGCCCTTTACAAGCTCGGACATTATCTTTATTGCCTCGGGTTTGTTATTTTCGATAGCGATTATTCCTTTGGCATTGGGGAAAAGACCTAAAACAAGCTTAAGACCCTCTACAACCAATTCGGGATTTTCAACCATTCTCCGGTAATCGCTGGTAAGAAACGGCTCACATTCAGCACCGTTAACGATAATATATTCTATCTTTTCCGGATCCTTAGGGGCAAGCTTGACGGCTGTAGGAAAGCCTGCACCGCCCATTCCTACAACACCGGCTTTACGTACCGCATCTACCTTTTCCTGAGCGGTCATTTCCTCTACCGGTTTTACCTGTTCCCACTCAACCTCTTCATAAAGGCCGTCATTTTCAACAACAATGGCTTCGCCCATACCGCCGTTCGGAAGTCTTCTCTCCTGAATGGCCTTTACCTTCCCGGATACTGCACTATAAACCGCCGCAGAAACAAATCCGCCGGCTTCAGCAATCATCTGACCCGCCAAAACCCGATCACCAACCGCAACTACAGGTTTCGCCGGTGCACCGATATGCTGAGAAACCGGATATACCAGATCCGTCTTCGGCAGCATACTCTTGATGGGCTTGTCCATTGTGAGTTCTTTTCCTTCAAAAGGATGGACTCCGCCCTTAAATGTAGCCACTGGCATTTTTATCCCCTCTTTCCACACACAAATTAAATTTTTATCAATCACAACATACTTATAATACCTTAATTTTTTATCGGTATCAATCCCAAAAACCTTTAATTTACAACATTTTTCGGCAAAAATAGTAAGCGTTCTCTAACTGTTTAAGGGTAAGTTTAAACTAACTCGTACAGGTGAATTTTAAACAGCTTACCTTAAATTATTGCAATTCGCCTTTTTAAATTAATTTTTTCATAAAAACGTGATACTATGTAAGACGAATTTAATAACTGCCGAAATATACACCTTGGATACAAGGAGATAAACATGGAGCACGGATGCTCCGGTTTTAGCGACGAAGCGTTTATCCGAGCAACGGACTGCGAGGATGCGAGGAGATAAACTTCGTACATGGACGTACGGTTTTAGCGACGAAGCGTTTATCCGAGCAACGGACTGCGAGGATGCGAGGAGATAAACTTCGTACATGGACGTACGGTTTTAGCGACGAGCTGTTCATCCGAGCAACGGACTGCGAGGATGCGAGGAGATAAACTATAGATGCAATACTTCACACAAATTCTTGATATTCCTGTAAAGGAGCCGGAGCATTCGGATTTTTCCGAAATTGACGCCGCAGCAAAAATTTTACTTATAGATATTGAAACTACCGGTCTTTCCCCGAGGAAATCGATAGTTTATCTTATAGGCTGTGCCTGCTGTGAATCCGGAAAATGGATACTTCATCAATGGTTTGCCGAAAAGGAAAGTGAAGAAATCGATATTTTAAAGGCTTTCCTTGAATTTGCTGCGGCATATGACCTATTTATAACATTTAACGGAGCAAAATTCGATATACCCTTTCTCAGAGGGCGTTTAGATGCTTGTGAACTTAAAGACACAACACTTGAATTCGGCATAATAGATATTTACAGGATTTTAAAGCCTTTTAGAAAGATCCTCAAAGCTCCCTCTCTGAGGCAGCTGAATGTGGAAAAGCTGTGCGGATTTGAAAGAAAAGACATACTGGACGGCCTTGAGCTTATTAACATATACAAAAATTATACCGACATTTCTTCGCCAAGTGACCTTTCGGCCATTCTTCTGCACAACGGAGATGACGTCAGAGGCATGATTTATTGTCTTAAGCTGCTTTGCCTCGGAGACTTTGAAACTAATCTCGATAGTATGACCGTCATAAAGGCATATTCCAAAAAATTCGAGGATTTCTACGGAAATGCAAGCAGCGAACTGTATATGGAGGCGGAGCTTTCGGAAAGTTTACCCGTTCAAATAGATACAAGCCTTGATTCATGCTTTTTACATATAAAAG
>CAUVOD010000017.1:0-38782 GCA_963553525.1 uncultured Lachnospiraceae bacterium | reverse complement strand
ACATCCAGCTTTTCATTTTGCTATCTGGATCTTGACTGCTTGAAGGTTATAAACGATACCTACGGTCATGCCGAAGGTGATCTTTATATAAAAAGCTTTGTGGACTGTGTAAAAAGAGAAATAAGAAAGACCGATGAAATGTTCCGCCTGGGCGGTGACGAATTTGCGATATTTATGCCGGGCTGCAGCGAGACCGTAGCGATACGTCAGATGAAAATGGCAAGAGATAATTTTATCAAGGATAATCTGGATAAGTACGAAGCAAGCTTCAGCTACGGTGTCGTAAGCGTAAATGAAAATGAAAAAAGAAAGGTCGACGATATCATAGAAGAAGCCGATAAAAAGATGTACGAAAAGAAGGTCGAAAACAAGAAGAACAGGAAGTAAAACAAAATCTGCGGATCATTCGGGAAGATCGCATCTCTCCAATGATCCGTTTTTCATTTTATATATTATGTCTGCATACTCGAATGCGTCTTTATCATGAGTCACCATCATAACGGAGCGCCCTTCGCCTGATATTTCCTTGAGCAGCTTAAGGACAGCCTCTGTATTGGAATCGTCCAGATCTTCCGTAGGTTCGTCGGCAAATATTATATCCGGCTTCATGATAAGGGCTCTGGCTATTGACATTCTCCTTAATTCGCCACCCGAAAGCTCCCCGGGCATAACATCCGCAAGCTCTTCTATTCCTACCCTTTTCAGGAGCATAAGAGCCCTTTGCCTGACAGCTTCAAAATCATCTTCCGAGTTTTTCCTTGACTCGTTTTCATAAAGATTGTAAGGTACAATCACATTTTCTAAAACCGTAAGAGAGTGAAGAGCGGTTTGACCCTGCGGTATTACTCCGTAATGCTTATTGCGCAGCCTTGAAAGAGAGTCGTCATTAAGGCTGTATATATCAATCTTTTCACCGTTTTCAGGATCTGAAAGGAAGATGCTTCCTCCGCTCGGAGCTAGAATACCCGACAGCATATTTAAAAGCGTGCTTTTTCCGCTTCCCGACTTTCCGCACAGGACGGTCAGCTTCGCTTCTTCAAGCTCAAAGTCCGTTTCATTTACTGCAAAAAAGACATTCGAATCGTTTCTTTTTCTAAAAAATTGCTTGGATATTTTTTCCGCTGTCAAATTCATTTTTAATTATCGCCCCTTAATATTATTGCGGCATCTATTTTTCCCGCCTTTGAGCTGAAATATATATTTGATATGACGGCTGCCGCCGCTGATATTACAATTGCCGCCGAACATATGATAATTATACTGAAAATGTCGGGCATAAGGAATGGAAGCTCAAGAGCGGCGGAAATCAGATTGTTGAATGCCGCTGAAATCATAAGAGCAAGGGCTGCTCCTATTACCGATCCCAGAGCGCTTATCATAAGGGCTTCTTTCATCAGTATGGAGGAGAGCTTTTTGGAGGAAGCTCCCAGCACTCTTAAAATCGCCATCTCTTTTTTTCTTTCATTTGCAATCATGGCAAATGCAAGGGCTTCTATTATAAGAGCAAGTATCCACACAGCGGAAATCAGTATGCCTATTATGTCCGATACGCTTCTTAGAGATGAAGAAATGCCGGCTATCATATCCTTGGTTTTAACGGCTTTAATTTTGCGTACATGAGATATATCGAGCAGCACTTCATCTACCGAATATCCGTCAGCCACGTTTATAAGCACGCAGGATACTATGTTGTCAGGATCGATATTTCCGAAGTCGAACATCTTTTTTTGCTTTGCGGCTTCTATTAAAATCCTTATGGTTTCAAAATTGGAAAAAACTGCGGTGTCGAGATAAGTTCCCGTTTTATCGAGCTTTCCGGCGACCCTCACCTGAGTGCCGTAAAATTGAAGAATATCTCCGGTAAAAGCGTTCAAATCGCTTCCCGCCAATATTTCGAGATTCTCAAGTTCCTTTGAATAGCTGTGCTTTATCCACGGCTGAATCGTAAAATCGCTTAAAGGGTCTATTCCGATGATCTGAACTCTTGTTGAACAGCAGCTTGCACCTACCGAAGCAAGAAAAAATTGGGCGGATATCTGTCCTACTCCCTCAATTTTTTTGAGCTGCTCATATTTCTCCGCATCCATATAAAAATATCCGGTATTGCCCTGCAATACTATGCCTTCAAGGCTTTTTTTGGTTGCAGCCTCATACGGAACCACCATTATATCAGCTCCGAGTCTTTTATCCAGAGAGGCAAGGCCGTTCCTAAGACCGGAAACCGCAAGTGACCCTCCCGCAATTATAAAGCAAAGCAGGGAGGACAACAATATAAGAGCTATGCTTCTTGCGGGTTTTCGACTTATATTTTTGTATGAAAGAGATTTACTTAAGGACATGTTTTTTACGATCCTAAAATTATATGATTTTTATTTTTTGATGAATTTCTTCATAAATACAATGCTTATCAGGGATATTATTATCATGATTATCCCCATTACAAGCGCAAAGGGCTTCATCGCAGCATGACAGTGCATTGTTTCCATCATACAGAGCCTGACGGCATTTCCCGGTAAAAACATTATTGCGGCGGACAGGGGAATTACCGTGACGACAGCCACTATTTTACCATGAATATCAGGATATACAACCGCAAGAAGAGAGCTTATAGATGCAAGCACTCCCAAAATAAAAAGAGCCTGTTCAGCCCAGTGGCAATTCATCCATTTGCCTTCTTCCGTCATAGGGCAGCCGCCGAAACTCGTTTTTATACCGATTGTGAATATCAGACAGGCAATAAGCAATATTACAGGTAAAATTACTGCTGATTTATTTTGTTTGTTCATAACTAAACCTCCATAAATTTAATAATATGCCTATAATTAGAAGAGACTAACTATAAAACTATAAAACCGACTGTTAATTATGTCAATAATTTAGTAACTTAATATAATTAAACATACATATCTGATAAATGTGATATTATATTTTGTGATAAATATACAAACAAAGGAGCTGTCAAATGTCCGACATCGATAATTTTGCTGAAAAAAATCCGGAATATAATAAAGATACCCGAAAACAAAGAGCTTTTAACAAAAAAGATCTGTTTATAATCGTTCCGGTGCTTGTAATAGCGGCTGTAACGGGCTTTGTTTTTTTTATATTAAGTCCGAAAAGAGATGTACCCGCAGAAGCCCCTCCCGAGGCAGCTTCGGCTTTGCAAACGTCCACTTCCGGAGCCTATGCTTCGGATGAGGGTAAGAAGACGGTTGTAGTAAGCGTTTCGGGTGTAAAGGTTCTGAGTGCGGATCTGAATACGGATGCCATGTACATAATAGAAGACGGAGAGGCAAGAGAGACGGATATGTATACCTCAATATCCGGCCTCGGTACGGAAGTATATGCAAATAAACATGATATAAATCTTATACTTATAAAGGACGGTGCGGTAAGCTGCAGCGAATCCAACTGTGATAATCAGGTCTGCGTCCATTCCGGTCAAATGACCGGCTCCTCATCCGATTTCCCGATAGTCTGTCTGCCTCACGGAATGGCGATAGAGGTAAAATAAATCTTTATTATTTCTTAATCAGGGTACACTTGCTTAATGTATTGTTAATAGATAAAATATAAATGAATTTGTATTTTTTTTGTCAATTTTCAATTCAGGAAGGGAGGATCTGTATGAAACGTATTTTTTCCACGGTAATAAGCATGGGTCTGGCGCTCAGTCTTATCGGATGTACGGCGGCAGGCGGGGGCGCAGCAAGTACCGATAAGACCTCTACGGTGAAGGCTGATCACAGCTTTACGCCCGGGACTTATTCGGGTGTGGCGCTCGGTAACGGAGGCATCGTAACGGTAAATGTTACTGTTGATGAAAAGACGATTACCGATGTCAGCGTTGACGCTCCGGATGAAACCGAGGGTATAGGAACTTTGGCAATAAATGAAATACCTCCGGCAATTATTGCGGCTCAGTCCGCCGATGTCGATGTGGTGGCAACCGCTACCATAACATCGGACGCTATAAAGATTGCGGCTCAGCAGGCGATAGATAAGGCAGCGGGAAAGGAAGTCGCTTCTGACGGGGAAGTCGGCTTCAAGGCGGGCACCTACGAAGGAAAGGGAGCAGGCTACAACGGTGATGTGGTGCTTTCGGTTACATTTACGGATAAAGCCATTGAAGGTATAGAGGTGGTATCCTCAAATGAAACCGCATTTGTAGGAGATGTGGCTCAGGATATTATCATTAAGGACATAATAGAGGCGAACGGAATAGGTGTGGACTCGGTTTCCGGCGCTACATTTTCAAGCAGGGCTGTAAAGAACGCCGTGATTGATGCGGCAAAAAAGGCGGAGGTTTCAAATCCCACAGCGCTTCTTTTAAACAAGAAGGAGGTTGTTGCGGGTGAAACGATTGAATCCACTCACGACGTGGTCATAGTAGGCGGAGGAGGAGCCGGTATTGCGGCTGCCGCTCAGGCTGCTCAAAACGGAGACAGCGTTCTTCTTATTGAAAAAAATGCTCAGATCGGCGGAAATACTATTGTATCCGGAGGACAGTATCAGAGCGTTATGAAATACCTCGTATGGGATGAAAAAGATCCCGATGCGGTAACAGGAGTCGGCTTTGACGGAAAAACCTACGACAAGGTAAAGTCCGTTCAGGGCTGTATCGATGAATTAAAGGTTATTCTTAACTGGTCGGAGAAGGAATTTGACGACTCGTATTACAAAGATAACGAATATGTTGCGGGAGATATCGAAGAGCTTTCAAAGCATGGAGTACATGCTGATTATCTGCCCGTTCTCCAGGCGCTAAAAAAAGAAATAAAGGCTTATCTTGACTGGGCAGAGCCTCAGCTTGCAGCAGGAAAAACCGAGAGCGATCTCACACTTTTCTCGACGCTTAACCTTCATATATTCCAGAGCTACTACGGCGGTCTTCGTGTAAGCGCAGACGGAAGTCAATGGATTTACGGTGATGTCGATCTTGTGACTCAGATGGTTGAAGAAGGACAGGAGCTTAAGCCGTGGCTTAGTGAAATGGGAGCAACCTTCGTTGAGGATAAACAGCCAACGCTTATAGGAGCTCTTTGGTACAGAGAAAATCTGTTTATCGGAGCGAATGCGGATTTGGACGGCGACGGTAAAACGGAAGAATACAAAGGACGCTGGGGCACATATTTTGCAGCTCCCATGTCGGTATTCCTTAATGCCAATAAAGAAAATGCCATAATGACCCGTACCAACGCAACCGAGCTTATAGTTGAGGACGGCAGAGTAACCGGAGTGAAAGCAACGAAGTATGACGGAACTGAGGTAATAGCTAAGGCTGCAAAGGGTGTCATCATAGCTACCGGAGGCTTTGCGGCAAATATCGATAAGGTGGTTGAGGACAATCTCTACTGGTCGTCCGATTTCCTTTCAAAGGAAACCAAAACAACCAACCGTTCGTCACTCCAGGGAGACGGAATTGCAATGGCAAAGGCTGTGGGAGCCGCCACAACCGGAGAAGGCTTTACCCAGCTTATGCCCATAAGCTGGATAGATAACGGAAACCTTGCCTTCGGCGGCGGAGATTATGCCATATATATCAACCCTTCCACGGGACTCAGATTTGTAGACGAAACGTCGGAGCGGGATGTTCTTTCGCTTGCAGAATTTAAGAACGGAATAGAGTTTAACGGCGCAAAGGGAGTGTTCATCGAAATAGCAAATGCGGAGTCACCCATACCGGGTCCGTATCCTTATAAAGAGGAGGATGTGGCATACAGACAGTATGTAAGAGATATATCCGAGCTGGAAGCCCTGTTTAAAGAAATAGGATTTGAAACGGATGTCGATACTGTAAAAGCCACCATTGAAGCCTATGATAAGGCTATAATTGAAGGCAGGCAGCCGGAAAATGCCGGAAAGAAGCAGGCGAGTGCTCTTGTAGGCTCGGCTAAGAGGAATGAGGACGGAACTTATGATGAAAGCAGCTATACGCTTGAGGGTGTAAAGCTGCGCATAAGGCTTCTTGCTCCTTCCACTCACCATACTATGGGCGGACTTGTAATCGATACCGAGCGTCATGTACTTGACGCGGAGGGCAACGTAATTGAAGGTCTTTATGCGGCAGGCGAGGTAACCGGAGGAATTCACGGCGGTAACCGTCTTGGCGGAAACGCTATTGTCGAAATCTTCGTATCGGGACGTATAGCTGCAAATGCCGTAAATGCGGATAATAAGTAATGTTATAATGAATAATAATTGAAAGTCATATTTAATCTTTTTTATTATTGAATGTATATGACTTGCAATTAAAAATGAAATGTATGCCGTTCTGTATATTGCAGGCGGCATACGTTTTTTAAGAAATATTTAAGTATAAAATCAAATAAAATCCGGTTTGCGGATAAGTTGTAGTTTTTTGAGAGGAAGCATATTTTATGAATAACGGGATATCTATGGGAAAAGGCATTATGTGGGTGCTTATCTGGCTCGGCTTTATGATATTTTATACGTTGATTGATATTTTGGTATGGAGAAAGCTGACTCCCGAGCACAGCAGGATTTTGAATATAATTACGGTTGCTTTATGTATGGCTGTATTTATTGTTTTGCTGATGAGAAGTACACACTTCAGACCTGATTTATTCGCTAATGTTTCTCTTAAAGGAATACTGTCTGCTATAGGGTGTTCCGTATTATTCTACTTTCTTTTGGATAAAGGGCTGGATCCTTTATTTGAAAGCTTTTTTCCGGCAAGTAAAGAAAACTCTCAGCAGGTGATTCAATCAATAATAGCTTCGCCGTTTACCGCTTTACTTGACTTTTGTATACTTGCACCTATTTTTGAAGAGCTTTTAATGAGGAGATTTTTGCTGGACGGTTTATCGGTAAATTATGGAAAAATTGTCGCCTTACTTATATCTGCGGCACTCTTTTCCGTACTCCATTTTAATATGGCTCAAATAGTTCCTTCATTCATCTGCGGTATAATTTTAGGCTTACTTTACTTTCATACAGGGTCGATATTTTCGTGTATACTTGCTCATATGGGTTACAATCTAATTTCATATATGGTGATAGTTTTACCTGTTTGTGTTTGATGTATAGAGACAAGGGATTTTTTAAAATCCTCATCATATTTGTTGTAATTGTTTGTAGCCAATAGAAGCTTGATCGGAATGATATTACGTTAGTACGGCAGGATTGAATTAAGCGACAATAAAGAAATATATCGAAGATCAAGAAAGATATTGTGAGGGATAAATTAAGTGTAAAAGAGTATGAAGACCCCTTTAAGGGCGGCGACTGCGTTGATAATTGCCATAGCCGAACCTGCTGAGTGTGTGAATGTTTTTCATTTAATAAAATTTGATACTAAGACTTCCCAATACAGTCCTTTACGGTTACATCATCCATAACTATGCGATTGAATTGGCATATAGTGATTTATAAAACAGAGTTGAAAAATGGGACAGAAGTAATCACTTTCTTTTTAAAAGCACATACATGATATACCCCAGTATTATGGATATCATATTCAGAATAATATCGTCCACATCGAAGCTTCCCAGCTTGCTGAAAAGCTGAAACAGCTCTATAAAAAGTATGCTGAACAATCCCAGGAAAAATACTTTAAAAAAAGAACCACAGCTTTTAAATGCCTTAGGAAGCAGAAAGCCGAATGGAATAAAGGGGAGTATATTTCCGAATAAATTAGCCTGTGCAAAGGGCTGATCCAGATATTTTATCATCCATCCGATACTCACAAAGGGTTTTAGATTGTATGACGAAATAAGAGACTCCGAGTACAACTCCCTTCTTGCAAGCAAATCCGATAAGGAGCCGTTAAATTTTACCACTATAAAAACAAACAGAGCCGTAATATAATGCCACCATAGAAGTCTGTAAAAAAATTTTTTCATATGATCAGGTAAAAGTTTTAAATGCATATCTATACAATGTAAAGTTGTAAATTGTGATATACTTAAAGCCTATTTGGAATGAACATTAGGATATCTGAAATCTGTATATATTGCAAATAACACATAAATATTGTTATTTCGGAGGAAAAGATGAATGACGGTTTTATAAGGGTTGCAGCCTGTACTCCCGATTTAAAGGTGGCTGATACTGTCTATAATACGGAGAAGATAATTAAACAGATAGACCTTGCGAAAAAAGAAAAAGCGGCAGTCGTGGTATTTCCCGAACTTGCTCTTACCGGATACAGCTGCGGAGATATGTTTTTGCAGGACAGCCTTTTGATATCAGCAAAAAAGGGACTTTTAAAAATAGCCGGACATTTGAAAGAAACAGCCAACACAGCCCTTGTATTTGTAGGCCTTCCTCTTGAGGTAAACGGAAAGCTTTACAATATTGCCGCAGTGCTTCATGAGGGGGAAATACTCGCCTTTATACCTAAATCAAATATACCCGGGTACGGAGAGTTTTACGAATCCAGACAGTTCTCGGAAGCAGGCTCGGCAATAACTGAGGTTTTGTTTTCCGACTTTAAGGAGGGAACAGAAGACTTTCAATATCTTGTGCCTATGGGAACAAATATTTTATTTGAAATAAATGTTTCGGGTGCGGAGCTTTCATTCAGAGTCGGCTGTGAAATAGGTGAGGACTTATATGCTGCCAAGTCGCCCGGTATAGACCATGCGCTTAACGGTGCACTTATAATTGTCAATCCTTCGGCTCCGATCGAAACTGCCGGTCAAAAGGAATATCGCAGACAGCTTGTGAGCATTACGAGCGCAAAGCTCACGGCAGCATATGTATATGCGGGCTGCGGAACGGGGGAATCCACAACGGACTCGGTGTTTTGCGGACACAGCATAATAGCCGAAAACGGAGCCGTGCTTGCGGAAAAAGAGCTTTTTACAAGCGGAATAATTTTCAGCGAAGTCGATACCAAAATGCTGCTGCATGAGAGAAGGAGAAAAAGCACTTTCAAAGTGAGCAAAATACCTTCGGTATACATGTCAAATGAATCGGACAATGTGCGGGACGGTGCTTATCTGATCATATCCTCCTATATGGAAGGCATAAATACTCCGCTTAGCCGCAAATTCAGCACCAGTCCTTTTATGCCCTTTGACGCTGAAGATAATAAAAAAGAACTTTTTGAAAATATAATTTCAATACAGGCTTACGCCCTAAAAAAGAGATATGAGCATATAGGCTCTTCATCAGCCGTAATCGGTATATCCGGAGGGCTTGACTCCGCGCTTGCTCTTTTGATAACCGCAAAATGCTTTGATCTGCTTGATATTCCGAGGTCAAACATTACGGCGGTCACTCTGCCGTCCTTCGGGACTACCGGCAGAACTTATGAAAATGCCTGCACCATGGTTAAAAGGATAGGAGCTTCTCTTAGAGAAATCAATATAAAAGCCTCCGTTGAACAGCATTTTAAGGACATAGGTCATGATATTAAGGATCATAACGTGACCTTTGAAAATGCTCAGGCAAGAGAGCGCACTCAGATACTTATGGACATAGCCAATGATATCGGGGGACTTGTGATAGGCACGGGCGATCTTTCCGAACTTGCGCTGGGATGGGCTACTTTTAACGGCGATCATATGTCCATGTACGGTGTAAATGCGGGGGTTCCCAAGACCTTAATAAGACAGCTTGTAAGATATTTTGCGGAAACCTCTAAGGACAGCGAGCTGTCGGCAGTTCTGCTTGATATTGTGGATACTCCCGTAAGTCCCGAGCTTCTTCCCTCAAAGAACGGAGAAATGACTCAAAAAACGGAGGATCTTGTAGGTCCCTATGAGCTTCATGATTTCTTTTTATATTATATGCTCAGATTCGGCTTTTCTCCGTCCAAGATATATCGTATGGCAAAGCTTGCGTTTAAGGACCTCTATGATAACGAGACCGTAAAGAAGTGGCTTAAAAATTATTATAGACGCTTTTTCTCTCAACAATTTAAGAGAAATGCACTTCCGGACGGACCTAAGGTCTTATCGGTCGGATTATCGCCCAGAGGAGATCTCAGAATGCCTTCTGACACTTCGTCAAGGATATGGCTTGATGAGGTGGAAAAATTGTAATGAGGGGCAAAGTTTTTAAGCTTATGAAAATATTTTTGCTGATTATTTTGATTATACTTGCCGTAATGAGCGTTATGTACGGCATATTTGTAAAAGCCGTAGGAAGCGGTACCAAATTTTATCTGGTATGGTTTGCGTTTGCCGTAATGTGTACCATATTGTCCGTCCTGATAAAGTTTGACATTCTAAGCAAAATCCCCCTGCCCGTTCGTATATCAATGTTGCTTATCGCAGTGGTCTCGGCAGTTTTTACGGGCATGCTTGTAATAAAAATAGCAATATATTCTTATAATGCTTCACATTACGACTATTTAAAGCGTAATATGGATTATATTATAGTTCTTGGAGCGCAGGTAAGGGAAAACGGACCGTCAGCCGTTCTGGAGCAAAGGCTGATTGCGGCGGTAGAGTACCTCAATGAAAATAAGAATACCGAATGTATAGTATCGGGAGGAAAGGGTGCCAACGAGCCGAAGCCGGAAGCTGTTGCAATGAAAGAGTATCTTATAGAGCACGGCGTAAGCAGTGACAGGATACTCATTGAGGATAAATCCCAAAATACTATTCAAAACATACGCAATTCAATCGGGCTTATAGATATAAAAAATGATACCGTAGGTATAGTGACAAGCGATTTCCACGTATACAGAGGAGTAATGATCGCAAAAAAGCAGGGGATTGAAAACGTGTACGGCATAGCCGCAAAATCAAATGCAGCATATTATCCCAATAACGTACTTAGAGAGTGCGTCGGGGTGATAAAAGATACAATTATGGGAAATATGTGAAAGGAAAATGCTTATGAGTGAAGTACAACAGGCAAACAAAAAGAAAAGCATACTTAGCGGTATACAACCCTCGGGACAGGGAGTATTTACTCTGGGGAATTATATAGGAGCGATTCGCAACTGGGGACTTATGCAGGACGAATACGACTGTGCATATTTTATAGCCGATCTTCATTGTCTTACCGTAAGACAGGATCCCGCCACTCTTAAGCAGCAGACAAGGAGCGCTTTGGCACTTCTTCTCGCCTGCGGAATAGATCCGGATAGAAGCCTTCTGTTCATACAAAGCCATGTCCGCACTCATGCGGAGCTTGGCTGGATACTTTCCTGCAATTCCATGTTCGGAGAGCTGTCCAGGATGACTCAGTACAAGGACAAGGCGAAATCTCACGCCGACAATGTTAATGCGGGGCTTTTCACATATCCTTCGCTCATGGCTGCGGATATATTGCTGTATCAGGCGGATCTCGTTCCGGTAGGAGAGGATCAGAAGCAGCACCTTGAATTTACAAGAGATGTTGCGGCAAGGTTTAATAATTTGTACGGAGAAACCTTCACCATGCCCGACGCTTATATTCCCGAAGCGGGAGCAAAGGTTATGTCCCTTCAGGATCCGACAAAAAAAATGTCCAAGTCCGATTCCAATGCAAATGCAACCGTGCTGATACTTGATGATGAAAACGTGATAATAAACAAATTTAAGCGAGCCGTAACCGACTCTGAAAAAGACATAGTATACAGGGAAGGAAAGGACGGCATAAATAATCTTATGACCATTTATGCGGTTCTTAAGGATGTTTCGCTTAAAGACGTTGAAAAGGAATTTGAGGGAAAGGGCTACGGAGATTTTAAGATTGCGGTGGGAGAGACCGTTGCCAATGCGCTTAAACCCGTAAGAGAAGAGTACGCCAGAATTATTGCCGATAAATCGTATCTTGAATCGGTCATGAAAGAGGGCGCGGAAAAAGCCGAGTACATTTCGCAAAAAACGCTCAGAAAGGTCAGAAAAAAGGTCGGTCTTTTAGAGCTTCCTTCATAAACTGTCGTTACCCGGGCATTATCCAATGTCCCAAATCGAGAAAGCTCGGTCTTTAGCTTAATTGCCCGCGTAAATAATATCAAGTATATCCTTGGGGGCGGCGGCAAAAACCGTCGCTCCTTCCTTTATAAGATCTTCTTTTGTTCTAAAGCCCCAAAGAACCGCTATCACTTCAAGTCCGGCATTTTTGGCGGTTTGAATATCTATGTCGGAATCACCTATGAATATGCACTCTTCCTTGGAAAAGCCGAGAGTTTTGACGGCAAGCTCCGCCATATCCGGCGCGGGCTTTCTTTTTATATTTTCCTTTTCTCCCAGAGAATAATCGAATAAACCTTTAAAATATTGATCGCAAAGAATTTTTACCGCAGCGTCCGGCTTATTTGACACCACGGCGAGCTTTATATCATTTTTCTTGAGTTCTGCAAGCAGATCCCGTATACCGTCATAGGGCTTTGTAAAATCCTGTTTATGAACTTCATAATGCTCCTTAAAATCCGAAAGCAGCTCATCCACGACTTTTTCACCGCTGTTTTCGGGAACAGCCTTTTCTATCAGGACTCTCAGACCGTTTCCGACAAAGCGTCTTATTTCATCAAGGCTTCTTTCTTTAAAGCTGTATTTTTTTAAGACATAATTCGTAGAATTTTTTAAATCCTCAAGGGTATCCAGAATTGTTCCGTCCATATCGAAAATAGCGAGTTTGTATTTCATTTTGTATTTTCTCCCGTAAAAGAAGCTGAGGTTAATTGAATAAATTCAGCTGTCGTGTTAACCTTTTCAAGTATACAAATTTTATATTTAGGAGGCAATATATGGCGGAGCAGCTAAAAGAAAGAAAAGACATGAATCAGGAATTTTTCTGGGATCTTTCCACTCTTTTTAAAAGTGACGAGGACTGGGAAAATGCCTTTGTGGAAATAGATAAATACTTTGAAGAGCTTGCAGCTTACAGCGGAAAATTGAACAATGCAAAAATCATAGCGGAATTTTCTGACAAAATGACGCTTGTGGAGCGTAAGCTTTACAATCTGTATGTGTATGCTCATCAAAGATATGATGAGGACACCAGGGCTGAAAAGGCGCAGGGCATGTTTTCCCGCATGTCGACCAAGACATCGCAGCTTGTATCCTTAACAGCCTTCGCGGAGCCCGAAATTTTATCTCTTCCGGACGATAAGCTTAAAGAGCTTCTTGCAAGCGAAAAGCTTTCGGAGCATAAATTCAATATGGAAAAGCTTGTCAGAAATAAGCCCCATACCCTTACTGAAAAAGAAGAAACCCTTATCGCAAGGCTGTCGGAGCTTATGACGTCTCCCGGACGTATAGCGGGTACTCTTGAGGATGCTGATCTTATATTCGGAAGCATTAAGGATGAAAAAGGAAATGAGGTCGAGCTCAGCGGATCCAACTATATTCTTCATCAGATGTCTGCCGACAGAACTCTCAGAAAAAATGCCTTTGACAGTTATTATAAGACCTTTAAGGAGCATATAAATACCTTTGCGACAACCTTTTCTTACAATGTAAAGGCTCGTTCCGAGGAGGCTTCGATAAGGAAGTTCAACTCTTCCTTAGAGCATTCCCTGTTTGCTGACAATGTACCTGTTGACGTATATGATTCATTGATTGCAACCGTGAGGAAGCATCTTCCCGATATGTACAGATATCTTGCTTTAAGAAAAAAGATTTTAAAGCTTGACGAGCTTCATTATTACGATGTTTATGCTCCGCTGTCATCTGAGGGCGGTAAAAAGTACAGCTACGATGAGGCGAAGGAGCTTGTTCTTGATGCGGTTTCTCCTCTCGGAGAAGAGTATGTAAGCACGGTAAAATCGGCGTTTAACGACAAATGGATAGACGTGTACCCCAATAAGGGAAAAAGAGGAGGCGCTTATTCGTCGGGAACATATGACTCCAATCCTTACATTTTGCTTAATTTTAACGGAACGCTGGATTCGGTTTCAACGCTTGCTCATGAAATGGGGCATTCGATACATTCGTATCTTTCGCACAAAAATCAGCCGCCGCAGTACGGCGATTATACCATTTTTGTGGCTGAGGTCGCCTCAACCGTAAATGAAAATTTAATGGTCGAGCTTTTGCTTTCAAAAACCTCCGATCCCAAGGAAAGGCTTGCACTTCTTAATCAATACCTTGAAAACTTCAAGGGAACGGTTTTCCGCCAGACCATGTTTGCCGAATTTGAAAAGATCACGCATTCAATGCACGAGGCGGGAAAGGCGCTCAGTCCGTCGGCTTTGAACGAGGTATATTTAAATCTTATAAAGGACTATTTCGGAGAAGATCTTGTAATAGATGACGAAGTAAAATATGAATGGGCGAGAATTCCTCATTTTTATAATTCATTTTACGTATATAAATACGCCACCGGATATTCTTCGGCGGTTGCGCTTTCCGAAAAAATCAGAAATGTGGGAGAGGAAGCGGTTAAAAATTATCTTAAATTTTTATCAATGGGAGGAAGCGCATTTCCCATTGACGAATTAAAGGTTGCCGGAGTAGATCTTACCACGCCGGAGCCTATTGATCTGGCTCTTGACAAATTTGCAAAGGTCTTGGATGAAGCGGAAAAAATAGCGGAGAGTTTATAATTGTACAGACGACGTTCGGGAATAGGACATATTGTTCGAAAAATAATAGCCGTAATAATTGTTGTTTTTGTCATTGCAGCAGCCGTGACCGCTTTTTTGTGGTGGAACGGACGTTTTCTTCCCAAATGGATAAAATGGCGGGAAGCGGTTATGGCTGAGGACGGAAACGGAACCTTGCCGGTTGAATCGGTAGTCCTCAGAAAAAAGACGCTTGTTGTGTACTATGACGGTAAGCAGGTATATAAGTCCGATGAAAAGGACATCGTTCAGGATGTGCTGTGGATAGACGGTGATAATGACGGCGAAAAAGAAGTCTTTGCTCTGATATGGTCAAAGAATAAGGGCGGCACTTTTGTGCAGAGCCTGTGCGGTGAGGACAAGGCGGGCTATCAGCAGTATATATACGTATTTGACGGAGCAAAATCCGGAATGAACGAACTGTTCAGAACTGCGGCGCTCGGAATACGTGCAGCTTCATGGAAAAACGACGATAAAAACAGGATTATAATAGACGAAACCGCAGGAAAGCAAAGTGTTTGGAAATGGACCGGAGAAGAGATGTCGGGAGGCTGATTTATGATTAAGAATTCAAAAATATTTGCAGGCTCAAGCTCTGAAAATGCTTTTATTTTGCCTGTTTTTTGAAAATAAAAAAGAGCCGGCACAGGATTACGGAAATCTTTCTCCCATAAATCTTTCCGTCATGACAAGGGCGGTCGCCGCTCTTGAAACGGAAGGCGGAGAGCAGTTCTTCGGTGAACCGGATTCGAACACAAACGATTTCTTTTTTGCTCGGAGCCGGAGGCAGGTTCGAGAAAACTCCCGGAGTAAATGTGTGGGCAAGCCTTTCAAGAGGAATAGCGGAAACATTTTTTAAACAGGATTAAAAATTCAAAGAAAAGGTTCGCTGATTGCTGTAAATCAAGCCCTCGTTTTTTAGGCTTTTAAGTTCACGCATCATGGCGCTTCGGTCCACGCACAGATAGTCTGCGAGCTTGGAAAGAGTTATAGGAATTTCAAACTCACCGTTTGAAGTCTCCCCCGTTGCAATGCGGATATATCTTAAATAGTACAGGAGTTTTTCTCTTATCGAGTGCTGATTAAGCACGGAAAGATGGAAGGAAAGCTCCTGTGATTTTTGTGCCGTCATTATGAACAGATTGCTTATCATCTGTATATGAAATGAACAGAGCTGCTTGCAGGGAGCAATCACATGATTATAATCAAGGTACAGTATGCTGCAGTTTTCATCGGCGGTGATTATATACTCGTTTGAGTCTACGGGAAGGGTAAAAAGCTCTCCGAAGATATCTCCTTTACCGTAGGTTTCAAGTCCGAAAACCTCTCCGTTAACGTCAAGAACGTCAAGTCTTGCTTTCCCTTTGTATACCACTGCGATATGCCTTTTATCCTCAAAGCCGGAATACTGCATAATCGTTTCATCTTTATTATAGGATTTTATCAGCGGCCTGAAGCAGGGTATCATCTTCTCAAGCATTTCAGGACTTATGTTGTCGAGAAGACTTTTTTTATTAACAAGGGATTTTACCGCCATATATAGTCCTCACTTCATAAATTGTTTTTTTAAAGTTTATCACATGTTGTGACATATGTCACAACTTTATTGTGTTCTTCGTTTTATACTTCAATTAAATTATTAAAATGAAAACGGTATATATCGGAATAAAATGTACAGATAAAGGAGGTATGCAATATGCTATTTCAAACAACTGCACAGCACGAGGAGCTGAGAGCCAAGGTACGTGCCTTTGCGGAAAAGGAAGTTGCTCCCGTAGCCGCTGTCCTTGATGAGAAAAACGAATTTCCTGAAAATCAGGTTAAACAGATGGGTGTAAACGGCTGGCTGGGAATTCCTTATCCCAAAGAATACGGCGGTGCGGGACTTGACGTTATCAGCTATGCGATCGCTGTTGAGGAGCTTTCAAGGGTAGACGGCGGTACAGGCGTTATTTTGTCGGCGCATACCTCTCTCGGAGCATACCCGATAGCCGCTTACGGAACCGAGGAGCAGAAAAAGAAATATCTTGTGCCTCTTGCAAAGGGCGAAAAGCTCGGCGCCTTCGGTCTTACCGAAGAAAATGCCGGATCGGATGCCGGAGGAACCGAAACTACGGCAATCGATAAGGGAGATTATTATCTGTTGAACGGCGGAAAGATTTTTATAACAAATGCCCCCAAAGCCGATATATACGTGGTATTTGCGGTTACGACCCCCGACATCGGTCTGAAGGGAGTTTCGGCTCTCATTGTCGAAAAGGGAATGGAAGGATTTGAATTCGGCGATCACTACAACAAGATGGGTATCCGCTCTTCTTCAACCGCCGAGCTTATATTCAACAATGTAAAGGTTCCCAAGGAAAACCTTCTCGGAAAAGAGGGACAGGGCTTCAAGATCGCCATGTCCACGCTTGACGGCGGACGTATAGGTATTGCCGCACAGGCTCTCGGAATAGCGCAGGGTGCTTATGAAAAGGCTCTTGCAGAGGCAAAAGAACGCGAGCAGTTCGGAGAACCCATAGGAATCAATCAAGGAATAAGCTTTAAACTTGCAGATATGGCTACTAAGCTCAGAGCTGCTCGTATGCTCATATATTCGGCAGCGGAGCTTAAAGAAAATCATGAGCCTTACGGTATGGAAGCCGCCATGGCGAAAATGTATGCTTCCGACAAAGCCCTTGAGGTTTGTAACGATGCGCTTCAGATTTTCGGCGGATCGGGCTTCATAAAGGGTATGGATGTTGAAAGAGCGTACAGAGATGCCAAGATAACCACTATTTATGAAGGAACCAATGAAATTCAAAGAGTGGTTATAGCCGCACATCTGCTCGGCAAAATCGGAAAGAAATCATCAGGAAATACAGGCTCCAAGTCCGCAGCGGTAAAGAAGCCGGCTGTTACCGGAATACGCAAGCTTCATATGTTTACCGAGGGAAGTGCCAAGGACAAGGTAAACGCCCTTGTGGAAGCCTTGAAAAAGGACGGCTACGATTTCAGTGTAGGAATAGATAAGGATGTTCCGATTGTTGAAGCCGAAAGAGTCGTATCGGTAGGAAGAGGTATCGGAGAAAAAGCCAATATGAAGCTTATAGAAAACCTTGCACAGGCTGCGGGCGCAGCAATAGGTTCCTCCAGACCGGTTGCTGAAACGCTTCAATATGTGCCCCTTATCAGATATGTCGGAATGTCAGGTCAGAAATTTACGGGCAATCTTTATATAGCTTGCGGAATAAGCGGAGCAAAGCAGCACCTTAAGGGAATAAAGGATGCTTCTACGATAGTCGCCATCAATAAGAACGGAAACGCTCCGATCTTCAAGAACTGCGACTACGGTATTGTAGGAAAGCTGGAAGAAATTTTACCGCTTCTTGCAGAGGCTCTCGGAACGGGCAAGAAGAAGCCCGCACCCAAGATGGTCAAAATGAAGAGACCTCAGATGCCCAAGCCCGAGCCGATAGGTCCGATACATATATGTAACGGCTGCGCCTATGAATATGTTCCTGAAAGAGGAGACGATGAGGCTGATATTGCTCCCGGAACACTTTTCAAGGATCTTCCCGAAGATTGGGTATGTCCGGAGTGCGGAGAAGCCAAGACCAACTTTATAAGAGCTGATATAAGAGGACTTTAAAGTATATCATAAATTATATTAAGATAAAGGGATTGTTGGAACTTCCACTAAAGGAAAGGCCGAAAAAATAAGCGGAGAAAGCTTACTGCTTTTACGTGAACGCTTTCGTACCGTGCCGAAAAGTCTAACTTAAATAAAGCCCCCTTTCACCTGATAAAATCCGGTGAAAGGGGGACTTTGCATTATATTATAATGCGGCTTGTGTTTAATTTCATCGAAACCGCTGATTGCAGGCTGCGGCGCTCAGGCTTCAAAATGTTGTTTCGGACAAAAGTCGATCGGATGAAGGGGGTGACTTATAAAGCCGATATATCAAGGCTCTTGAAAGGTATGAGCATATCTTTTACAGCTCCTGCTATAAGCTTAAGATCGCAGTCATTTTCAGCCTCCATATTAAGCACCATTACGGGGTCGTGAAGAGATGCCCTCAGAACGATCCAGCCTCCCTTAAAGGCATCGCTCAGACTGCCTTTCACAAAGCTTATTCTTACGCCCTCAAAGACGACAGGAAGAGTATAATTTTTAGAAACAGCTTCTTTTTTGAAGGCTTCAAGTACCTTTTCTCCGTAGGCGGCAAAATTATTATCTTTTATTTTAAACCTTACCTCTTTATCTGAAAATTTCATCTTAAAATCCTTTATCAGTAAGGGAAGATTTTTATTTTTTGCAAGGGCTGTTATGAATTTTACGGCAAGATAAGAGCCATCGTCCATGTAATGGTTTTCCTTCATGCAGCCGTGTCCCGAGGTCTCCATAGCCAACGGGCAGTCTATGTTGTCGGCATTAAGCTCCTTGCATTTATTGATAACGTTTTTGTATCCCCGCTTAAATGGAAGATGTTTCAAGCCCAGTGAATTTTCAAGAAAATCCGTCAATCTGTCGGAGGTTACGGAGTCCGTTACAACTGTGGCTTCCTTATGCGAAGGGGCAATTATTGCGGAAGCCAGAGCTATGCAGGCGTCTCTGTTTATTGGGCTTCCGTCGGAAAAAACGGCACTCATTCTGTCCACGTCCGTATCAAATATAATTCCCATATCCGCCTTAGAGGAAACGGTTGCCCTGCATATGGCAGCCATAGCCTCTTTATTTTCGGGATTGGGGATGTGGTTGGGAAAATATCCGTCGGGTTCAAGGAACTGAGAGCCGCTTATATCCGCGCCTAAGGGTTCAAGAACCTTGGAAGCGAAAAAACCTCCTGAGCCGTTGCCGGCGTCAACTACTATATGAAGTCCCTTAAGGGGGTGTTCAAAATCGTCTGTCGAATATACCCCGTCTTTAATTATCCGGCGCAGGCTTTCGGAATACAGATCAATGAGATTGAAGACTGAATACTTAGCCGGACTGACAAGGGGATTTCCTGAAGCTTCAAGGTTATAGGAGGCTTTCAGATCGGATAATTCGGAAACGACCTCATCGCTTGCAGCCAGCGTTAAAAGCGTTGTAATATCGGATTTTTCAAAGCCGCCGTCCTTGCTGAAAAGCTTAAGCCCGTTGCGGTTAAAGGGAAGATGAGATGCTGTGCACATACAGGAGCCGTCGCAGGCGGTTTCCTCATATATCACGGACATAAACATGGCGGGAGTGGTTGAAAGTCCGCAGTCAAGTACATTTGCACCGCCAAAAACCACGCCCTCCGCAAACGCCTTAAGTATCATAGGTCCGCTTATACGCGAGTCTCTTCCGACGGATATTTTTACATCGCTTATATTTTTCCCGGTTTTATCCGCAATCATTTTTGCAAATGCAAAGCCTATATATCTTGCCGCTTTCGGAGTCAGGCTGATAGGCTCTCCCTCTATACCCTCACAGGCGACTCCTCTTATATCCGATCCGTTTTGTAAATGAAGATAATTTTTTTCCGACATTGCAGCCTCCGTCAATTTGTTAATTTGTCATAAACAGTTTACCACATTATAAAACGGCTTATATCCGATTTGATAACTGTTTTTTTATAGAATTAAGTGCTATTATCATATGCGAATCTTTAAAATATTTTCGGAGAATTTTTTATGAAATGGAACAAGAGACTTTTAAAAAAAAGATGGTTTGCCAATGCTCTGGCTATTTGCTGCGGTGTTATTCTCTTTGTGATACTTACAAATCTTGATGTGATTTTCGGAAGAATATCGGGTCTTTTATATGTATTTTCATCGGTAATCACAGGCGCCGTAATAGCGTATATATTTGAACCCCTGGTTGCTGTTTTTGAAAAAAAGATTTTTTATGGGATAAAAAAATATAATTTAAAGAGGACAGTATCAATAACTTCGGCATTTGTGGTTGTTATTCTGGTTATAGTCCTTTTAATGGTATATCTGATACCGCAGATAATAGGAAGCGTTAAAATGTTGGTAAGCAATATAGACGGCTATACCAAATCCTTCCAGAAATCTTTGGCCGCTTTAGAAAATGATTTACAGAACGGAAGCAAAATTCTTCCCTTCGGACTCCAAAATATTGATGAAATAATAATTATCATAAATTCCATTATAATGCAGATAACCGATTGGGTAAGAGATAATATGGGAAATATTGTAAACAGAACATTGGGTTATTCAGTGGATTTTGCTTCCGCTGCAATGAAATTTTTCTTGGGGATTATACTTGCTATATATTTTCTTTCCGGAAAACAACATATTATTAAGACTTCAAAAAGGTTTTTGACGGCTCTGCTTCCTGAAAAAAGATATTCGGCGGTTACCTCATTTTTAAGGCGTTGTAATTCGATTTTGGTTAACTATATCGCATTTGATTTTATAGATGCAATGATAGTAGGAGTTTCCAATTTTATATTTATGATAGTTTTGGGAATGCAGTATTCCGTGCTGATTTCGGTTATAGTGGGGATTACCAATCTTGCACCTACCTTCGGTCCGATTGTAGGAGCTGTGGTAGGATCATTTATTCTGCTTATAATAAATCCCTGGCATGCTTTATTTTTCCTTATATTTACCGTTGTTTTGCAAACCATAGACGGCTATATCATCAAGCCTAAGCTTTTCGGGAATCAGCTTGGGGTATCCAGTGTTTTAATAATAATATTTTTAGTTGTGGGAGGCAGTATGTTCGGAATAGCGGGAGTTCTTCTTTCCATACCCGCCGCAGCCATAGTTCAATTTCTTTATACGGATTTTCTTATTCTATGGCTGGAAAACAGAAGAAAAAATTCGGATATATCAGCTTCTTATAACAAGGACAAATGATTTCAAAAAATATATACAGCAAAAAAGAACATCCGACAGGATGTTCTTTTTTGCTGAGTACCGTTTTATTAATATATGTAAAGGATAAGCTGGAAAAATATCCTTATTTTTGGAGGAGGAGCCATCATGCGGGGGGTGCGTGACGGCTCTGTACGAAAAAAGTTTTTGGGGTTTAAAGAAATGATGTGAATTTGTATCCCATCCTTTCTTTGACAATATTAGGATACAAAACAAATGTGTACGTATCTTGAACAAATACTTATTAAAATCTAAATATATACTTAAAGAAAATATTAAAAAAAGAGAAGTGAGGCTTTATAAATACTGTGATCTTCAAAAAATTCAGGCTTAAATATTATTTATCATCCACTGAGGGAGAAAATTCCGAATATACGGTTCCGTCTATCGGCATATGATAGAAGATATTATCAACAGCGTAAGGTTTAAAATATAAAAAGCGGGATGTTAAATTGATGCTGTTGAATGTACCTCCAAATAAAAAGATCTGATTTGATCCGTCCATATCCATGCGGTACATACCGGGCTTATCGTCGTTTTGGGAATCATAGAATATATAGCTTCCGTTAAGATTATATACGTCGGCTCCCTGCTCCGACAGCACCTCAAGCTCTTTGCTTACGAGATTTATGCGGCTTATTTTATAATCATTTACGGCATCTATAAAATATATGTAACGACCATCGATAATAGGCTGATAAACGCTTCCTTCATAAACAAGGCTTACTGTCGGATTTTCAGCGGCGGCATCAAACATATACAGACTGTTGTCGTCGGGAGATACGTAGTATATATTTCCTTCACAGTAGCATCTGGGATCAATATAATTACCCATAACAAGCGAGTGTGTGGTCTCATTTATTTTGATCTTGCTGAGACTTCCCTCTGTGAGATTTCCCTCCTGATAATACAGGTAATTTCCGCCGAGCTGAAGAGAGGATACCATGCCTCTTAGCAGACATACGTTATTGGAACCGTCATTTCTTATTCTGAATACACCGTAGTCGTTTACCACCATGCCGAGTCCCTGAGAAACGTTATTTTCAGTGTGTTGGAAGTAAAATAAATAATTTCCGCAGCTTAAAATATCTTTTGAGCCTGACGCTATGATTCTTTTGCAGCCGCTCTCATCCGGGTTCATCGAATAGAGAGCATCGGAGTCCAGATGATTTGAAAAATAAACCGTTCCGTTTTCATCTTCGCAAAAGTAGCCTCCGTTATAGAGATTACCGGCGGTATTTCCGATAAAATAGTCATCATGCAGGGGTATAGCTCTCTTCTTCACCTGCATTACGGCAAAGACGGATATCGCGGCTATTGCGGACAGTATAAGCAAATAAATTATAACTCGTTTACTTTTATTCATAATCAAGCTCCTCCGACACAGACATCTTGAATAAGTATAGCATAATCTTTGAGGATTGCGTTGCTAAGGCATTGAAATTGAATTATTATGTTCTTACCTTTATTCAGCTTCGAGGGAGCTTATGTAATGCCAAATAATAGAGTTTTTGCGGCAATTGATGTCGGCAGCTATGAAATAGGAATGAAAATTTTTGAGCTTTCAAAAGGAAAAAAGCTTAAAGAGCTTGATTGTGTTGTACACAGGCTGGATTTGGGGAGCGAAACCTATTCCACAGGTCAGATCTCAAATCACCATATGCGCGAGCTGTCCGGTATCCTCAATGAGTTCAATCAGATTATGAAGAGCTACGGTGTAAAATCCTACAGAGCTTACGGAACAAGCGCCTTAAGAGAGGTTTACGCTTCCGAAGTGGTGATCAATCTGTTAAAGGCTGAAACCGGAATAGATATACACATACTCAGCAATTCGGAGCAGCGTTTTCTTGATTATAAATCCGTTGCTATAAAAGGCGGGGAATTTGACAGCATAATAGAAAATCCTACCGCCTTTGTGGACATAGGAGGCGGCAGCCTTCAACTGTCGGTTTTCGATAACAAAAAGCTCATATCCACCCAAAATATAGATCTCGGAGTACTCAGGACAAGAACCTCTCTTATAAAGCTGGGAGTAGCGCCGGATAAATTCAAAAAATATATTTTCCGAATAGCGTCTGCGTTTATGAGAGATTTTAAAAAGCTGCACCTTAAGAGTGAAAATATAAAAAATCTCATCATTGTTGATGATTATATATCGCCATATTTGTGCCACAATGATATCGGAGATATAAAAGACGGTTATGCGAAAATGGCGGACTATGAAGCTTTTTTGGAAGAACTGTCCAGAATGTCGCTTCATGACATATCCGTAAAGCTTGATCTTCCTCTTGATAAAATAGAAACCTTCATAATTTCATCATGGATAGTATCGGCAATTGCAAAAGAGCTTTCGGCTGAACTTATATGGGCTCCGGGAGCGGCTCTCAGCGACGGAATAGCATATAATTACGCTGAAAACAAGAAGTTTTTAAAATTCAATCATAATTTTGAAAAGGATATAATTTCCGCAGCTGAGAATGTAGCCGGAAGGTATTTATGTGATAAGAAAAAATATTCCGCTTTAAGCAGCTGTGCCCTTGATATTTTCGATGTCATAAAAAAGAAGCAGTCTCTCAAAGACAGGGAAAGACTTCTGCTTGAGATATCCGCTATCTTGTATGACTGCGGATCGTTTGTAAGTATGACCAACACGGCAAGATCGGCATTTAATATAATAATGTCAACAGAGATGATAGGACTTTCACACAGCGAAAGAGAAACGGTCGCCTATGTCGTATGGATGAGCCATTTAAAAAATGACAGAGACATTGACAATGTAAATATGCTGCATCAGCTGGATGCCCAAAAAAGGCTTTTGGTAAGCAAGCTTGCCGCCATTTTAAGGGTTGCCGACAGTATACATTTTTTTAAGCCCGAGAGAATAAGGGACATAAAGGTAAGTCTTAAGGACAGACAGCTTTTTCTGGTGTCGGCAAAGCCTCATGATTATACGTTGGAATACGATATGCTTTCGTATAAGATGAAACTGTTTGCCGAGGTTTACGGTATAGAGCCGGTATTAAGATACAAAAGGGGAAAGAGATAAAATTGGATCATTACATCAACAGAGAGCTTTCGTGGCTTAAATTCAATGAAAGAGTTTTGGATGAGGCACTCAAAGACGGCAATCCTCTTTTTGAGCGTCTGAAATTTCTTGCCATTACCGCAGGAAATCTGGACGAGTTTACAATGGTCAGAATGGCTTCATTATATGAAATGAAAAAATCCGGTGCCGAGAGTGAGGACATCTGCGGAAAATCCGCAAGCTCCCAGATAGATGAGATTTCTCCCGAAATAAAAGCCTTTGTAAAAAAGCAATACAGGATTTACAACAGAACCTTAAGTCCTCTTTTAAGAGAAAACGGTATATATTTACTTAGAAAGGAGCAGGAGTTAACGGTTTCGGACAAGAATTACATAGACGAATATTTTGACGAAGAAATTTATCCGGTTCTTACTCCCATGGCGGTAGATTCCTCAAGACCCTTTCCTCTGCTTCACAACAAGGCTCTTTATATAGGCTCGCTTGTGAAGAAAAAGAAAAAAGATGAACTTGTGGATTTTTGTCTGGTACAGGTGCCCGACGTGCTTCCGAGAATTATAGAGCTTCCCCATGAGTCGCAGGAAGCTTGCAGACTTGTTCTTCTGGAGGATGTTATAGAGAGGAATTTAAGGAAATTATTTTTTAATTATGACATAATATGCAGTCATTCGTTCAGACTTATAAGGAGTGCGGATTTTTCAATAGATGAATATGAAATTTCGGATCTTCTTTCGGAAATAGAAAAGCAGCTAAAAAAAAGAAGATGGGGGATGGCACTTAGGCTTGAGATTTCGGGCGGTTCCGATACCGAGCTTACGGACAGGCTTGCCGAGGAGCTCAGAATTGACCATCCTAATATATACAGGCTTGACGGACCTATTGACCTAAGCTTTTTGGATAAGATATGCGATTTTAAAGAGTCTGCCGATTTAAGAGAAAACAGATATAAATCCGGAATCACACCAAAATATTTTCAGGAGGATGCAAGCGTATTTGATGTAATAAAGAAAAAGGATGTGCTTTTGCACCACCCTTACGAATCCTTCGAACCTGTCGTCAGATTTATTGAGGAGGCTGCGAGAGATAAGAATGTGCTTGCAATAAAGCAGACTCTTTACCGCGTAAGCCCGGGCTCTCCTATAATAGCGGCGCTTGCAAGGGCTGCGGATTCGGGAAAACAGGTATCGGTTCTTGTTGAATTAAAAGCAAGATTTGACGAAGAAAATAATATAGGCTGGGCAAGAATGCTGGAAAAGGCGGGCTGCCACGTTATATACGGGTTGGTAGGCTTAAAGACCCATTGTAAAATTACTCTTGTTGTAAGAAGAGAAGAAGACGGCATAAGAAGATATGTACATCTGGGAACCGGCAATTATAATGAACTGACTGCAAGGCTGTACAGCGATGTGGGCATGTTTACCTGCAAAGAAGCCTACGGAGCTGACGCAACGGCTGTTTTTAATATGCTTTCAGGCTATTCCGAGCCTCCCGTGTGGAACAAACTCGTTATCGCCCCGTTATGGCTTAAGGACAGGATAATATATCTTATCAACAGAGAAGCGGATCATGCTAAAAAGGGAGAGCCGGCAAGGATTATCGCCAAAATGAATTCCTTGTGTCACAAAGAGGTTATAGACGCTCTCTATGCTGCGGCAAAAAGCGGTGTTGAAATAGATCTGATTGTCAGAGGAATCTGCTCTCTCAGAACGGATTTGGAAGAATTAAATGGCAGAATAAGGGTAAGATCCATAGTCGGAAATTTTCTTGAGCACAGCAGGATATTTTATTTTAAAAACGGATTTTTACCGGAGCTCTACTGCGCAAGTGCCGACTGGATGAAGAGGAACCTTGAGAGAAGAGTGGAAATAATGTTTCCGGTTGAGGATGAGGAGCTTAAGGAAAAGCTTATTCACATACTTGAAATCGAACTTAAGGACACAGAGCAGGCGCGTATCATGCAGGAGAACGGAAAATATACTGATGTGGACAAGAGGGGCAAAAGGCATATAAACTCTCAGCTTATTCTGGGAAAAGAGATCCATGCGGAAAATAATAAACAGACATCACAGAAGACCAGGGTATTTGTGCCGAGGACTTCTGAAAGCAATATATAAATAATTCAGGAGGAAATTTTTATGCAGGAATACGATGATGCGGTATTGAAGTGCTTTCTTAAAAACCAGTCAAAGCTGTTTCCTGAGGACGTAGCGGCTTCACCGGAGGAAGCGGAGGCGTTCCTGGAGGAATGCTATGCGGTTGTTGTCAATTCTCCGGGTGAGGTAAGAGCCTATTTTGAGGAAGAAGGACTTGATGCGGGCGACGATGATGTAATGGATGCGGCGGAAGTTTTTGATATAGGAGACGGGCGCTATCTCATAGTAGAGGGATAAGGCGGGTGCGTCCGCTGTCTTTGTCCGCCGATAAAAGAATGCGAATAATATCCTCGATCAGTAAAAGAAAACTGATAATAGAAAAAGAAGCCGGATACTTTTCTTTATCCGGACACGGGTGCATTGAAGTAAAGGATACTTCCGAATTCGGCGCTCCCGTAAGGCTGCTTTTGGTTAACGGAGTCAGAGAGTCCGCCGCTTATCTGATTCCGGGGCTGCAATATGAGCCGGTATTCGGATATATAAGAGTACTGCTTGACATATTTGAGCATAAGAATCATTTAAAGACAGCTCTTTTAATAGGAGGAGCGGGCTTTTCTCTGCCCAAGGCTTTTATAAGCAGATACGGCGATAAGAGCATGGATGTGGTGGAAAATAATCCCGATATGATAGATATAGCGAAAAAATATTTTTTTCTCAACCGCTTAATAGAAGAATTTGAGCTTGAAAAAAATAAAAGAATGCAAATTATAATCGGGGACGGCTGTGAATATCTTGAGAACGGCGATAAAGAATATGACATTATTATAAATGACGCTTTTGTGGGAAGTATTCCTGATAGGGGACTTATGAGCAAAGAGGGACAAAAACTTATAAATAAACGTTTAACCAAAGGCGGTATTTATGTTATAAATGTAATAGCTTCGCTTATCGGCAAGGACTCCGCACCTCTTATGGAGCTTGGACAGACGCTTTCAAGCGTATTCGGAAATGTTCGAATACGGCAGGTGTCCGAGGATTATCCTGCTGAATTGAAACAGAATGTGATTGTAATATCCGAAAAAGGATAAAAAACGAAAAAATAACATTCGGGGGGTTTGTGTTTTCGTGGAAAAGTTGTTTATATACGCAAGGAAGAGCTTTATTATCATATTTTTTTTAATCATTCCGATTTTTATAGGCTCCTGCGGTAATAATTCCAATAACTATAACGAAACAAGAGCCTCGAATACGGAAACCGGGCTGTCATACAGAAGCTCAGGCTCCGATGAATATAACTCTTCACTCTTGGAGCAGTCAGAAGACCGTTCTTCGGATTTTGCTCCGATTTTTCAGAATGTCACTAAAAATGATATCGCTTCAAATGCCGAACTCGAGGCGGTATTTTCCCGATATTCGACCGCTTCATCCTTTGTAAAATTTGACATAAATTCGGATAATAGACCGGAGCTGATCTGGCTTGTAGACGACAGTGACAGACTTCTTCCGAGAGTTGTCGCCGTCTTTGAAGATTATGGAAATGAAAAGGATCTTCTTTTTTTTGATCCGGAAAAAAGAGAAGACGATTATTACAGTCTGGGGAAAAGAGCTCTGATATATATTCGGAAAAACGATTGGTATATAACGGAATTTCATTGCTCCGAGGTTCTTTTCGATAAGGATATGAACCGATATGCCGGGCGTTGTGCTTCCATCTATACGGTTGATGACGAGCGGGAATACAATTCAAATGTGGATGAAACGGTAAGAAAATCGCTTTCATTCATAAGGGGTAAAGGAGTTATATATCAGAAGCTTGCTGTGGGTGAAAATGCGCTTTCGGGAGATATTGTGTCATATGACGAGTGGAGTGCTCTGCTGAAAAGCATTGCAGGAAAAGATCTTAAAGCAATAGATATTGAGATGGAGGCAAAAAGACACGGCTGTCCGGGTAATACTGAGGTAAATGTCGATACTGCTGGCGGCGTAAGCATTTTGTATCCGTCCGTCAAGGGTGATTATGAAAAAGCGGAAGACATAAATTTAGGGCTCAAAAATTCAGCCTATTCTCTTTTGCGTATAAAGACCGCCCCTGAGGATACCTTTGCCGACGGCAAGGGAGATGACGAGGACGACAGAAAGCCCGGAGAGTATGAGAGGTCAAATGTAGATTACAGAATACTGTCATCAGAAAAGGACAGACTTAGCGTAGTTTACCGCGAATATGAAAGAGCAGATGGTGGAAGTTCAAAATACAGCGGAAATATCAATTTTTATACCGTCGATATTTCTTCGGGAAAAGAGCTTAAAATCTCCGATGTTACCGGGCTTGAAAATATAGCGAATGCTTTGAACGACAAAAAAGCGGAGCTGTTTTTATTAAATGAAAGCGGAAAATTTGAAAAGAGCGATAAATCGTTGGATTCTGAATATATAAAAAAAGCAGTTGACAGCACGGCTTCCATCTTGGATAAAAGCACCGGAATAGGTCTGGATGAGCAATATTTATATCTTGCGGTAGTATTGCCGGAAGGTTCCGGTTCAAAAGCTGTTGTCAGGCTGGCCAGATGGGAAATAGACGCAAATTCGGAAGGACATATGGAGCTTTTATATGCACACCCCGTATTTCCCTATATTAACGAGGTTCTGTCTTTTGCCTCCGAACTCAGCGTAAGAAGTGTCAAAAACGGTATTGATTTCAGCTATATAAATGAAAACGGAGAGTTTGTAAAGGCTAATCTTCATGAGCTTGAGACTGCAAGGAGGACGGATAGGGACGCAAACGCAGCAAAGCAAGTATATGCCGAAAGCAATGCCAAGGTAAGCGGCTTTTCGGTGGGTCTGTTGGAGCTGGACTCCGCCTTAAAGCTTAAAAGTGATAGAAATGACGGTAGAGATGAAAAAGCGGAGACTGATCCCGTAACCAATTATTTTGCGGTAGAAGAGGGTACGGCTTCAAGAGGGTATATTTATATAAGTGCAGACGATAAATGGTATGAAATAAGCTACGAGGGAAGCAGGGGGAGCAGCGGACTCATCTTAAGCCGCAATGTGGAAGGCTCAGGTCTTAAATACAGGCATATGGGTGATTTTAAATCATTCGTCAGATATAAGGTATGGAGAAATACGGAAAATAACAGCTGTGAGCTCAGCTATGTTTATAATAAAAATTTAAGATATGAATATGAATTTAAGGAATCCGATTACGGGCTTGAAATTTTCTTTTATCCCAACGGTGACAGAAATAATTTACAAAATTACAGTTTAGGATCTAAGGATGCTTCTTTTGAGTTTACGGACGTTAATAATGACGGCTATGAAGATATAATTTTCGGAGGAGGAGCTTGCTTTATATACAGTCCTTTTTATAAAAAATATATTGAGCTGTATAAGGAGCTGTCGGGAGATACCGCATACGTCTTTGATCACAATGCGGAAAATGAAGCGCCGTGTGTGCTGGTTGACAGATCAAAGGATGAAAATTTAAGGGAATATATAAAGTATCGTATAGAAGAAGACGGCAGCTTAATCAGACTGTCGGAGCTTAATATGAATATTTCCGATGAGGGTATTGCCGTGATTTCAAAGAGCGGAGAGGATGAAATCATATTTGAGGCGAATTTGACAGGTCAATCCTCTTATAGAGAGGCATATCGTATAGCACTAATTTTATCTGATGAAATTTTGAGCAAAACGGAGCTTCAAATAGGGGGAGAGGAAGAAAAATATGAATTTATTTTAGGCAGAAGCATTGAATATAAAGATGTTGCTCCGTATGAGACGCTGAGACTCTATGTTGCGGACGAGGATAAAAAGCTTATAGGCTTTTATGAGATCGAGCCCGCTTCTCATGTTGTTTCGGTTAGAGAGCAAATTTTGGAGCCTATGTTCAATGCCTCTTTAAATAAGAGTCTTTTAATCGGAAATGATGAGGTGCCGGAGCCGGTAAAAGAGGAGGGAAGCTGCCTTATACTTAATCTCGAAGATGAAACACAGTTTAAAATTGTGCTTACGGAGTCCGTAATTGAACCGGAGGAATAATATAAAATTATCAAAAAGGTTGGAGGAGCTTGTCAGTTTTACCGAAAAAACGGCAAGGCTTAAGTCCCTTGTCAGTGTTGTGGACGTGGGCTGCGATCATGCTCTTGTTCCTATTGCTCTTTTATTGAACGGCACGATAAAAAAAGCGATAGGGATGGATGTCGGAACGGGACCGCTTAAAGCCGCAATGGACAACGTAAAAAAATATTCCCTGTCATCCCGCCTTGAGCTGAGGCAGTCCGACGGACTTGCCGCCCTAAAAAAAAATGAGGCTCAGATATGTATAATATCCGGAATGGGAGGACTTACCATAAGAAAAATATTAACGGAGTCTTCTCCCAAAGCGCTGAATATAGAATATCTGATATTGTCTCCTCAGAGCAGTATATCATCGCTCAGAAGGCAGCTTAGAGAGAGCGGCTGTGAAATAGATGAAGAGAAGCTTGTATATGAGTCCGGTAAATATTATCCCGTGCTTGGAGTTAAGGTTGGGGGAGATTTTTCTTTAAGCTACAACGTAGTTGCGGACAGGCTGATGAAAAAAAATGATATAACAAAAGAAGAGGTGCTTGAAATTTGTGATATTTACGGTGCCGTTTCCTTAAATTCGAATGATGAAACGGTCTGCTCCTATCTTATAAAAAAGAAGGAGGATTATGAAAAAATTGAATTTAAAAATGAGCAGGTCATGAAAGAAATAAGATATTTGAATGCGGCGATAAATTTGTTTTGAAACATTCGTAAAGGAGCTTGAAGTATGAAATGCAGCGAGATAATTGAAAAGCTGGAGCAGCATTCGCCAAAATCTTTTGCGGAAAGCTGGGATAATGTGGGACTTTTGGCAGGAAGGCATGAAAAGGAAGTGGCGTCCGTATTTATAGCCCTTGACGCTTCAAAAGAGGTTATAGAAGAGGCTGTAAGACAGGATGTGGATATGATAATAACGCATCATCCTCTTATATTTTCACCGTTAAAAAGAATAACGAATGAAGATTTCATAGGGGAGAGGATAGTAAGGCTTCTCAGATATGATATAAGTTATTATGCCATGCACACCAATTTTGACGTAAGAGGAATGGCGGATGCGGCGGCGGATAACCTTGAACTTACGGACAGAGAAGTATTGTATGTAACCTTTGAGGATGATATTTCGACTGAAGGAATAGGAAGATGCGGAAAGCTTAAAAGAGAAATGTCTTTATCGGAATGTTCTCAGTTTGTAAAAAAAGCCTTTGACATTCCCGACGTTAAGGCATACGGAGATCTTGAGGGCAATATAAGCAAAATCGCCGTATGTCCGGGATCCGGAAAAAGCTTCGTAAAAAACGCTCTGGAGCTCGGCTGCAATGCTCTTATAACGGGAGATATGGATTATCATACGGCAATAGACGCCGTGGCTCAGGACTTGTACATAATAGACGCCGGACATTACGGTGTGGAAAAGCTTTTTATCCCGTATATGAGAGATTTTATCAAAAGAGAAATTCCATCGATAAAGGTATATACGGATAAAATCAGGGAGCCTTTTGTAACTCTGTAAATTATTTAAGGAAGGTGAAAAATGCTTAAATTAACTATTGAAGGTACTCAAAAGGAATATAAGGAAGGCATAAATTACGAAAGCATAGCCAAGGAATACCAATCCGCATATAAAGACAAAATAGCTCTTGTAAGCTTCAACGGAAAGATAAGGGAGCTTATAAAGAAGCCTTTAAAGGACGGAAAAGTTGAATTTCTGACTCTTTCAAGTGCCATAGGACATAAGGCTTATGAGCGTACGGCAACCATGATGCTCATAAAGGCGGTAAATGATCTTTGCGGAAAAGAGCAGATAGGAGCAAAGGTTGAATTTACCATAGGACACGGAGTTTATTGCACCTTTAAGGAGCTCGGTGTTGCACTTACCGGGGAGTTTATCTCAAAAGTACAGAGAAGAATGGAAGAGATGAGGGACAGAGCCTTTATTATAGATAAAAAGGAAACGCCTCTTGAGGAAGCTGAAGCAATATTTAAAGAGCAGGGTATGCCGGATAAGGTTAAGCTGTTCAAATACAGATCCAACTCAACCGTAAATTTGTATCAGCTTGACGGATATTATGATTATTACTACGGATATATGCTTCCCGATACCTCATATGTGAGCGCTTTCAGGCTGGAGGCATATCATGACGGCATTCTTTTGATATTGCCGCCGAAAGAAACACCGGAAGCAATCAGCGAATTTGCCCCCAGAGAAAAGCTGTTCAGTCAGATGAATCTGGCGGCTCAGTGGAATAAGACAATGGAAGTGGAGGATGCCGCAGGTCTTAATGACGCAATATGCAGAGGAGATATAAGAGACCTTATTCTTGTTCAGGAGGCATTGTTTGAAAGAAGAATAGGAGAAATCGCCAAAAATATCTGTGACAGACCCGACGTAAAATTTGTAATGATATCGGGTCCCAGTTCTTCGGGCAAAACGTCCTTTGCAAACAGACTGTCGGTTCAGCTCAGAACCTTCGGAAAAAAGCCTCATATGATAAGCCTTGACAATTATTATAAGGACAGAGTTGACGTTCCGAAAAATGAAGACGGAAGCTATAATTTTGAATGTCTTGAAGCTCTTGCGGTAGATGTATTTAATTCCGATATGAAAAGACTTCTTGCAGGGGAAAAGGTGGAGCTGCCATCCTTTAATTTCCTCACGGGAACAAGGGAAATGAGCGGAAGCTTTATGGAGATAAGAGAGGGAGACATACTTGTAGTAGAAGGAATACACGGACTTAACGAAAAGATGAGCTACGAGCTTCCCGCAGAATCCAAATATAAGATTTATATAAGCTCGCTTACCACTATAAACCTTGATGAACATAACAGAATACCGACAACCGACGGAAGACTTATAAGGCGCATGGTCAGGGATGCAAGAACGAGGGGCGCTTCGGCTAAGGATACGATATCCATGTGGGATTCGGTAAGAACGGGTGAAGAAGAATATATTTTCCCCTTCCAGGAATCCGCAGATGAAATGTTTAACTCAGCCGCCATATATGAGATTGCGGTTCTTAAGCAATATGCTCTTCCTTTGCTGTATGATATAAAAAAGACAGATCCGGAATATTATGAAGCAAAACGTCTTTTGAAATTCCTGGGCTATTTTATACCGGTGGACTCTTCAATGCTTCCTCCCAATTCAATATGCAGGGAATTTGTCGGAGGAAGTATGTTTAAGGTATGACATTTCTTGGTAATAACGGGTAATTGTGATATAGTATCGTAATTGTGAGCAGGTCGGATGATCGCTGCGGTATTGCAAAAGTGCAGCCGCAGAGGAAAGTCCGGGCTTCGCAGGGCGGGATGCCAGATAACGTCTGGTGGAGGCGACTCCAAGGACAGTGCAACAGAAATTAAACCGCAAAGGCTTTCCTTTGTAAGGGTGAAATGGCAGTGTAAGAGACTACCGTGCAGATGGTAACATTTGCAGCAGTGTAAACCCCATCCGAAGCAAGACCGATTTTAAATAAAGAGTTTGCCCGGCTCGCGGTTTTCGGCATTTTGCCGGATTCCGGATTTAAAGGTGGGTCGCTTGAGGTCGTCGGTGACGGCGATTCCAGATAGATGATCATTCAAGACAGAACCCGGCTTATAGACCTGCTCATATATTGTAAAAAATAACGGCGATGTTTATATAATATTCATATTGACTAAAATCGAGATTGAGTATATAGTCAGTCTCGTCTATGAAGAGTCTATGAAAATCTTGATTTTCCAAGCTTCTTTTTATTTCATTTAAATTCATTTTTTTCACGACTTTATTTCAGTTGATGTATTAAATTATTCTGATTGTATGTGGTTAGCAGTTTATGTTGATTCGAGCTTTTATGCGAATAGGAGAATTGTATGAAACGCTTTCAAAACCACATGATTTCTGTGAGACAGCTGCTTGTGAAAATGCGGACTCATTCCGTTATTTCCGTAATATCGGCTGCAGGTCTTGCAACTGTTTTAATCGGACTTGTCATTTCCGAAGCTGTCGGAAATATAGATTCCGTAAAATATGAAACAAATATTGACACCGGTAATAAAATATTCACCGTAAATGCGGACAAGCTTTCCCAAAAATCCGTAGAAATAAAGGAACAGATTTCAGCCATAAAGGAATACTTAAGCACCCTGGAAAGCTATGTTGACGACGGGACTTCGGCTGTTGAGGATATTGAAAGAGAGCTGTCTACAATGTTTGATTATGAAAACAGCGATACTTCGCTTCAACTGACGGGAATAGGCGCTGATCTCCATGTACTTAAGAAACAGATAAACGATGCCGATTCCCAGATAAAGAATTTTGAATCAAAGCTTGTAAGTACGGTAGATAAAGAGTCGGAGCTGATAAAAAACAGCGACAAATTTATACAGGAGATGGATGGTAAGCTTAAGAATATAAGCAGCAGATATTCCATTCTCAATTCGGAAATATCCGAACTTACAAAATCTGTAAAAGAAGCGGATATTGAAAGTATCAACAAAATAAGATCGTCTCTTGAAACTTTGGAGCAGCTTAGCAAATCGGAAAGTTCCGATATTTTGAATATAAGCTCTCAACTGTCCAAATCGTCGGAGCAGCTTCAAAGTCTCAGCAGTCAAACTTTGGCACAAACCACTGCGGTGGATAATCTCAGTGAAAATACTCAACTGCTTACGGGCGAGATAAACAATACGAGAGCAGAGGTTGACAACATAAGATCCATGGTCATGCAGCTTAGAGAAGAGCAGCAGCGAATAAGCAATATGCTTACAGAGACAAACAGACTTCTGGAACAGACCGGCGTGCTTATACAAAGCGGAACAGACAGCTTTAATGAGCTGAAGCAAAGTGTCGATCAGCAGGGTGAGATAATTTCCGAACAATCGGGGAATATATCCAGGATTGAGAGCAGAATACCCTTTTCATTGGGGGTGGATGTAGAAGGAGATTACGGCTATATAAAGGCAGGTGCAGATACAGTAACCCCTTTTAGACATGCGGGGCTTCCCGGCGGAAGCCCCGTAGAGGTTGCTCATACACATGCAGGTAGTATAGAGCAGGGAGGAAGCTGCTACGGTAATCCCGAAACTTCAACAAGAACTGTTAATTGTCCGACTTCCGTTTCAAACGGAGGATATACCACTTTTATGCTGAATAAATGTACATCATGCGGAAAATGGGAATTTAATGCCGAAGCCGTATGTTCGTCAACGGGAGGAGCGCACAACTATATCAAATCGGAATTGTATGAATGTAATATACACCATTTGACCTTCGGTCCCGGCGGAAGCTGCGGATACAGCAATACGGAAACGCATACAAGCTATCAGCTTATTTGCAGCTGTATGCAAAGCGGATCCGTGTGCATAGAAAATTCAAATCCCAAGCCCGGCAGAGAAACCTGCGTACTGTACATAAACTGCTCGGATTTGGAAGCCGGACTTGATCTGATAGCCTTTTCATGGAATACGTCCGAGGGAGGTATCATATCGGGAGAAAATAATACTCAGCAAATCACAGCCTGTCACAGAGGAATTTATAATTGTGACGTTACCGTAAGAGACAGAACGTCGGGGGTTGAAAGTGTTCATACCGTCAGCTATGAGGTGGTAAATCTGGCTCACTGATATCTAAAAGCCTTTTGTATCAAGACACGGTATTATAAACACGATATTTATAAAAGACATAGTATGTTAATAAATTCTATCATATATCTTTACTAACACCGAATAAGGGTCTGTGCTATAATGTGCCTTGTGCAAAGTCGTATGCATAATAAAATTTTGAAAGGAAGTTTATTGAATGAATACCAAGGTTGACGTTATATCAGGCTTTTTGGGAGCCGGAAAAACAACTCTTATAAAGAAGCTTTTGAAGGATGCCCTTACGGGAAGCAAGGTTGTACTGATAGAAAATGAATTTGGAGAAATCGGTATTGACGGCGGTTTTCTCAAGCAGGCAGGGATAGAAATACGTGAAATGAATGCGGGCTGTATCTGCTGCTCTCTGGTAGGAGATTTTGACGCTTCACTACAACAAGTCATGACGGATTATGAGCCTGAGAGAATTATTATTGAGCCGTCAGGAGTCGGCAAACTGTCCGATGTCATGAATGCGATAAAAAATGTGGCTGATAAAACCGGCAATATGGAGCTTAATGCGGCGGCTACCGTTATCGACTGCATTAAGGCGAAGTCATATATAAAGAACTTCGGAGAATTTATAACGGATCAGCTTGAGAATGCGGGAACCGTCATACTCACGAGAACCGACAAGGCTGATCAGTCAAAGATTGAAGAAACCGTTGATTTAATACGCTCATATAATAAAAAGGCTACCATAATTACCACCCCGATTGAAGAGCTCGGCGGAAAAGAAATTCTAAATACTCTTGAAGGGACAAGAGATCTTGCTGCGGAAATAATGGCTGAGGCGGTTGCCGCATATAATGAGGAAGAGTGCGACGATCCCGAGTGCAGCTGTCATCATCACGGAGAAGGACATCACCATCATCATGATGAAGACCATGAATGCTGCCACGGAGAAGGACATCACCATCATCATGATGAAGACCATGAATGCTGCCACGGAAGAGGACATCATCATGATGAAGACCATGAGTGCTGCCACGGAGAAGGACATCACCATCATGATGAAGATGGAGTAATAGTTCATAATACACATGACCATCATCACCATCATCACGGACACTCAGCGGAAGAGGTTTTCGGAAGCTGGGGCATGGAAACACCTCACAGATATTCCGCAGAGACAATAAAAAAACTGATAGCTTCTCTTGAAGATGAAAAGGTCTACGGTATGGTTTTGAGGGCAAAGGGAATTGTTCAGGATGAAAGCGGAAGCTGGATTGAATTTGACCATGTTCCCGAGGAAACTCAGGTAAGGTGCGGTGCTGCTGCGGATGTTACGGGGAAGATAGTTGTAATAGGCTCAAAGCTCAATGAAGAAGCATTGGAAAAGCTTTTCAGAGAAAAATGATTTTAGGCATAAGAGGATATAAAAATGCAGACTAAACCGACTTACGTCATTAACGGATTTCTTGACAGCGGCAAGACGAGCTTTTTCAGATATACGCTGAGCCAGCCGTATTTTAAGGCGGAGGGAAAAACTCTTCTTGTAAGATGTGAAGAAGGAGACGAGGAGTATGGAGACAGGCTTCTAAAGGAAAATAATATAATTCTTGTCGATATAGAGGATGAAGCCGATTTTACGGTAGAGAAGCTTGAAGAGCTTGATAAGGAACATGCTCCCGTTCGCATTCTTATAGAATACAACGGAATGTGGGATTTTAAAGAGCTTAAACTTCCAAAAATATGGAACCTTGAACAGCAGATAACGATAATAGACGCTTCGACATTCCCTATGTATTTCAACAATATGAAGTCTCTTTTGGCGGAACAGCTCAGAAATTCGGAGCTTGTTATGTTTAACCGTTGCGACGGGATCGATGAAAAAGAGCTCGCCTCATATAAACGCAATGTAAAAGCGATCAATCAGCAGGCTGAAATTGTATTTGAGGATGAAAACGGTGAGGTGAATATTACACTCGACGAAGATCTGCCCTTTGATCTTAATTCCGATCCGATAGAGCTTAATAATTTCGGTTTCGGTATGTTTTATCTCGACGCTTTGGAAAATTTGGACAGATATGAGGGAAAAAATGTTAAATTTAAGGGTATGGTTCTCAAGCCCAAGGGTTTTCCCAAGGACAGATTCGTCCCGGGACGCATGGCAATGACCTGCTGTGCCAACGATATGCAGTTTTTAGGATTTGTAACCGATTATAAAAAAGCCGAAAGCTTAAAGGATAAAGACTGGGTGGAAGTAACCGCAAGGGTTGACAGGGGCTTTGTAAAGGAATACAAGGGGGAGGGTCCGATTTTGAAAGCGACGGAGGTTAAAAAATGTTCGGCTCCCGATCAGCCGGTAATAGATTTTTCACAGCCTGAAGCTTGATTTTCAAGCCCCTTATGAAAATCTTAAGCGCTTACTTCTGATTAAATTCATAAATAAGCGTCAAAATTATTTGACAGGCTTGTCCTTATAAAGTAGGATTATTATTGGCGGTTGAAGCTGCCTTTTTACCGTGCAGAAGCACATAGTTCGATATTTTTATATAGACGGTCATGAAGACGCACAATTCTCTTGAAGGAGAATATGTGCGTCTTTTTATGCTTGGAAGCGGTAATAGATTTTAAAATTTGTGAGTTATAGGACAAAACGTGTTGATGAAAACCCCTCCGAAGCCTTGTAAATAA
>CAUVOD010000016.1:0-39048 GCA_963553525.1 uncultured Lachnospiraceae bacterium | reverse complement strand
GGATGAAAATATAGAAGAGCTTGAGGATATAAAGAAAAAGCTTGTTCTTGGAGTTCGTATACCCGGAATTTATCTGATAACTTCCGCTCAGGGAAGTCATGAAAAGCTTGCAATTCAAAAAAGCTCCAATATCACCAATAAGTATTTCAGCGAAAATCCCGTAAAGGTATATGCCGTATGCAGCAGCGTAAGCTCCGCTATGGATATGCTTGTCAAAATATCCGATGAGGCTATAAAAGCGGGCTATACCGGGAAAATAAAGGAGTATCTTGATTCCGAAGAAAGTGCGGTGGGGAACTGATATGGCGCTTGCATTGTTGATTCTTAAAATTACCGGAATAACAATAGCGCTTATATTGGCTTTAGCTCTTATTTTGCTGTTGATCATTCTCTTCGTGCCCGTAAGATTCGAGCTTAAAATCAATATTCCCGAAACGGATTTTGAAAAGGAAGACTTTTCTTATATTCAAAAAAACAGCTTCGGAAAATTATATGTGCATTGGCTGTTTTCATTGGTAAGAGCCTGCGTAATATATAAGGCTGAGGATGATGACGGCGAGGTTATTTCCTCTTGCGTCAAGGCTGCATGGGTTACGATTTTTCCTAAAAAAGAAAAAAATAGAACATCTGCCGAAAAGGATAAGAGGAAAAAAAAGTCCGAAGAAAAGTCGGAAGAAAATTCTGATGGCGGCGGTGAAATAAATACGGCAAGCGAAGAAACTGAAAATATAACTGAAATGGATACAATCCCTGATGATGAAAAAGAGTCTGTAAAATCTGAAAATGCGGATGAAGAAATTCATGAAGAAGCCGTATTTGAGGATTTGGAAGATCCTAAAATAAGCGGGTTCATAGAATTTATGATAAAGGTATTTTCTTTTTTGAGTAAAATTTTCTGCGCACCGTACGAAGTGTTTTTGAAAATCCGGTATACAATATCACGTATCTATGATAAAATATCTACGTTTTATAGTTTATTTACATCTGAAATATTTGATAGGGCAAGGGTCATTATATTAGGAGAACTCGGAAAAATACTGAGAGCGCTTAAGCCGAGGAGCTGTAACATTAAGCTTGTATACGGAACGGGAGATCCCGCTTTGACTGCATATTCGGAGGGAGTTTTGGGTGTGCTGTATCCTTATACCGGCGGTTTTATTGAGGCGTATTCTGATTTTGATAAAGAGATATTGGCTTTAGATTTAAAGCTTAAGGGAAGAATAACGATTTTTAGAATTTTGCTTTCTTTTGCGAAGGTATATTTCAATAAAGATGTGCGAAGGTTCATAAATCGTTTTAATTATGCAAAATCAATATAAACGGAAGGTGTTTTAATGGCACAGTATGATTTTAATACGGTGGTTACGTCCCTGTTAAAGGGTATGGACGGCATTATGGATTCTCATACGGTAATAGGGGATGCCACGCAGATCGGGGATACCTATATTATTCCGCTCGTGGATGTGAGCTTCGGTATGGGAGCAGGTGCGGGAGGCACGGAGAATAAGAGAAACGGCAGCGGGGGCTTTGCCGCCAAAATGACGCCCTCGGCTGTTTTATTGATTAAAGACGGTCACACAAGACTCATAAATGTTAAAAATACCGATGCGTTAAGCAAGATTCTTGATATGGTTCCGGATATGGTTGATCGCTTCACCGGAAAGGCTCCGGATATACAAAAGGACAAGGCTAAAGATATAGCCTTCGGGGATAAAAAGGAAGAAACTCGGGAAGATATTGAAGAGTAAAGGAGAACTGTCGGGGTGGAAATATCGGAAGAAAAACTCAAAGAGATTGAGAGTAAAATTCTTGAAAGTGATGAAGATGAGCTGGGAGAGCTTCGTTTATGGCTTTTCAAGGAAAACTGTAAACTGGAAAATCAGAAAAGAAGTCTTGATGAGCGCAGGGAAGCTCTTCATAAGGAAAGAGATAAGTTCATTGAAGATAAAAGACGTACAATGAGCCGCCTTGACAGAGAGAGGGAAGCTCTTTGGGAAAAGGAAGACCTTGCCGATCAGAAGCTTGATATGCTTAGAACCGCATATGAACAGCTTGAAGAAGACAGGCAGGCTCTTGAAAAGGAGAGAGAACAGCTTGAAAAAGAAAGAAGCATAGGCGCTGAGAGATATATCGCCGGCGGAGACAGCTTCTTTGTGGGTGTCAATTCTCCTCTGTCCGTAAAGAAAAGATACAGAGATCTTATTAAGATATATCATCCGGACAACCTGTGCGGTGATAAAAGAACTTTGATTACGATAAATCAGGAATACGAATATTTATGCCGTATGTATCAGATGGACGCTTAATAGGTTTGATAAAAAAAGATTGCGGCGTTTGACGCCGCAATCCGAATTTAAGGACATATTAAAATCAATAGTCTTCCGGATTTATTCCCCGGTTGTACTTGTCATAAATTTGTGAAAGATAGGTTTTGACCATGTTGATCTGTGACATCTGCCTGAGATCCGAATTTCCCATGGCTACGGCTATCTCATCTGCAAGGAGCAGCATATTGTAAATGCGCAGCTTGAATTCATTTCTGCTTACGCTGCTTACATCTATATGAATCAGCGGAGCTCCAAGCTTCATGGTGATATTTTCATCCGAGATGCCCGTTTCCATAATCATGGTATCAATGTCAAAATTTACATAGAGTATGAGATATTCTTTTTCGTGGCGCTTCAAGGTGTCCATCGTCTGGTGAGACGCTTCGAGCCATTCATAAAAATCCGCAATATCGGGATTGATGAGATATTGGGTAAGCTGTTCTCTGTGCTTTTCTATGTATTGTAAATATGAGCCGGCATTGGGGCCCATATAGTCGCATTCAATTTTTAAACCGTTATCGGTTTTAACTAATTTGCACTTATCCGCAACATCACGAATTCTGAGTGAAACTCTGGTCTGACTTCCGACCTGTTTTAGAGATCCGGTTTCTGCAACTTGTTTAAATTCCATTTAAAATCCTTTCATCGGTGACGGTTCTGAGTCCACGCCAGTATAGCATAAGGGGCAAAAAAATGGTATACTAAACATTTGTAAAAAAAGGGAAAAAAGATATTATGGCAGTAAAGAAAACGACGAAAAAAACCGCAAAAAAATCGGAAAATACCAAGAAAAATATTAAAAGTGAATACAGATTAAGGGATGAGGTAATAAGCATTGTGCTTTTAGCCGCTACCGTTTTTTTATTTTTGTGCAATTTCGGCTTTGGCGGTATCATAGGCGGCTTTTTTTCAGGACTTATGTTCGGAATATTCGGGCTTAGAGCTTACATGGCTCCGGTTTTTATTGCGTTTGCGACATTATTTTATATTTCAAATTCAGGAAGCTTTACGGCTGTGAGAAAGCTGGCTGCCGCATATTCTTTATTTTTTATGTGCGGGATAATTATAGATATATTTACCGGAGGGATTAAAGGCGGAGCTGACGCTCTTAATCCGGTTATAATATTTAAAGGCTTTGCGGAAAAGCGCTCCGGAGCCGGTATAGTCGCGGCAATAGCAGGGAGACTTCTTTTCAGATATATTTCAATGACCGGTACCGTACTGCTGATATCGGTTTTGATGATGATAGGTCTCGTTATTCTTACGGACAGATCTTTTATCAGCGGCATAAAAAGCGGATCAAAATCCGTCATGGAGCATGCCGGTGAAGATTACAGGCAGTTCATGGAAAAGAGACGGTCGAATCGTGAAATTGCAAGCATCGAAAGGGAGAGGGTCAAATCGGAAAGAGAAGAAAAAAGAAGGCTTTTAGAAGAGGAAAAGCAAAGAAAGAAGCTTGAAGACGACCGGATGGCTGAAAAAGCTCTAAGAACGGACAGTAAATTAAACGGAGTCACCTTTGCCACCGATCTGACGAATGCGGTTGAAGAGGATAAATCGAACGCAGCATTAGAACAATCTCAGAAAATCGATACTTATTCCGATTATAATAAATCCGTTATTGATAATGAGTCTGCTGTCAGTTTGAATTACAGTGACGAGCTGCATGAAATAATATATACATTCCCGAGAGAGGATGGTGAGTTTAATGAGACTTCGTACAACAATGCCTCTGCGGGAGAGGGGCTTATAAGAGGAGAGCTGCCTTACGCTTCAAAAGCGGAAGCGATTCGGGTAAAAGAAGGCGGGAACGGAGCGGAAGCACAGCCTCATTACAAATCGGGGCTTGAAAAGCCGGCTGAGTCTTCCGATTCTGTAAACGAGGTTACAGAAGAAAATTCAAAGCCTGAATCTATACATGGTACTGGCGCAGCTATAAATGCGGAAAATGTAAGCGGAGCGGACATAAGCAAAGACACGGCTGAGTTTGATACGGGAGAAATTTCAGAAAATACCGAAACAGGCGGTAAGACTTCGTTTTCTGAAAATACGGAAGATATATATAAGATTGATTCAGGAATAAATATTGAAGATTTAAGCGGAGATGCGGAAGCGCTTGATGAGGAAGATAGTATCCGTACGAATGACAAGGGCTCGAAGCCGCTTAATAGTGAAGATATGGAAAAAGAGCATGAGGCTCCACAAGTGTTGGAGACCTCAATGACGGTAGATACGGATACGATAAAGCCTGCGGAAGCAGCACATCAAGATGACGCTATGCGGGAGGATAAGGAAAAATCCGTTTCTTATAGGCTGCCGGAGCTGTCGTTTTTAAAGCGGCCCGAGGTCAGAAACGGTGATAACGGAGAGTCTGTATTAAAGGAAACTGCGGAAAGACTTGAGAAGATATTAAAGACCTTCGGGGTAAATGCAAGGGTTGTAAATTACAGTCAGGGTCCTTCGGTAACAAGATATGAACTTCAGCCCGATATAGGTGTTAAGGTGTCCCGCATTATCAATCTTACCGACGATATTAAGCTCAATCTTGCGGCGACCGACATAAGAATAGAAGCCCCCATTCCGGGAAAGGTTGCGGTCGGAATAGAGGTTCCGAATGCCGAAAATATAACGGTTACACTTAGAGAATTGCTTGAAAGTCCTAAATATAAGGACTCCAAGTCGAACTTAAGCTTTGCTCTCGGCAAGGATATAGGCGGTGAAACGATAGTAACGGATATTGCAAAGATGCCGCATCTGCTTATTGCAGGATCTACGGGGAGCGGCAAGTCGGTATGTATCAACACTCTCATACTCAGCATACTCTATAAGGCGGATCCTGCAAATGTTAAACTGATAATGATTGACCCCAAGGTTGTCGAGCTGAGTATGTATAACGGCATACCCCATATGCTGATACCTGTCGTCACAGATCCTAAAAAGGCGGCGGGCGCTTTAAACTGGGCTGTTGCCGAGATGGAAAAGCGTTACAGGATGTTTGCGGAGGCTGAAGTAAGAGATCTTGCCGGCTACAACAGATATGTGGCTATGGATGACAGGGAGGGCGAGCTTAAAAAGCTTCCTCAGATTGTACTGATAGTTGATGAGCTTGCCGACCTCATGATGGTTGCAAAGAGCGATGTTGAAACCGCAATAGCAAGGCTTGCCCAGCTGGCTCGTGCGGCGGGTATTCATCTTATTATCGCAACTCAAAGACCTTCCGTTGATGTAATAACGGGGCTTATCAAGGCGAATATGCCGAGCAGAATAGCCTTTGCCGTATCGTCAGGTGTCGATTCGCGTACAATACTTGATATGAACGGAGCGGAAAAGCTTTTAGGGAAGGGAGATATGCTGTTTTTCCCTCAAAACTATTCAAAGCCGATAAGGGTACAGGGAGCCTTTGTTTCAGATGAGGAGATACAGACAATTACCGAATTTATCAAGAAACAAAAGCCTGTGGAGTACGATGCGCAGGCGGCTGAGCATGTGGCAAAGGCTGTAATAAAGGATGACAGGGACAGTTCTTCCTCTTCGGGATCTTCAACGGATGAATATTTTGAAAAGGCGGGAAGATTTATAATAGGCAAGGAAAAGGCCTCAATAGGCAATTTGCAGCGTGTACTCAAGATAGGCTTTAACAGGGCAGCCCGCATTATGGATCAGCTTTGTGAAGCCGGAGTGGTCGGCGAGGAAGAGGGAACTAAACCGAGACGTGTACTTATGACTATGGATGAATTTGAACAGCTTATCAAATCGGAAAGGGTAGAGGAAGATGAAATGTCCTGAATGCGGAAATGAAGTTCCGGAAGGCTTCGTGTACTGCGGTTATTGCGGGCGGGAATTTAAGCTTGTACCCGAATTTGAACCGGAGATTGAAGCTGAAATTGACAGCACTCTTGCAACTCTTGCAAATAAAATAGGTTCTTCAAAGGACTTTGACTCGGAGAAAGATGCAGAGCGGTCTTTAAGGCCGGAAAGAACCGGAGGAAAAAGCTTAAATAAAAACAGATATCGTTCAAAGAAGGACGGGTTCTCCAATAAAAGGATTATTCTTTTTACAGCGGTCATCTTTGTGCTTATTTCAGTTATCATATTGCTTAGGGTTGCTTTCCGGCAAAAGGATGTCTCATATTATGTAAATATGGCTAATTCCGCTTATTTATCGGGAGATAATGCGGCGGCTATTGAAAAATTGGAAAATGCCGAGAAGAAATTTCCCGAAAACGGAGAAATAATACTGCTTCTGGCGTCGTACAAATTGGAAGCGGAAGATACCGAGGGCGCTATACAGGAGCTGTATAAGATAATAAATTCCGCGGCATATACGGAGGATGAAAGCAGGCAGGCGTTCAGCATGATGGCGGCAATTTATTATGAACGGGGCGCTATGGATCTTTTAAAGTCGCTGCTGGAAAGAAGTCCTTTTGAGGATATAAAGGAGAGCTATGCCGGAAACATTCCCGCAATGCCGGTAATACAGCCTGCAGGCGGAGAATATGAAGGAGGCGTGGAGGTTACCATAGCTGCACCCGGAAACGGAGAGATTTTTTATACGACTGACGGTTCCGTCCCTACGAAAAACTCCTCAAAATATAGAGGCAAAATAAAGATATCCGAACCTGAAAAGTATATAATTAAAGCTCTGTTCGTATCGGAGAACGGCTATGAAAGCGACATTGCGAGCTGTGAGTATGTTATCAATGCCAAGCCTCTTGAGGAGCCCAAGATAGCTCAGGCGAGCGGAACATACAACAAAAAGACCAAAATTGTCTGTGTTGCGGACGAAGAGCTGGTAATAAGATATTCCGTCGGCAAGGATATGACGGTAAATGAGATGTCCACGGTTTACACAGGACCTATAGAAATGCCCGAGGGGGAGAGTTATTTTAATTTTGCCTGCTTTGATAATAAGGGAAACATGTCGGAAATTGTGAGGAGAAATTATATTCTGACCATAGAAAGGCATGTTTCGGCTGAGGCTGCGATAGAGAGCGTAAAAGCAACGTTAAAGGAGAAATCCTATTTACAAAGCACAATGAGCTTTGCGGTTGAGGATATAATCGTAATCGGAAATGACGGAGAATTTTATTTTATAAAAGAATATAATAACGGTACGGCTACGGGACTTTTATATGCGGTTAATACCGACTCGGGATTGACCAGAAGACTGGGCTATGATTCTCAGGGCAAATACATTTTGATGGCAATAGACTGATTTTGTTGATATGCGTCCGATAACGATACTTTGCGTAGGAAAATTAAAAGAAAAATATTGGAAAGATGCCGCGGATGAATATTCAAAAAGACTCTCCGCCTATTGTGATCTGAAAATAGAGCAGGTACAGGATGAAAAGGCTGCGGAAAATCTTTCGGAAGCGCAAAAGCAAAAGGTGAAGGATAAGGAGGGAGAAAAGCTTTTATCAAAATTACCGGATAATACCTACCTTATAGCGCTTACCATAGACGGGAAAAAATATACATCGGAGAGGCTTTCATCTCATATAGAAAAAATTCAGTCAAGCGGGGACGGAAGAATAGCTTTTGCAATAGGAGGATCGCTCGGCTTATCCGAAGCCGTTGTAAAAAGGGCTGATGAAAAAGTGAGCTTTTCCGACCTTACGTTTCCTCATCAGCTTGCAAGAGTGATTTTATTGGAACAGATATACAGAAGCTTTAAAATAAGAAGTGGAGAACCTTATCATAAATGATAAAAAATGAAGCAAGCTTAAGCTTGTCCGTTGATCAGATGCAGAATTTGTTCGGCGGCAATGATGTTTTTTTAAAAAAGATCGAAAAAGAATATTCCGTGGACATATTTGACAGAAACGGAGTACTGCATATCAAGGGAGATCAGACCGACAAAGCGCTTCTGGTAATAAAGAGATTGATGGGCATTGTGGATAACAGGGGAACCGTTGAGGAGCAGAATGTGAATTATGCGATTTCTTTGACTGATAATACGGATAATAAAAGCGAAAATATTCTCGTCGATTTGGATTCGGACGTGATATGTCATACCGTAAACGGAAGACCGGTAAAGCCGAAAACAATAGGTCAAAAGGCTTATGTTGACGCAATGCGTAAAAATACTGTGGTATTCGGGCTGGGACCTGCCGGAACGGGAAAAACTTACCTCGCCATGGCTCTTGCGATAACGGCGTTTCAAAGGGAAGAGGTTTCAAGAATAATTTTAACCAGACCCGCAATTGAAGCGGGAGAAAAGCTGGGCTTTCTGCCGGGAGATCTGCAGAGCAAAGTAGACCCCTATTTAAGACCTTTATATGACGCTCTTTATCAGATAATGGGTGTGGAAAATTTCCTTAAAAACAGTGAAAAGGGACTTATAGAGGTTGCTCCTTTGGCGTATATGAGGGGCAGAACTCTTGACAACGCTTATATTATTCTTGACGAGGCTCAAAACACGTCTCCCGCTCAGATGAAAATGTTTTTGACCCGTATAGGCTTCGGCTCCAAGGCTGTTATAACGGGGGATAAAACACAAAAGGATCTTCCGCACGGAACGGTGTCGGGGCTTGACATTGCCGAAAAGGTGCTTAAGGGAATAGAAGATATTTCAATATGCACTTTGACAAATGCCGATGTTGTAAGACATCCCCTTGTGCAGAAAATCGTAAAGGCATACGAAGTGTATGAAAATAAAATGCAGCAAAGGAAGAGTAAAGCGCTAAATGGAAAACATGGAAAATAAGTCAAATCGAAGATATATACTATATACTTTTATTGTGGCTGCTACCGGAATAGAGATACTGCTCTGTTTACTATTTTCGGGAGGTGGACAGGAAAGGCTTGTGGTATGCGAGGCAACTGCCGTTTTCGGATCTTTGATACTTGCTTTTGTATATGAAATACAAAATAGGAAGGGCTTGCTTTCATATAACAATTCTTCTTCCGCAGCGGGCTTTTTTACGGCATATTTATTTTGCCTTGCAGTAAGCTTTGTTATGCAGCTTCTTGATCCGCTTATTTGGTCTTATATGATCATATATGTCCTGCTTTCGCTCTTTTCATCCGCCTCTACGGGATTTTTTGCCGGAAGTCTGCTGCTCTTCTTAAACTGTCTCATGGCGGGAGAGGGAGGGGGTCAGCTGTTTTTCGTATATATGGTTTCGGGCTGTGCGGCAATATATATTTTCAGCGATCTTGATAAAGAATTTAAAGTAGTTACGTCAGCAGTCTGCTGTGTCTTTGTACAGGCGTTTTCCTTTATGCTTTTTCACTTTGTTTCAGTTCACGGTGAGGTTAAGTTTGAGCTCTTTGTTTTACCCATAATCAATACTTTCATATCGGGCTTTTGTCTTTTGCTGATATATTCATGGTTTTCATCATCCGTTCTTAACCTTGACACCCAAAGATATATGGAAATAAATGATCCTGAGTTTCCACTCATGGCGGCGATAAGGAGTAAAAATGAGGCGGAGTATTATAAGTCTCTGCATGTGGCATATCTTTCGGAAAAAGCGGCGGAGTGCATAGGAATAGAAGGCCCGCCTGTTAAAAGCCTGGCTTATTATAAGGGAATAGGCTGTCTTGACGAGAAGAAAAACAGTTGGGATGATATAAAGCATTATTACAAGGATTTTGATTTTCCGAAAAAATCAAGAGAGCTGCTTTACGAATATGAGATGGATAAGGGAAAGAGCCCAAGAAGCAAGGAGGCTACAATAGTAAGACTGTGTGAGGAGCTGGTGCTGTCTCTTACCGACATATTCAGTAAAAATAAGGACGCTCAGGTTAATTACAGCGACGTTATAGACAGAATTTTAAATTCCAAGCTTGAAAATTATGATTTTAATGAAAGCAGCATAACACTGAAAGAGTATGACAAGCTTTCAGCCGCACTTAAAAAGGAGAAGCTGTATTATGATTTTCTTCGTTGAAAATGAGACGGGGGCAAAATTTTCTTTTGATATTGAGGAGGTTGCAAGAGCTGTTGCCGAGGAGGTGTTAAGAAATGAAAGTATTCCCTTTGAAGTAAGTATCGATATGACCGTTACCGATAATGAAGCTATTCGGGAGATAAATAGGGAAAACAGAGGGATTGACGCTCCGACGGATGTACTTTCATTTCCTTCATTTTCATTTGAAAAGCCCGCCGATTTTGAAAGCATTGATTTGAATATGGCGGGAATAGTGGATAAGGATACCGATACGGTATGGCTTGGGGATATAATATTAAACGGAACAAAGGTCAAAACTCAGGCTGAGGAATACGGACATTCCGAAAAAAGAGAATTTGCCTTTTTGACAGCTCATTCAATTCTTCATCTTTGCGGATATGACCATGAAAATGAAGAGGACGCAAGGGTAATGGAGGAAAAGCAGGAAAAAGCGTTAAGCGCTCTTTCGATTACAAGGGATACGGTATGAAGGATAAAACTGAAAAAATAAGGGATCATTCGCTTACAGCCGTAATGCTGCTGCAAACAGCCGCTCTTTTTATCATAGCTCATATTCTCGCAGCCATGTGTGGAGATACTGCGGCAGGCATGGCGGGATTTTCTCTTTGCTTTTATTTTTTGATATATTCCATATATATGTTCTGCGGAAGAAACAGAGTTAAGCGCATTGTCAGAATGTACAGAAAAAACGAATTTTATATCAATGCCGATGAATGGAGCATTTCAGTGCTTGCAAAGTCCGCTGTACCTCTTGTAATAATTGCAGCCCTGCTGTTTGTATTCGGCAGAGATATGGCATATTCGATATCAGGAAGCGTAAAGGGCAGGCTTCCTATATATATTCTTGCTGTAAATCTCGTTCTTGTAGGAGTCGAATCCGTGCTTGAGGGCTTTATCCACGGTATGGGCAAGAAAAGAATAGTTGCTGCAGCCGATATGTTAAGATTTATTTTGTCGCTTGTTCTTTCTACGGTGTTAAGCCTGATCGGAGCTTCTCGGGGAAGAGAGCTTGACGCCTTGCTGTATACGGGCGAATGTGAGGGCGCATATGCGGCAATGTATGCTTTTATAGGGATTTTAGCTGCCGATGCGGCTGCTTTTATTGTGCTTTTGATCGGAAGATTTTACACACTTAACAGGCTTAAGCCTCTGAATGAAACAGGCAAGCCCAGATACCTCGGAGATAAGGTGCTTTTTTACAGGCCGCAGGTATTGGAAATGACCGCTTCAGCCTTTCCTTCCGTTCTGATCCTGCTTTTATCGGCGGTATATTCCATGGAATATTCATCTAAAGACACGGGAGCTGTAAAGGGGATAGGGCTTTTATTCGGACACTATCTGCCGTTTGTTTTCGTTTTCGGCATACTGTGCGCTTTTCCGTTCATATCAAAAAGCTATGATATAGGCTACGGTGAAGAAAAAATAGATAAGAATGCCGATTTTAAATTTTATCATATACTCAGGCTTCAAGCTGCCTTATGCTTTCCGGTCAGCGCCCTGATAATGGCGTTGTCTCATCTTATTGAAGGCGGCTTATTTCTTATTCCCGACCCTTCGGCGCAGCTCATGCTTCTTGTTGGAGGACTTGCAAGTACCTTAATATCATTTTCCGTAAGTATAGCTATAATATTTGTTATAACTAAAAGACAGCTTCCCCTTTTTATATGTGCGATTCTGGGGATGATCCCGGGTATAGCTGCGGCGTTTATATCTACTTCGGTTTTAAAGCTCGGGACTTTGGGAACTGTTATAGGGTTTATGATCTCGTTGATCATATTTGTGATTATCGGAATTGTTATGCTTAAAACTTTATTTTCGATGAAAAAATATCGTTTGCTCACTACGATTATAAAGCCTGTATATGCTTCGACAATAACGGGTCTTATAACTTATTTTGCGTCAATGCGTTTAAGATATATCATAGGAGAAATTCCCACCACCTTTGCCTGTATCGTGGCAGGATCCTTAATTTATCTGATCCTGATGTCTCTTAGCAGGGGCTTTGAAAAAAATGAGCTTATGGCTATTCCCGGAGGAAGGCTGTTCGAGAGCATATCCACAAGAGGCATAAAATAAATGAGGAGCGTATATGACGTAATCATAGTCGGAGCGGGCGCGGCGGGTCTTATGTCGGCGCATTTATTGTCAAAGCTTAAGCTTAAAATTCTGATCATTGAAAAAAATACTGTTTGCGGGAAAAAGCTTTCCATAACGGGGAACGGAAGAGCTAATCTTTTTAATCTGAATACCGACGTATATGACTATAATTTCAACTCGAGAGAATTTATAAAATCTCTTTTGGAAAAATATGATTCCGCTTACCTCATAAGGCTGTTCAGGGAACTCGGAGTCATTGTAAAAAATGAGAACGGCTATGTATATCCTGTTTCAGATCAGGCGTCCACGGTCGTGGAAGCTTTTTTAAACAGCATTAAAAATAAAGCGGAAATAGTATACGGGACCCAGTTTAAGGCGATAGATTATTCTGATAAGGAAGGCATATTCGAGATACGAACCGATAGAGCAAATTACTGCGGAAATATCTGCATATTGGCCTGCGGAGGGTTGTCGGGTCCGAAAGCGACTCTGTCTACGGGAGACGGATATTATATTGCGGAAAGGCTCGGAATAAGAACTTCAAAAAGATATCAGGCTCTCAGCTCCCTTGAAGCGGATAAAAGAATGTTTTTTCCCGATGCGGGGATCAGGATTGAAGCTAAGGTTAAGCTCATATCGGGAGATGAACTGCTGCAGGAGGAGCAGGGAGAAGTCCAGCTGAATAGGGGAAGCATTTCGGGTATACCCGTTTTGCAGCTCTCCGAGGAGGCGGCAAGAAGCCTTGAAAGGAGAGAAAAGCCCTATTTGATGCTCGATCTTTTGCCGTATATCGAAGAAAAGGATTTTGAAAATTTAATAAAAGACAGAATAGATCGTTTCAGATCGGAGCCGGACTTAAATATTTCGGAATTTTTAAACGGCTTATCCAACAGCAATATCAATGAAATCCAGCTGAGGAGATTTAATTTCGATAAATCGAAAAAAATCAAAGAAATCACTTATGCCGAGCTTTTGAGGCTGTGTCTGTCCTATAAAAACTTCAGAATAGATATAGCTGCAGCTGCCGATTTTCAAAAGGCGCAGGCTACGGCGGGAGGAGTAAGCCTTTCGGATATGAATAGAAGCTTTGAAACAAAAAAATATAAAGGACTTTTTATAATAGGAGAGCTTCTTGATGTTAACGGAAGATGCGGCGGATATAATCTCGGTTTTGCGTGGATAAGCGCGGCTGCAGCCTGTGACTTTATAAAAAGCAGCTATCTGCAAAAAAACGGCGGAATGAATAATGATCAGTATTTCTCAGATAAAAATAAGGCATGACGGCGCTGAAAAGGATATAAACGCCGTATTATACAAAAAGATAGCGGGCATGCTCAGGCTCAAAGCCTCATGTAAATTTTCCTTTGATATAATAAAGCATTCCGTTGATGCCAGAAAAAAGCCGGATATTTTTGATGTATATACGGTAAAGGTAAGTCTTGCAGATTTTGCGGACAGCGGAAAAAAAGAAGAGGACTTCGTATCGGGGCTTGGAAACTCAAACATCAGATCAATATCCGTGAATGAGTATAAGCTCCCTGATACCGATAAGAATAGAGCGGTTCAAAAAAGACCGGTAATTGCGGGAAGCGGTCCCGCAGGTCTTTTTTGCGCCTATATGCTTGCAAAGGCGGGACTTTCTCCTGTTTTGATCGAGAGAGGAAAGAGTGTAGATGAAAGATATCAGGATGTAAAAAAATTTTGGGAAAACGGACTGCTTTTAGAGGACTCCAACGTGCAGTTCGGAGAGGGCGGAGCGGGAACCTTTTCCGACGGAAAGCTATATACATCCATAGGAGATAAAAGCGGTAAATTAAAGGAAATATTGAAGATATTTGTAAAACACGGGGCAAATGAAAACATTCTCTATGAGGCGGATCCGCATATAGGTACGGATGTGCTTGTGAAGGTGGTAAGGTCTATCAGAAGTGAAATAATATCAAACGGAGGAGAGGTTCGTTTCGGCTGTAAATTAAACAAAATAAATATTCAAAAAGGAAGAGTTGAAGGAGTGGAGACTTCCGGGGGAGATATAGAAAGTGACAGACTGATCCTTGCGATAGGGCACAGTGCAAGAGACACCTTTGAAATGCTTGACAGGGAAAAGATATTTTTAGAGCCAAAATCCTTTGCGGTAGGTTTCAGAGCGGCTCACCCTCAAAGCCTGATAAATATTGCAAGATATGGAAAATCCGAAATAGGCGGCTTAAATAACGCTTCATATAAGCTTACCGCACAGACGTCATCGTCAAGAAGCGTATACAGCTTTTGCATGTGTCCCGGCGGTTATATAGTAAATGCTTCGTCAGAGCAGGGAAGAAGCTGTGTAAACGGGATGAGTTACAGCAAAAGAGACGGTTATTTTGCAAACAGCGCCATTGTATGTGCGGTAGGAAGTGAAGATTTCGAAGGAAAGTATATATTTTCCGGGCTTGATTTTCAGAGAAGAATTGAAGAAAAAGCTTACGGGCTTGCAGACGGTAAAATCCCTATTCAATATCTGGGTGAATACAGAAGTCATGAAGTCGTTGATACCCTTTTAAATGACAGGCTTGGCGAATGCTTCAGAGGAAAATATGAATTTGCCGATCTTTCCGGCATATATCCGGGTTTTATAAATGAGGCGGTTATTGAAGCTTTTGACGCCTTTGAAAAAAAGATAAGAGGCTTTTCGGGAAAAGATACCGTTTTAGCCGGAGTCGAATCAAGAACCAGCTCACCCATAAGAATAACAAGGGGAAAAGACTACCAGTCCTTAAACGTTAAAGGACTATATCCCTGCGGAGAAGGAGCGGGATATGCGGGAGGCATTATGAGTGCGGCGCTTGACGGGATAAATGTGGCGGAAAGTATAATACTTTGCCTGTAAAATTTGAAGCTTTTTATAAACAGAGATAAATCAAGCTCTTAGAGAAAATTTTATAGTTACCGCCTTTTTTTGCCGATTCTGCCCGATCTTTCGTCTGAGGTTCTTCGCTTTGGGGCTTCGTTTTTTTGCCTTGAACTTATTGAAATTTTCGGACCTTTTACGACATTCTCATCCGCCCTGCGTCTGGATGATGTTTCTCTTATTACCGGCTCTGTAAGCTTTTTGCGTTCTATATTTTCTTTTAATTTCTTTTTACGCGCAAGATCCTTGACCGCATCGTGATCATCATTATCTATATTTCTTATTCTGACGCCGCTTATACCGCGTACAAGCTCTCTTGCCGTATTAAAATCGGCTCTGTTTATCCTTATGGTACAGGAGATTTTTCCGTCTTTTGATGAAAAGAGTTTTTGAAAAAAAGACTCCTTGCCCCATTCCACAAAGTAGGATATGCGATGCCGAAGAAATATTCGTTCAAGCTCCTGTTTGGCTTTCATATTATCCACCTTGCAGAAGGCTATTTCATTATCAAAAGAGTGCGGATCAATTACAAGAGAAGACAAACTGACACCTCCATACTGCCAAGTTTTTGAATAAGATGTATTTTAGCAAATGAATGAAAAGCATGCAAATATAACTGTTGATTTAAACATAAATATAAGTATGAGTGTAAAAATAATTGATATTATATCAAGGTAGTGGTAGGATATATAAGTTCAAAAACTTCATTAAAATCTGTATATGCACGTGTAGTTCATCGGTAGAACATCGGCTTCCCAAGCCGAAAGGGTGGGTTCGATTCCCATCACGTGCTTGATAAGGTGTATTGAAAAATATCTGTAAAGACGATTTCCGTATTTACAGATATTTTTTGTATGACACCGTATTCTTTTTTCGTAGAGCGGCTTTCGATTACGCTAAATCAAGAAAAAGTCTTTTTTAGAATACCCGGAATAATAGATAAAATAAGAGTGTTGGCGAATCTGAAGCGATAAAAAAAGATCCGAAGTCTTTAAGCTTCGGATCTTTATTAATCAATTCTACTTATTTGCGGTTCTCTAATATCATTTATATTCAAGAATCAGGCACTTTGGTAGTTCTGATTAATTTGACAAGTAGGCTGATCAGATCACGACCCGCAAAGCTGAACTCAAACCTTGCTTACGTTTACGGCCTGAGGTCCTTTTTCACCCTGGACTACTTCGTACTCAACCGCCTGACCTTCATCGAGAGACTTGAATCCCTCCATGTTAAGTCCTGAATAATGTACGAATACGTCATTACCGGCTTCGTCGGAGATGAAGCCGTAGCCCTTTTGGTTGTTGAACCACTTGACAGTACCCTTGTTCATTGTGTTACCTCCACAAAAGAAATTAATAAAACGTCACTGCTTTGTACATTAGCACAGATAATATAAAAAGTAAAGAAATTTAACGCTGTCTTTATTTTACGTTTTTAGTGTGATAAACTGTGCGGATACGGCATTTTAAAAAATATTCAGTTACGGATTTTATCGCTTTTGCTTATTTACCGCAATCGTAAATTTCCGTACGGAAAAATTTGAAAAGCAGACGGACTTTCGGCTGTTTATTTATCTGATTTAGGAGGAAAAATGAGTTTACTGGAAGAATGGCGCATAAAGGCGTACAGTCAGGAAGAGGATGCGGCAAAGCAAAAGGCTGTTTGGGAAGAATACTTTGTTAAGGAAAAGAAAATATATGAGCAGCTTTTGAAGACTCCGGATACGGAGGTTAAAGGAAGTGTGGAAGAGCTCGCCGCTAAATATGATATGACAATTATGCAGATGACGGGCTTTTTGGACGGCATAAACGACAGTCTTGTAAATCCGAATCCCATTGAAGAAATGGACAAGGACACGCAGGTAAGTCTTTTATTTGATAAAGAAAAGCTTTATAAGAATATGATTGCCGCAAAAGCGGACTGGCTCTACGGGCTAAGTGAGTGGGACTCTATCTTTGACGAGGAAAAAAGGAAGGAGCTGTATAAGGAACAAATCAATTCAGGAACCTTTAAAAGAGAAACCCGAAAGGTTATGCCTAACGATATGTGTCCCTGCGGAAGCGGAAAGAAATATAAGAAATGTCACGGCAGGGGGAAATAAGCTGTTCTGTATAAATTGATCTGCTGATGATACAGGAGGGATGGAGATGGCAAAGGATAAAGAGTTTTATTTAAGCGTATACAGGCATTCACTGGCTCATATAATGGCAAAATCCGTTATCGAAATTTTCGGAAAAGAAAATGTTCAATATTCGATAGGACCTCAGATCGACGACGGCTTTTACTATGATTTTGTGCTTCCGAGGGCGGTGGTTCCGGATGATTACAAGACGATAGAAGACAAGATGCGTGAAATTATCAAGAGAAAAGAAGATTGGATATGTAAAGAGGTATCAAGATCCGAAGCTCTTGAGATGTTTAAGAATCAGAAATTCAAAACCGAGATAATACAGGATCTTCCCGAGGAGGAGAAGCTCACGGTTTATTATACCGGAGATGATTATGTGGATCTTTGCAGAGGACCGCACATCGACAATTCTCTGGAGCTCATGAATGCCGCTTTTCAGCTTAAGAGCGTATCCGGAGCGTATTGGAGAGGGGATGAAAAAAAAGACGCCCTTCAAAGAATTTATTTTTATGCTTATCCTTCCAAGGACGAGCTGAAGGAGCATTTGAGGCTGGTAAAGGAAGCCCAGGAGCGCGATCACAAAAAGCTGGGACCTCAGCTTGAGCTGTTTATGTTTGATGAAACCGCTCCGGGTATGCCGTATTGGCTTCCGAGGGGCTGGAGGGTTTACAACAGACTTTTGGATTTTTCAAGAGAAATTCAGGATGAGCATGATTATCAGGAAATATCGGGTCCCGTGCTCAACAACAGAAAGCTTTATCTTATAAGCGGGCATTGGGCTCATTATCAAAGCAATATGTTTGTGATTCCCGAAATAGAGCGTGATGAAAACGGACAGCTGATACTGGATGAAAACGGTTCCTTTAAGATGAGGGAAGCTTCTGAAGCCGAAATATATTCGGCAAAGCCCATGAACTGCCCTAATGCCATGATGGTATTTAAATCACAGACCAGATCATATAAGGATCTTCCGATTCGGTTTTCTGAAATGGATGTTCTTCACAGAAAAGAAAAATCCGGTCAGCTGAACGGACTTCTCAGGGTTCAGGAATTCAGACAGGATGATGATCATACTTTTGTTATGGAGTCGCAGATTGAAGAGGAAATAGAGGATGTGTTCAGAGTGGCGGACTCTATTTACAATACTCTCGGAGTGACTTACAGAGCCGAGTTTTCGACAAGACCTGACGATTTTATGGGAGATCCCAAGGTTTGGGATGACGCTGAGGCTGCCCTTAAAAGAATACTGGATAAAAAATACGGAGAGGGCGGATATGAAATAAATGAGGGAGACGGCGCATTCTACGGTCCCAAGATCGATCTTCAGATGAAGGACGCTTTGGGCAGAGAGTGGCAGTGCGGAACCATACAGCTTGATTTCCAGCTTCCTCACAATTTCGGTCTTAAATACACCTCATCCGACGGCTCTCAGAAGCAGCCGGTAGTTATTCACAGAGCTATTTTCGGTTCGATTGAGAGATTTATGGCTATACTCATAGAAAACTTCAAAGGCGCATTTCCTTTTTGGCTTTCTCCTTATCAGGTAGGCATAGTGCCTATAAGAGAAAGCCATAACGATTATGCAAAAGAGGTTGCAGGAAAGCTTAAGGCTGCAAGAGTGTCGGTTGAGGCGGATTATTCCGATGCGAATATGAAAGAGAAAATTAAACGCTACAAGAATTATAAGGATCCTTTTATAATCGTACTTGGAGACAAGGAAGCGGCTGAGCGTACCGTATCTATAAATGTACGCGGTTCAAACAGACAGATACAAAATGTTCCTTTGGACAGATTTGTTGAGCTGTGCATGGAGCTTAATGCAAAAAGAAGCCTTGAACTTCCGGATAATGCGGACTGAAGTTCGAACTTTAAAATATATTTTATATCTTTTAAGATGGGCTTAATTGCAATTATCGGCAATAAAATTTATCATAAACCCGTAGTCTTATTACATTAAAGACTTCGGGTTTAGGTTGTTTTTGCACATATTTTTTAGTATCAGAGGAGTTTATGTCGTCTTTAAAACAAAAAATCGCCAAGTTCATGAAGGGCAGGTATATAACCTACGGTTATGACGCTTTTACCCGCTTTCTGTTGATAGTTTGGCTCATAGTAACGGTTGTATCTTCTTTTGTGAGAGTAGGGATTTTTGGGATAAGAATATTCCATGCAGTACCTTTTTTTATTTTCTTTTATATTTATTTCAGATTATTCTCAAAGAATATTTCATCAAGGTATCGTGAGAATGAGGCTTATCTGAGTCTGCTGAAAAAATTTACCGGCTGCTTTTCCGGATTAAAATCCGATTTTCAGATAAGAAAAAATTATCACATATACAGATGCCCCGTCTGCAGTCAGAAAATACGTATTCCAAGAGGAAAGGGCAGGATTGAGGTGCGCTGTCCCAAATGCGGTGACAAATTTCTTAAGGTTTCCTGATGTTCGGTTATATTGTCGTTAATGATAAAGAGCTTAAGCTTAAGGACTTTGAGAAATATCGGGCATATTATTGCGGAACCTGCCGTGATCTTCATGATGAATATAAGTATTTTTCTCAAATTACCCTGAGCTATGATCTTACCTTTCTCGGAATCTTTCTTACTTCGCTTTATGAGCCTCACAGCCTGCAAAAGCTTATACGCTGTGAGGTTCATCCGTTGAGCGTGCGTAAAATTATCAGAAATGAATATACGGGATATGCAGCCGCAATGAACGTGCTTTTGTCATACTACAAGGCGCTTGACGACGCAGAGGATGATAGGAGTAAAAAGGCTGCGATTTATGCAAGGCTTTTGAAAAAAAGCTATAGTAAGGCGGAAAATAAATATAACGAAAAAGCGAATATTTGCAAACGAAATTTGGAACAAATTCATTATCATGAAAAAAACTCCGAAAAGGATATAGATGTGTGTGCCGGATTATTCGGTGAGATTATGGCGGAGCTTTTTGTATACAAAAAGGATGTGTGGGAGGAGAGGCTTAGAAAATTCGGATTTTATCTGGGCAAGTTTATCTATATAATGGATGCCTTTGACGATATTGAGGATGATATAAGAAAAGGAAGCTATAATCCCCTAAAAAAAATGTATATGGATGACGGAGAAAATTTTGAAATAAATTGCGAGATCATGCTCAAAATGATGATTTCCGAGGCGGCAAAAGCATTTGAGGGTCTGCCGTTGATAGAAGACTCGGATATATTGAGAAATGTCATTTACTCGGGCGTGTGGACGGGATTTTATAAAAAAATCCGTAAAAGAGATGATGAGAATATGTAAGTTGCTCATAAGTCATGATTACATTATAATGTGAAGCTATGTTAAATCCATATAAGATTCTAGGTATCTCAAATACGGCTACCGATGACGAAGTAAAAAAAGCATATAGAAGTCTTTCGAGAAAATACCATCCGGACGCCAATATCAATAATCCCAACAAAGATAAGGCGGAAGAGATGTTCAAGCTTGTGCAGCAGGCGTATGAGCAGATTATGCATGAGCGTGAAAATCCGGAACAGAATCAGGCTGCATTCGGAGGCTATAAAAATCCGGGTTACGGCGGATATTACAGGCAGTACGATTTCGGCGGCGGAGCGTCCGAAAGATTTAAGGCGGCATATAATTATATTCAGTCGGGGAGATATAACGAAGCGCTTAACGTACTCGGCACAATAGAGGAAAGAAACGGCTGGTGGTATTATTTGAGCGCCGTTGCAAACGCCAATTCGGGAAATAATATAAGAGCGAGAGACCATGCAAAAACCGCCGTTTTGATGGAACCCGACAACATGATGTACAGAAGCCTGTTATCGCAGCTTGAGCGCAGTGAAACCGTATATACGGCAAGGAGGGTGAAGTACGGCTATCCTGCCGAGATGAATATGTCCTGCGTAAGGAATATGTGCTCTTTGATATGTCTAAGCCAGATCTGCTGCGGAGGAGGCTGTCCCGTGATTTTATGCTGTTAGAGTAAATGAGGAGTATTTGATGGCGAAATTCAATGTCATTTATGCATCTGAAACAGGAAATACAAAGACTATCGCGGAGAAGATCTTCGAGTCGATAGGCTATGACGACAAAAAAATAGTCGATATAAAAAAATACGACGGTGACATAACGGGAGATGTTTTTTTTGTGGGCTATTGGGTGAATCATTCCACCTGCTCAATTGAGATCATGGATCTGCTGTTATCGCTTCACGGAAAGCATATAGCCGTTTTCGGAACCTGCGGACTTAACGATTCGGAGCATTATTACAAAAAGCTTGAAAAAAACATATCGGCATTTATACCGGGTGATAATAATTTTTTGGGCTCTTTTTACTGTCTCGGAAAAATGCCCAGAGAAATAAGACGGAAATATGAAGAGGCAAAAGGAGAATATGAGGATGATGTGCTTAGGCGTATGCTTGAAACCTATGATGTAGCCACTACTCATCCGGATAAGCAGGATCTGCTCAAGGCTCATGTTTTCGTAGAGGATACGCTGAAAAAGATGGGAATTGTATAAAAAATGAATATTATCGTTGCGGGCTGCGGCTCGGTAGGAACCGCACTAATCAAACAGCTTGTAAAGGAAGACCATAATATTACCGTTATCGATTCTGAACCTGCAAAGGTAAAGGAAGTGGTTGACACGTATGATGTCATGGGAATAGCGGGAAATGCAGCCAGCTATTCCATAATGAAGGAGGCGGGGATTGAGGAAGCGAATCTTATGATAGCTGTTACCAATTTCGACGAGCTTAACCTGCTTTGCTGTCTGATAGCCAATAAAGCAGGCGATTGCAGGACCGTAGCCAGAGTGCGCAACCCTGTATATAAGCAGGAGGTTGAGTATATAAAGGAAGAGCTGGGATTGTCCATGGTTATCAATCCGGAGGAAGCCGCCGCCGGAGAGGCGATGAGACTTTTAAAGTTTCCATCAGCAAAAAGGGTGGAGAGCTTTGCCAGAGGCAGGGTTGAAATGGTAACAATAGTAATAGATGAGAACAGCCCTTTGGTGGGAAAGACGCTTATAAATATAAGACAGCGTTTAAAGGCTAATGTTCTTTTCAGCGTGGTTTCAAGAAAAGACGAGGTCATTATTCCCGACGGATCTTTTATTCCCGAAAAAGACGATGAAATTACCCTGATAGGAATTACGGGTCAGATGATGGATTTTTTCAGAGCGATAAAGGTAAGGTCGTCCAGAGTGCACTCGGCAATGATAGTAGGCGGAGGCAGCGTCAGCTTTTATCTGGCGCAGCAGCTTCTTTCGATGGGAGTTGACGTACGTATCTTTGAAGCCGGCAAGACAAGGGCCAAGGAGCTGTCCATGCTGCTCCCCGAGGCTCTCATAATAAACGGCTCAGGTGTGGATAAAGACATGCTTATGGAGGAGGGGTTGGAAGGAGTCGAAGCCTTTGCCGCTTTTACAGAAAGAGATGAAGAAAACATCATGCTTTCAATGTATGCGAATACGGTGTCTAAGGCGAAGCGGATAACTCTTGTTCATCACGTGCATTACAACGAGCTTATAGGTACTTTAAATGTAGGCAGCGTTATAGATATAAGAGAAATAACGGCACATATAATCAGTCAGTTTGTTCGAGGAATGTCCAATTCCATGGGTTCTGATATAGAAGCGCTTTATCCTATAAATGACGGTAAGGCTGAGGTTTTGGAATTTTTGATAAAAGAGTCGGCTCCTATTGCGGGAATACGTCTTGCCGATATGAATATAAAAAAGGGTGTTTTGGTTGCGTCGATAATCAGAAAAAATACAGCTATATCGCCAAGCGGAAATACTAAAATAAAAGCGGGAGACAGGCTCATAATAGTCACCACGCTTTCAGGCTTTGACGAGTGTTCCGATATTTTGGATGATAGGTAAAGAACCGGATTAAGCTATGAATTATTCAATGATACGTTTTGTACTTTTTAAGTCTCTGGAGATACTTGGCGTTTTGCTGCTGTTTCCGCTTGTCGTTGCGCTTATCTATTCGGAATGGTCAAGAGCCGCCTTGTTTGCATTGCTGTCATTATCGGTAATTGTCGTGAGTTTTATAGGCTGTCATTTCAAGCCCAAGGAAAATTCATTTTTCGCCAGGGAAGGCTTTGTCATAACGGCTCTTATATGGATAGTAATAAGTGTGTTCGGAGCACTCCCTTTTTATATAAGCAGAGAGATACCGAGTTTTGTAGACGCTTTTTTTGAAACCGTGTCCGGATTTACCACTACCGGAGCAAGCATCATGACGAGCGTCGATGAAATGTCCAAGAGCACCATGTTTTGGCGCTGCTTTACCCATTGGATAGGGGGAATGGGGGTTTTGGTATTCATGCTGGCGGTTCTTCCTCTTGCGGGAGGCTCCACCATGCATCTTATGCGTGCTGAAAGCCCCGGTCCCACGGTTGGCAAGTTTGTTCCGAAGGTGAAAAATACAGCAAAAACGCTTTATTATATATACATCGGAATAACGATAGCCGAAATCTGCGCTCTTATGCTTACCGGGCTTGGGGTGTATGAGTCCGTAACATATACCTTTTCAACGGTCGGAACGGGCGGCTTTTCCATAAGTAATGAGGGGATAAATGCGCTTCCCGCATCGTCGCAGACAGTTATTACGGTTTTTATGATTTTGTGCGGCGTCAACTTTTCCGTATATTACTTTATTATTACCAAGAAGTATAAGGAAGCTTTTCATTTTGAGGAAATGCGCTGGTATTTGGCTATATTGTTCGGATCTTCAGTAATTATTTCCATAGGTGTATTCTTAAATAATCATGCGGATACCGCACTTGAGGCGTTTCATCATTCCATATTTACGGTTGCAAGCGTTATGACCACGACGGGCTTTGCGACTCTTAATTTCGATATATGGCCTCAATATGCAAGAACTATGCTTTTTATGCTTATGCTGCTCGGAGCCTGTGCCGGATCTACCGGCGGGGGCTTTAAGGTTTCGAGACTTATAATAATGCAAAGACGTATAAAAAATGAGCTTATATATAACGCCCACAGAAAGAGCGTAAAGCAGGTTTATATGGACGATCAGAGGGTGGAAGGAACCACGGTCAAGGCTGTCATGGCATATGCTGCGATATATATATCCTTCTATCTGGCGTCTCTTTTAATCGTCTCTTTTGACGGACAGGATTTTGAAACAAATGTGACGGCGGTTGCGGCAACGCTTAATAATATAGGTCCGGGTCTGGGGATCGTAGGACCTACCGGAAACTATTCCGATTACGGTATAATTTCAAAAATTATTTTGTCGATGGATATGCTGGCGGGGCGTCTGGAATTTATACCCATAATGCTGCTTTTCAGCAGAAGGACGTGGAAATAGTTACAGGATAATTGATCTTATAAGATATATTATGATCAGATGGGCGGGATAAAAGGCGTAAAAAAAGTATTTTGCAGTATTACTTTTTATGAAGCCCCGCTCACCGTTATATAAGAGAATAAGTATAAAGCCCGGAAGGGCGAATATTTCTGACGGGTTATACCATGATATGTACGCATATCCTGAAATTCCCGCCAAAGCTTTAGATTTTCTGAGCAGATAAAAAACGGATATAAGGAGTATTCCTCCGTATCCGTAATCGCAGCAAATTATTTCGGCTGAAATACAGCCTGCGAATATTGCTGAAAATGACAACAGGGTTGCAGCAAGATATACGGGAACGGTATATTTTCCGCTGTAATCTTTTTTTATTTGAACTCTTTCGAGTAATAAGTTTTTGGCAAGGGTATAAAAAAAGTCGCAGATCCAAATAACGATAAGACCTGTAAGCAGGGTGAAAAATACATTTTGATGTGAAAGTATTTTTGCTCTGCTGTGGATCAATATTTCATAGGGATTTATTCTGTCTGAAAAATCTTTTTCTGCAAACAGGGCAAGATCAAAGGGGATTTCCGAAATAAGGGCAAAAGCAAGGAGTCTGAGAGAGTATTTAAGTCTGTTTTTCGAGTGCAAAAGACCTTCGACCAAAAGAAAGCAGTATATGGGAAAAGCGCATCTTCCTATAAGCCGCATTATTCTGTAAATCACAAAAGCCGATCCCGCATCAAGGTTAAAGGGAAGCCTTGACAGCATTATCATATAATATAATAAGCCCGCCCCCGCATGGTCTATGAGCATTGTAACCACGGCTGCCGTTTTTAAAACGGAGCCGGAGCATATCTTTATTTTTTTGGGGATCGGATCAAAGTACAAAAAATTTGAATACATGCGAATATTATAGACAAGCGAAGCCTTGTATTCAAATAAAAAATTAAAGCCGGTATTTATAAATTTTAATCTTATTATGAAATATGCTGTCTACAAGCTGCTCCGTGACAAGCATATATTTGTTTTGCTCTGTGCTATAATGATAAAATAGATGTTACTATATTGCGTTCCATGGTAAGGAGGGGTGTTATGAAGCTGATTTTCGTCGGAGCGGATCACGAGGTTACCGGAAGCTGTCATTATGTGGAAGCCTGCGGTAAAAAATTCATAGTCGACTACGGTATGGAGCAGGGAAAGAATATCTTTGAAAATGTGGATCTTCCCGTAAAAGACGCTGAACTTGATTTTGTGCTTTTAACTCATGCGCATATTGATCACAGCGGTATGCTGCCCCTTTTGTATAAGAACGGTTTTGGAGGAAAGATATACGCAACCGACGCAACCTGCGATCTGTGTGAAATAATGCTGAGAGATACGGCTCATATTCAGGCTCAGGACGCCGAGTGGAGAAGCAGGAAAGGTAGAAGAAACAGCAGTATAGCGCAGATAGAGCCTGTATATACCATGGAGGATGCGGATACCGCAATAAGACATCTGTGCTCCGTTCCGTATAATAAAATAATAGATATAGCGGACGGGATATCGGTAAGATATACGGACGTGGGTCACTTGCTCGGAAGCGCTTCAATTGAAGTATGGCTCAATGAGAACGGAATTGAAAGAAAAATTTGCTTTTCGGGAGATCTGGGATCAACGGGACATCCTCTTATAAAGGAGCCTCAGTATACGGAGGAGGCTGATTATGTGCTTATAGAGTCCACGTACGGAGACAGAATTCATGCCGAGGATAAGCCTGATTATGTAAAAGAGCTTTCGGAAATAATCACCCGTACCTTTAAGCGCGGAGGAAATGTTGTTATTCCGGCGTTTGCGGTAGGAAGAACTCAGGAAATTCTCTATTTTATAAGAGAAATTAAAGAAAAAAATCTGGTTCCGGAATTTAAGGATTTTCCTGTATATGTAGACTCTCCCATGGCTGTGAGCGCCACGGAGATTTTCAAGGATCATGTATACGACTGCTTTGCCGAAGAAGCTCTGGAAATGGTCAGAAACGGTATCAATCCCATTTCATTTCCGGGGCTTAGACTTTCGGTGACTACGGAAGAGTCAAGGGCTATCAATGCCGATGACGAGTCCAAGGTTATAATCTCCGCTTCGGGAATGTGCGATGCGGGACGCATAAAGCACCATCTTAAACACAACTTATGGAGAAAGGAATCCACCATACTCTTTGTAGGCTATCAATCCGCAGGGACTACGGGACGGACCATAAAGGACGGAGCCGACGAGGTCAAGCTTTTCGGGGAATATATTGAGGTTCATGCCGAGATTACCAAGCTTAGAGGTATGAGCGGACATGCCGATAAAAACGGGCTTCTAAGATGGATAAACGCATTTACGAAAAAGCCTAAGAAGGTTTTTACCGTTCACGGAGAGGCAAGCAGCGTAGACAACTTTACAGCCACCTTAAGGGATGAATACGGCTTCGATGCCTATGCGCCTTATTCGGGAACCGAGATCGATCTTGTAAGCGGAGAAATATTATATGAAGCGGAGGCTGTTCCTTTCGTAAAAAATAAAGAGCTTCAGTCCGCCGATATTCAGGAAACACCGGTATTTGCAAAGAGGAGAGGAGAAAAGAAGACTCAGGGAGTATATGCAAGACTGCGTGCCTGTGGAGACAGAATAACAGCTGTAATAAGCAGATGCAAGGGACTCAGCAATAAGGATCTTGCCAGATTTGCCGATCAGCTTAATGAGCTTGCCGAAAAGTGGGATATAAAGAACAGATAAAAATTATAACAATTAAGTACTGTTAAATTACATTGACAGAAGAAATTTAAAGTGTTAGTTTCGGAAATGTTTTATATATAATTGTTATAATTTTTTACAGGAGGCAAGAAATGAAAAAGATTTTTTCTATGCTTGTTGCAGCCGCATTTATGATCGGCGCTTTTTCGGCGTGTGCAAAAAACGTAGATACGGCGCAGTCAGGCAGCAGTCAGGCAGGCACGGTCGTTACTGAGGAAAATACGGCAAAGGACAGGCTTAAGGTCGTAAGCACGATATTTCCCGTATATGACTGGGTGGAAAATATATTGGGAGAAAAAAGCGGGGATGTGGATCATACCCTGCTCATAAACAGCGGTATCGATCTTCACAGCTATCAGCCCACGGCTGAAGATATTATGAAGATTTCCGAGGCGGACGTTTTTATCTATGTCGGAGGAGAGTCGGATTTCTGGGTTCAAAGTGCTCTTAAAGAAGCGGCAAATAAGGATATGGTAGTCTTAAACCTTATGGAAATCATGGGAGATTCGGCTAAAGCGGAAGAAACGGTTGAAGGAATGCAGGATTTAGAGCATGACCATGATGACGTAGACCACGATCACGATGCTGAAGATCATGACCACGAAGCTGCGGATCATGATCATGACCATGAGGACACCGATCACGATCATGATCATGAGGATGGAGAAGAATTGGACGAGCATGTATGGCTTTCGCTTGAGAATGCAAAAGAGCTGATAGGAGTTATTGCGGAAGCGTTAAAGACCGTAGATGGTGAAAATGCCGGGCTTTACTCTGCAAATGCCAAGGCATATGTGGAAAAGCTTGACGAGCTTGATGAAAAATATGAGGATGCCGTAGAGGCGGGATCGCTTAATACCATTCTTGTGGCGGACAGATTCCCTTTCAGATATCTTGTCGATGATTATGATCTTAAATATTATGCGGCATTTGTGGGCTGTTCGGCGGAAACGGAAGCAAGCTTTGAAACCATTACCTTCCTTGCCAAAAAAGTTGACGAGCTTTCGCTTCACACTATTTTTACCATTGAGAACAGCGACAAAAAGATTGCGGAAACGGTAGTTGCAAATACAAAGTCAAAGGATCAGACAATAAGCGAGCTTAATTCCATGCAGTCCGTTACTTCACAGGATGTTGCAAACGGAGCTTCATATCTTTCCATAATGGAAGCAAACCTGGAGGCTCTTAAAGAAGCTCTTAAATAATTTATGCAGACAATGAAAAGGAGCCGGGCTTACTGGAGCTTGCCCGATTATCGGGATCTTGGTGAAATCCTAAGTAACGACAACTATTTGCTGAAAATACGGTTATTTATAAATAATCCCTCAGGGCTTGTTCCGGGGGATTATTTTTATTTTGCCCAAATGTGTGAAAATACTGTAATATGATAGAGATGTTAATTTATGAAAAGGAAAAAGAATATGAGCAAAATGGATGAAATTTTTATAGATATGTGCAGAGACATTTTGGAAAACGGTACAGATACCAAGGGTGAAAAGGTACGTCCCAAATGGCCTGACGGAGAAGCGGCATATACCGTTAAAAAATTCGGCGTAGTAAACAGATATAATCTTTCCGGGGAATTTCCCGCTCTGACCTTAAGAAAAACAGCTATAAAAAGCGCTACGGACGAGCTTTTGTGGATATGGCAGAGAAAGTCCAACAATATAAATAACCTCAACAGCCATATCTGGGATGAATGGGCGGATACCGAAGGCTCAATAGGAAAAGCTTACGGATACCAGATGTCCGTAAAGCACAGGTATAAAGAGGGTGATTTCGATCAGGTTGACAGGGTTTTGTACGATCTGAAAAATAATCCGTTTTCAAGACGTATCATGACAAATATTTATGTTCATGCGGATCTTTTTGAAATGAATCTGTACCCCTGTGCATATTCCATGACCTTCAACGTGACCGCTCCCAAGCCGGAAAAGCTTCCCGAGGGAAAAAGAACGGCTCAGATGGGTAAGGAGGGGGACGACAGGCTTGTTTTGAATGCGGTTCTTAATCAAAGATCAAACGATATACTTACGGCTAACGCGTGGAATGTAGCTCAATATGCCGTCCTTGTGCATATGTTTGCTCAGGTTTCAAATATGCAGGCGGGAGAACTGGTTCACATGATAGCTGACGCACATATTTACGACAGGCATATTCCGCTTATTAAAGAGCTTATAAGCAGGACTCCCAAAAAGGCGCCCGATTTTATACTTGATCCGGAAATAAAGGATTTTTACAGCTTTACCAGGGACAGCGTAAGGCTTGAAAATTACGAGGTTGCCGGGGAGCAGCTTAAGGATATACCCGTTGCGATATGATAAAAACAGAAAAGTGTGAGGATGTATATGAAGTGTGTTGTTGCGGTAGATAAAAATTTTGCGATCGGACGAGAAGGAAAACTTCTTTTACATGTGCCTAACGATATGAGGCATTTCAGAAGCTTAACGGAAGGAAAGGTGGTCATTCTGGGAAGAAAAACCCTGCAGACTTTTCCTCAGGGTCAGCCCCTTCCGAACAGAACCAATATTATATTGAGCAGAAACAAGGACTTTAAGGTTAAGGGAGCAATAGTTGTAAACAGCCTTGAGGAGCTTATGGAAGAAATAAAAAAATATCCTTCCGATGATGTCTGTGTAATCGGCGGTGAGCAGATATATAAACAGCTGCTGCCTTTCTGCGATACCTGTGAGGTTACTTATTTTGACAGGGAATTTGACGCCGATGCATTTTTTCCCAATCTTGACGAGAGCGGGAACTGGAAAATTGAAGAAGAGTCCGAGGAGCAGGTGTATTTTGATACCTTATATACATTCAGAAGATATATTTTAAATAACTAAATATTTAACAAAGCGTATGTTAAAGTTGTATACAAATTCAGATACTATATATTTTAGCTTGTGCATATTAACGATTTTTAGTATCATGAAAAAAATATCTTTGAACGGAGGTTACATTAATGAATGTTTACACAACTGACAAGATCCGCAATGTAGCATTGTTGGGACATGGCGGATGCGGTAAGACTTCACTTGCGGAGGCTATGGGATATCTGGCGGGACTGACAAGCCGCGTCGGTAAAGTGGCTGACGGAAATACAATAAGTGACTTCGGTAAGGAGGAGCAGAAGCGCGGTATTTCTATACAGACTTCTCTTATACCCATGGAATGGTCCGGTGCAAAGATAAATGTATTGGATACTCCCGGCTTCTTTGATTTTGTCGGAGAGGTTGAGGAAGCGCTCAATGTTGCCGATGCCGCAATAATTGTAATAAGCGGAAAAGCCGGTATAGAGGTCGGAACGGAAAGAGCTTGGGATTTATGCGAAAAATACAATATTCCCCGCATGTTTTATGTTTCCGATATGGATATTGACGACGTTTCTTACCGTCAGGTTGTTCAGGATCTGGTAGATAAGTACGGCAAAAAGATAGCTCCTTTCAATTTGCCTATCCGTGAAAATGAAAAATTTGTGGGTTATGTAAATGTAATTCAGGAAAAGGGCTTCCGCTGGGAAGGAAAGGAAGTAAAGGAAATTCCGGTTCCGGACTATTCGCAGGAAAATCTGAATCTTTACAGAGATACTCTCATGGAAGCCGTTGCCGAAACCTCTGAGGAATTTATGGACAGATATTTCAGCGGAGATACCTTTTCCGAGGCCGAAATAAGGGCGGCGCTCCGTATGGGAGTATGCGATTCAAGCCTTGTTCCCGTTGAGATGGGTTCAAGTACGCTTGTTCAGGGTATCTATACTCTTATGGACGATATCGTAAAATATATGCCCAGTCCCGATAATAGAAAAATTGCCGGCATTAACACTAAAACCAATGAAATATTCGAGGCGGATTTTGATTTCAGCAAGCCTAAAACGGCATTTGTATTCAAGACCATGAATGATTCCTTCATAGGTAAATATTCACTTATAAAGGTAAGATCGGGAGTTGTAAAAAGTGACGATCAGATGTACAACGCCGATGAACAAAAAGAGCTTAAGACAGGAAAGCTGTATACTCTTTGCGGAAATAAGGCGACACCGGTAGAGGAGCTTCATGCGGGCGATTTAGGAGCCTTACAGAAGCTTGACGTCAATACGGGCGATACTCTTTCCACAAAGGCGGCTCCGGTTCAATATGCAAAAATGGATTTGTCGAAGCCCTATACATATATGCGCTATCATGCACAAAACAAAGCGGATATAGATAAGATCGCTCAGTCTCTCGGCAAGATATGTGCGGAGGATCAGACTTTAAGAGCGGTAAATGACGGTGAAAACAGACAGACCCTGATTTACGGAATGGGAGATCTTCATCTGGAGGTTGTTGCATCAAGACTTTTGAATGAGTACAAGGTAGGAATTGACCTTGTAAAGCCTAAGGTTGCGTTCAGAGAGACCATCCGCAAGACATCCGATGTCGAATACAAATACAAGAAACAGACGGGCGGTCACGGACAGTACGGTCATGTTAAAATGAGATTCTCTCCCGTTGCGGAGCTTACTGAGCCTTATATATTTGAGCAGGAGGTAGTGGGCGGATCCGTTCCCAAGAACTTTTTCCCTGCCGTTGAGAAAGGAATAGCCGAGTCGTGTCAAAGAGGTCCGCTTGCGGCATATCCCGTTGTGGGAATAAAGGCTGTTCTGTATGACGGCTCGTACCATGATGTGGATTCGTCGGAAATGGCGTTTAAGATAGCCGCTTCTCAGGCGTTTAAAAAAGGCATTATGGATGCGGGTCCCGTACTTTTGGAGCCTATCGTAACGATAAGAGTGATCGTGCCGGATTCTTATACGGGCGATGTTATGGGTGATCTGAATAAGAGAAGAGGAAGAGTCCTGGGCATGAATCCTGTAAACGGAAAGCAGGTGATCGAGGCTGAAGTTCCGCAGATGGAGCTTTACGGATACTGCACTCAGCTGAGATCCATGACGGGCGGTTCGGGTGATTACGAATATGAATTTGCAAGATATGAGCAAACCCCGTCCGATATACAGGAAAGAGAGGTTAATGCAAGAGCCTCCAAGGTTGCGGAAGGCAATTTGGAAGAGTAAGGTATTTGATATTTACGGCAAAAGAGGTTGTAAAAAACTTCTGTTGAAGAAAAGCGGCTCTAATCGTGAGGTTGGGGCTGCTTTTTGATATAATTGGTTACGAAACTGACTGATTATAAAAACCGATGTTAATTATAAGGTCGGCTTTTTCGTTTAGGACAGCCGGGCTTCCATCTACGGCAATCCGATTAGGAATATGGTGCAGACTGAAGGAAGTTATGAAGCAGTTGATTGATTCAGCCGGAAATAATATCGAAATCGTGACGGACAGACTTATCCTGAGACCGTGGAGTGAGGCTGACGCATTTAAGCTATACGAGTATGCTTCCGATTCCGAGACGGCATTTAATGCAGGGTGGGTAAGACATAAATCCCCGGAATTTTCAAAGGCTGTAATAAAAACGGTTTATTCGAGGAGCGGAGCCTTTGCCATGGATCTTAGAGACGGCTCGGATACCGCAATAGGCTCCGTCACTCTTTATGTGGGAGAAAGTAAGGCGAGGAACAGAAAAGATAACGAGGGAGATATAGGATACTGGATAGGAAAACCCTTTCGTAACAGAGGTTATGTAACGGAAGCTGTTTTATCCCTTATTGATTTTGCATTTAATGAGCTTAAGTTAAATAGAGTGTGGTGCAGTTATTATGAGGGCAATTTTCCTTCGCTGAGAGTTATGGAAAAATGCGGATTCATATTTGACCATATTGTTTATGACAGCTTTAACCCTATGTTGAATAATAGATTTACGGAAATTTTTTACAGTATAAAGAGATCCGCTTATCTGAAAGAGTAAGATATTTAGCGGATATTATGAGAGTGACTCTAATATTTTTTAATTTAGAACCTCTTTTTTAGTGGTTTTGTCCCTATAAAACCGCATTGGGTTGTGCTATCATACTAATAACTTATTAAAACGGCTTTGAATATTACGTCGATTGAAAAGGCTAAATATAATTTATAGCTTTTCGGGAAGTATTCGGAAAGAGAGGAACGATATGCTTAAGAAGGGAGATGTGGCGGTTTACGGTACGCACGGCTTGTGCAGGATTACAGACATTACGGTGCCGGATTTTCTTAGCGGCTCAAAGGAAAAATTATATTATGTAATGACCCCCGCTATTGATAAAAACGGTATATTATATGTTCCGGTGGAGGGTGCTGAAGCCAAGATGCGAAAGGCTATAAGCAAAAAAGCGGCACAGGAATTACTTAATGAGCTTGAGGAGATGAAGGAAATCGAGGTTGATATAGGTAAAAAGTCCGACGCCGTTATTAACGAGGTTATAAAGCAGAATGATACCGAGGATATGATGAGGCTGGTAAAAGGCTTGCACAAGGCCAGAGCAAAGCGGGCAAGCGAGGGTAAAAAGCTTGCGTCCATGAACGAGCGTCATCTTAATACGGCAGAGAAGCTTCTTTATTCGGAGATGGCTTTTTCACTGAAAATAGAGCCTGATACGGTTAAAGAACAGGTAATGGAAACTCTTACATCCATGTCGCTTGAAGCCTAAGGCGGAAAAATAAGCCGAATATAAAATAGGGCTGTAAAGAAATTTTTATTTAAGAAAACGGCTCAAACCGTGAGGTTTGGGCTGTTTTTTGGTATAATTGACCAAGTGACTGATCATAGGGCGGATTTTTTGAATGTAATCCTCATTTTACTGAATGGAAGCTATGAATACGAAAAAGATGTATACAGAAAAATTATATTATGAAGACGCTTACAAAACTGAATTTGCAGCTAAGATAGTATCTGTAAATTATGTGGATAATGCTTTGACCGACAATAAAAAAACAATCGAAATTGTACTTGACAGGACTTTGTTTTTTCCTGAAGCGGGCGGACAAAAAAGCGATATAGGTATTTTACGGATAAAAGAAAAAGCTGTGTTCGTAGAGGATGTTAAGATAAATGAAGGCGTGATATATCATTTTTGCAGTTGTGATGAAGCTGAGGAAGAGCTTGAAAATTTAATTGCTGAAGGCGGTGAGGTAGAGGGAAAGATTGATTTTTCAAGGCGTTTTGATCAAATGCAGCAGCACAGCGGAGAGCATATTTTAAGCGGGCTTATATATAAGGCTTTCGGCTATAATAACACAGGATTTCATTTGGGACTTGATGAAGTTACGATGGATTTTGACGGTGATATAAGCAAGGAACGGATGTCGGAGTTTGAGTTGGAGGCTAACCGCATCATATGGAAAAATCTTCCGATAAAGACCTATTTTCCCGATGAAAGCGAATTGGACAAAATATCGTACAGAAGCAAAAAAGAAATTACCGAGGAAGCGCTGAGGATAGTTGAAATTCCGGGCGTTGACACCTGCGCCTGCTGTGCGCCTCATGTATCAATGACGGGTGAAATAGGTATTATAAAGCTCATAGGTTTACATAAGCATAAAGCTGGTGTACGATTAAGTATCGCCTGTGGGAGCAGGGCTTTTAAATTGTTTGCAGCCGAGCACGGAATGCTTGATAAAATTGCAAATTCACTTACAACCTCCATTGAAAATATACCCGACCGCTTTGAAAGGATAAGGGCTGAAAATTCAGCGGTTAAGCTGCAAAACATATCTTTAAAGGAGCTTGCCCTTGATTTATCGGTAAAAGATCCGTATGTTTATGAAGAAAACGGAAGAGAGCATGTATTGATATTTTGTGATAAAGGCTCAAACGGCGAAGGGATAATAAATTTAATTAAGGGCGAAATATGCGGAATTGAAATAAATTCGAACGATATCCGAAATGCAGTAAATAAATTAACTAAAAAACATAATGGATATTGCGTTATTTTCAGTCAAAAGGAGGAGGGAGGATATAATTACTGTATCGGTTCATCCGAACTTGACTGTAAACTCGCTTCTTTGGCTCTGTCAAAGGCTTTTGGTGCAAAGGGCGGCGGAAGCGGACAAATGGTTCAGGGTACAATACCTGAGAGCATAGAAAGGGAAAAGCTGAAATGCGTATCGGAATGGGTTACGATGTACATAGATTAGTGGAAGGAAGAGATTTGATAATAGGAGGCATTAAAATCCCCTATGAAAAAGGACTTGACGGACATTCGGATGCGGATGTTCTTCTCCATTCGATATCCGACGCTTTGCTTGGAGCCGCCGCACTGGGGGATATAGGAAAGCATTTTCCCGATACGGATCCCGCTTTTAAGGACGCCGACTCTCTGGAGTTACTGCGAAAAGTTGGGGATATGCTGTCGAAAAACAGATTTTTGATAGAAAATATAGACGCTACGATTATAGCTCAAAAGCCTAAGATGAGACCTTACATAGACGCTATGAGAGAAAAAATATCAAACGCTCTCGATATAGATATTTCACAGGTTAATGTTAAGGCGACAACCGAGGAGGGCTTAGGCTTTACCGGAAAGGGAGAAGGAATATCATCACAGGCGATATGTATGCTTACAACCCCTCAGGACGCATATTCCAGAAATGTTACCTTCAACACGGGAAATACAGCTTCAGACGGAAGTCATGGCTGTTGCGCACATAGAGTTTAAAATTTCGGATAAAAGAGGAGTTTTTATGAAAATCTACAATACTATGTCCAGGAGTCTTGAAGAGTTTGTCCCCATAGAAAAAGGCAAGGTCAGAATGTATGTATGCGGTCCTACTGTATACAGCTATATCCATATAGGAAATGCAAGACCTATGATATTCTTCGATACGGTAAGAAGGTATTTTAAGTATGCGGGATATGACGTTCGTTATGTAAGCAACTTTACAGATGTCGATGATAAAATCATAAAAGCCGCAAATGACGAGGGAGTTTCTTCGGAAGAAATATCGGAGCGCTTTATACTGGAGTGCAAAAAGGATATGGCTTCCCTTAATGTACTTCCCGCTGACGTACATCCCAAGGCGACCGAAGAAATAGACGGAATGGTGGAAATGATAGATACGCTGATCGGGAAAAAGCATGCCTACACGTCGGCGGACGGAACGGTGTATTTCAGATCCAAAAGCTTTAAAGGATACGGTAAGCTTTCCCGCAAAAATATAGATGAGTTGAGAACAGGGGAGAGAGAGCTTAAGGTTGACGGTTCCGATCAGAAGGAGGATTTTACGGATTTTGTTTTATGGAAGCCCGCAAAGGCGGGGGAACCCTTATGGAAGTCTCCGTGGTGTGACGGAAGACCGGGCTGGCATATCGAGTGTTCTGTAATGAGTAAAAGATATCTGGGAGAGCAGATAGATATACATGGCGGCGGAGAGGATCTTGTATTTCCTCATCATGAAAATGAAATTGCGCAGTCCGAATGCGCAAGCGGAAAAACATTTGCAAAATATTGGATGCATAATGCTTTTCTTAATATCGACAATAAGAAAATGTCAAAATCTTTGGGTAATTTTTTTACGGTCAGAGACATATTAAAAAAATACAGCGGACAGGTGGTAAGATTTTTTATGCTTTCGGCTCATTACAGAAATCCGCTTAATTTCAGCGATACACTCCTTGAATCGGCTAAAAATTCATATGAGAGAATTTTGAACTGCGTTGCAAATCTCGACTTTTTATTAAGGGGAGACAGAGCCGATCTTTTGACTGAGGCTGAAAGAGAACTGATGAAAGAAGCCGCTGATATTGAGCTTGCTTTCAGAAAAGCCATGGACGACGACTTTAATACCGCCGACGCCCTGGCTGCGATATTTGAATTGGTGAGATTTGCAAACACAAATTGCAGCGAAAAATCATCCCGTGAATTTTTAAAGCGTATACGCGGGGAAATAGCGGATCTTATGAGTGTCTGCGGTCTGAATGTAACGATAAGTGAAGAGGAAAATCAGACGGTCGGAGGATTGAGCGGGGAAGAAATTGAAGCGAAAATTGCAGAAAGAACCGAAGCCAAAAAGAATAAGGACTTTGCGCTGTCCGATTCGATCAGAGCCGAGCTTTTGGAAAAAGGTGTCATAATTGAAGATACCAGAGAGGGAACCCGCTGGAAGAGAGTCTGATTTATGTCTAAAATAACTGCAAAAATATTGCTCCTTTCGGTTTTTATAGCGAGAGGAACGTCCTTTTTATTTGCCAAATCATTGCTTGCCGTAATGATGCCGCTTAATATTTTGGCTGTAAGATTCATAACCGCTTTTGCAATTTTGCTGCTTATATTCAATAAAAAGATAATTTCGTGCTCAAGAAAGAGTATTGAGGGCGGAATTGCGCTCGGTGCCATGTATACTCTGTGCATGATATGTGAAATGTACAGCATGAAAACCGTCGATTCCGGTGTAATAGCCTTTATAGAAAATATGGCTATCGTTCTGGTTCCTATGTATGTTGCGGTCTATACAAGGAAACTTCCTAAGGGAAAACTGATAATATCAGCCGCTATTGCTGTTGCCGGTGTAGGTTTTTTGTCTTTAAGCCAAAGAAGCGTAGGCTTGAATGCGGGTGTTATTCTTGCCGTAATGGGAGCGGTATGCTACGGCTTTTGCATACTGCTTACACAGAAATACTCCGAGGAAGCGGAGCCTTTGGCGGTAGGGATTTTTCAATTAGGCTTTATGGGAGTATTCAGCTTAATAATATCATTTGCTATAGAGGATTTCAGATTGCCTAAGGGCAGTATGGAATGGTGGATGATTTTGATGCTCGTACTTATATGCAGCTGCTTCGGATTTACATTTCAACCTATGGCTCAAAAGAGCTTGAGTGCGGAGACGGCAGCCGTATTTACCGTGGTTAACCCCCTGACTGCAACCATACTCGGAGTGTTTATCATGAAAGAGGGTATGAGCATATCAAAGGCGATCGGTTCGGTTTTGATATTGCTTTCTCTGTTTTTGTATAATTTTGACGGCAGAAAGAAGAATTATACATTAAGTAAGGAGTTATCCGGCAAATAATGTTTCCGCTATTACTAAAATTATTTTCAAAAAATGATTGTCAGTTCAAAAAAACTATGTTATAGTGGTTCACGTTCCGCAGATAAGCAACTTCTAAAGGAGCGTTTATCGTGTGTTCGTAGCTCAGCAGGATAGAGCAACGGCCTTCTAAGCCGTGGGTCGGGGGTTCGAATCCCTTCGAGCACATTTACGGTGGGTATAGCACAGTTGGTTAGCGCGCCAGATTGTGGTTCTGGAGGTCGTGGGTTCAAATCCCACTATCCACCCTTTTACTCTTGGGGTAAGCGAGTACTTTGCTTTATCCTTAGGTATGTGTGCTGCTTGAACTCGGCAAACATAGGCAACCTGTTTTTATTGGGCTATCGCCAAGTGGTAAGGCACAGCACTTTGACTGCTGCATTCGCCGGTTCGAATCCTGCTAGCCCAGTCAAACGGTATGATTTGTACTCCGTTTTTTGAGTCACTAGCTCAGTCGGTAGAGCACTTGACTTTTAATCAAGTTGTCGAGGGTTCGATTCCCTCGTGACTCACGCATTATAAATCAAATAAAAGCAGTAATAACAGGGGCTTTCGTTTTTTCGGGAGTCCTTGTTTATTTTTTAATTGTTAAAATGTATAAAAATACGAGTTATAGGACAAAACGTGTTGATGAAAACCCCTCCGAAGCCTTGTAAATAAA
>CAUVOD010000015.1:0-44582 GCA_963553525.1 uncultured Lachnospiraceae bacterium | reverse complement strand
TCTACTCATCCTAGAGCTCACACACAAGAAGAGCTTTTGTGGATAAAGAACTACTATAAGCGAAACCCTAACATCTCTATCTGTGAGCTGTATGGCAAGCTCAGGTTAAATAAAGGCTATTCTCGTCACCACGGTTCCCTATATCGGGTATTCGTAAGGCTTGGCTATAGAAATCGTGTTTCTTATAAAAAGAAGCCTTATAAGCCAAAGCCTTACGATACTCCTAAATGTATTGGTCTTAAATGGCAGATGGACGTTAAATTTATTCCCGGAACTTGTCATCACGGCAAATACTATAGGCGATTCTTTCAGTACACCGTTATTGATGAGGCTTCACGTGAACGCTTTATTTACCCCTATGAAGAACAATGCGGTTACAGTACCGATGACTTCCTAAAGAGGGCTGTCAGATACTTCGGATATGCTCCTAAAATCCTTCAAACTGACAATGGTCTTAAGTTCTGCAATACTGTTAGAACTGATAAAAAGCATATCCTTGACATTAGATGCGAGCAGCTTGGCATTGTACACAGGCGTATTCGTCCAAGAACCCCCAGACATAACGGCAAAGTAGAAAGAAGCCATCGCAACGATCAGGAGCGCTTTTATAACTTTTTAAGCTTCTACTCCCTTGATGATCTTAAGGTTCAGATGAAGCGGTATCTTTATCGCTCAAACAGAATACCTATGACTGTCTTGGGGTGGCTTTCTCCTATTGATAAGAAGAGGCAGCTTATTTCTTCCGGCAACTATGTGACTTAATATATCTCAAAGACTCTATCTTACTATTTTTTATGAAGGCGGTATCACATCATTTACAAAACTACAACAACATGAAGCTTGAATTCGAAAGAATAAGGCGATCTTTTCTTGTTTCTCAAGAGAACATCTTCACCAAATTGATTGTAATTGTGAACCCGATCTAATAAGTTAAGTTGTTAAGTGTTTTTACCTTTAAAGAATATTTATTTTTTATACAATAGAAGTTTACTCATGTTTTTATATTTTATAAAGATTTTTTATCTAAGCTTTTAATATTATCTGCTCACCCCTGTACAGCCCCCCTGATCCTCGTCTTCATAAAATCAAGTCTCGACACCAGAGGATAGATAATCGCAGCATATATCACCGATCTTACAAGTCCCGATAAAAGTCGCAGAGGAACTGCGGCAAAGACGGCTTTAAATGAGTAGTAGCCGTAGATTTTGGAGTCCACGAACATTCCGAGGGTATTTATTACGGTCATTACTATTGTTGAAAAAAGGATTATTCCTACAAGCTGTACTCTGCTGAGCCTGTAATTTTTAAGCTTGGCGTAAGAGCCGATTAACAACCCGAATACCGCATAGGGTATGACCCATATGACGGTGGTGGGCATAAGCCCGTATGAAATAAGCTGCTGCAGGAAGCTTCCTATGAAGCCGACCTCAAAACCTCCCAAAGGACCGTACATAAGAGCGGCAACGGCGATGGGAAGCGATGAAAAGCCCACATTTATCACAGGCGTTTTTATGGTGAAATAAGAGCTCAGCACCACATGAGCCGCGATCATCAACCCCTTCACACACAAATCAAAGCTTACATTTTTTTTCATAAAAAATCTCCTTTCATACGGCAATGCCACATAAAAGGAGACCTGTATCCAGTCTGTCCATATACGTGGCAGCGGGATGCGGTCAATGCACAGCGCATTCGATAATCCAATACTTCGTCCGACGATCAACTCCCTGTATCGACGGCACGTGACTCACAAAGACCTACTCTGCCAATATTTAATTTAGTTTAAGCTACGCTACGCATGGTAACACTTGTTTTTAAAAAAGTAAACCCTGCTGCCATAAAAGCATTCTGCAATTTCTAGTCCGCAACCACCGCTATCCTTTCAATGTTGTAGGCTTCAAACACTCTGCACATGCTTTCCGTTATGACCTCTCCGCAGACGGCAATGGGTACGGCGGGCGGACATGAAACCGAGGGTTCGCCGCAGACTCTGCCTACCGCATCTTTTACGCTTACATATATGTGCTTTGAAAGAAGCGCCCCTCTTATCGACATCTTTTTTTCAGGAAGCTCAAGGAAAAGAGCCGCTTGAACGGACTCCTTTTCTTCTCCTTGAGGAAGCTCCGACAGAACTTCTCTTACTCTCTCAAAATCCTTAGCCGAATTCCTCGGCGTAAACATAAGCACAACAAAATCTTCATCGGCAAATTCCGGCTCGATATTTTTTTCTCTTAATCTGTCCGCAAGCTCGTATCCGCTTAGTCCTATTTTGGAGCTGTGGATTGTCAGCTTTCCTCTTTCAAAAAATTTGTTGTTAAGCTCCGCCTCATGCGATATATTCATATCTCCATAAAACAGCTTTGATTCCCTATTCGCTGTATTCAGACTTTCAGCAGATGAATTTGATATTTCAGCCGATGTATTAAGAGCTTTAGCGGTCTGCCTTGATATTTCAAATCCCGCATTTGAACTTTCAGACATCAGATATGCTTTTTCATCTCCCGCTTTCAAATTCCTATCTGTACACTTATGCTTAGTTGAATCAAAAACCGGAATCCCCTTTTCCTCCAATTCCTCTTTTAATCGGTCTATCTTCGCAACCATTTCAGAAAGGTCTTTTCTGAAATCGCTTTCCAGATATTTGTTACACAGATCCAGAGACTCCAGTATCAGATAGGACGGGCTGGTTGAGCCGAACATCATCATAGCCGCCTTGGCGATATCTCCGACCTCTTCATTTGCCTTTTCGGACAAATGCAGATAAGCGCTTCCCGTAAGGGCGGGAAGGGTTTTATGAGCGGAGTCCGCACACATATATGCTCCTAGATCCATAGGATGCTGTGATTTTTCAAGAAATTTGAGATATGCACCGTGAGCGTTGTCAACCAAAAGAGGAACATCTCTACTTTCACATACAGCGCTCAAGCTCCTTATGTCCGACATCTGCCCCAGATAATCGGGACTTGTGATATAAACTCCTATTAAGGCTTTTGTTTCCTTATCATTTTCAAAACCTTCAAGCTCTTTTTCGAGCCTATCGGCTTCTATGACAACAGAGCAGATAGACTTGTTGTCCTTTTCGGGCATTATCCATTTAATGTCTATATCCAGCAGTCCGCAGGCGTACAAAAGAGCTTTATGTGCATTTCTTGCGGCTATTATAAAGGGACGTTTTCCGTTCAACGCTTTTCTTTTAAGTGCAAGGCATAGCATGGCTCTTATACACAGGCTGGAGCCTTCTGCAGAATAAAGGGTTCTGCCCGTGCCGAACAACAGAGAGGCGTTTTTTTCACTTTCTCCTATGATTCCGTCCGCTTCATAAAGAGCGTCCGCTCCCTTTATTTCGGAAATATCCGCTTCTTCACAGCCGAGGAAGCTCACGCCCTTATGCCCGGGCATGTGAAGCCTTGTCATATCGCTTTTTATATAATTTTGTACAAAGTCATAGATAGGAGTCGTCATTTACTCTTTTACCTTGTTCCTTATCCTGTTTTTAAGAGCTTCGTCTTTGTCCGTCGTTTTGCCCTTTCTGATCCTTACCAGCAGGGGGGCGAGTACAATAAGCGCTATGAGGTTGGGAATTGCAAGAAGCCCGTTTGCGGTATCTGCAAGTCCCCACACAAACTCCAGTCCGCCCATGGAACCTATCACTATAAAGACTATCCATATGATTCTGAGCGGAAGTATCGCCTTTTTGCCCCAGATAAATTCTCCCGATACCTCACAGAAAAAGCTTGATGTTATCAGGCAGCTGTAACCGAAAAGTATGGTTGAAAATAAAACAAAATATCTTCCTATAATGCCGGGCATGAAGCTGGCAAAAGCGTTCATGGCAAGAGCCGTGCCGTCGGAGCCCTCTGCCCATTTTCCGGAAAGGATAATCACCAGTCCGGTTATCATGTTTATGATCATGGTATCGAGAAATACCTCCAATATCCCCCAGTAGCCCTGATTTTCCTCTTTTTCTATTTTTGCGGAGCAGTTAAGAGTAGGTGACGAGCCCATTCCGGCTTCGTTTGAATAAAGTCCTCTTGCAAGTCCTATGCTCATAATCTGCATGACCGTAGCTCCCGCAAAACCTCCCACAGCTCCCTGAGGGGTAAATGCGCTTCCAAAGATGAGCGATACCGCCTGCGGAAGCTGTGGAATATTGATGAGCACGATTATTCCTCCGACCGCTATATACATAAGGCTCATAAAGGGGGTAACGAAAGCGCATACATCGCCTATTCTGGTCACTCCGCCCAATATAACCGCCGCAGTAAATATCGCAATTACTATTCCGCTTACAAGGGGATGTATGCTCCATTCCTCCTGTATTCCGAGAGCTATGCTGTTGGTGTCCACTATCGCTCCGCAGACCATATATGAAAAAATCGCCAGTATACAAAACGTATATGCCAGCCATTTTGATTTAACGCCCTTATATATATAGAACATCGCACCGCCGATGTATTCGCCTTTTTCATCTTTTTCTCTGAAATAAAGACCGAGAACTATCTCGGCAAATTTGGTAGCCATTCCGAAGAATGCCGATATCCACATCCAAAAAAGCGCACCGGGACCTCCCATTGCCACCGCAGTAGCAACACCCGCTATATTGCCCGTGCCCACGGTGCAGCCTATTGAAGCGAAGCCCGCCTTCCATGAGGCTATGGTCCCTTCGCCTTTTTCCGCCCTGCCTATTTTTAAAATTGTTTCTTTGATACCTGAAGGAATTTTTGAAAGTTGAGGAAATTTTAGATACAACGATAAGAAAATACCTGTGCCGAGCAGCATTATTATCATAATCGGACCCAAAATAATGTCGTTAATAAAATCGTAAATGGTGTACAAATACTGCATTTTTTAAAACCCTCCGTTAAATTAAAATTTTTCTTTACTCGGGTTAGTGTACTCTTATATATTTACGATTGCAACATTATGTACGGAATAAGAAAAAATTAAATATCAGGATATCTTATCCTTGCATTCTCTACATACTCCGAGAATTACGGATCCGTCACATTCAACCGAAAAGCCGTACCTCTTAATAAGATTACTTTTAACCTTTTCCATCAGATCGCCTTCCAGATGAATAATTTTTTCGCACACCTTACATTTTAAGTGGATGTGCTCATGGCACAGATCCTCGGAATCCACATACTGATAGGTGGATTCATTTCTGCTGGTGTTATATCTGATAAGGCTTCCTTCCTCAACCATTCTGTCGAGATTCCTGTACACCGTCGCATCACTTATAGAAATATTATTTTCTCTGAAATATCCCAGTATCTGAGAAGCGGAAAAGGTATGTACGGAAACATTCTTCGCATAGCTGTAAATTTCCTTGCGCGCCCCTGTTCTGTAAGTTTTTTTCATGACGTTTCCCCCCGGTATACGATCATATTTTACAGTGCAGGCTCGAACTTAGGCTCTTTGCCTGCGTAAATAAAAATGCACCTATGACTTTAACATAAATCTAAAACCACAGGCACATTTTAAAACATAAAACATATTTTAATGTTTTATCAGTCCATTCTAGATTTATTCCTTATTATTTCAGCAACGTCAACGCCCGCTCCGGCGGCTTTTTTGACTACGGAATCAAGCATAACATTAACATTCATCCCTTTAAGCTCCATGTTATTGGCTCCGTGCATGGTGGAGTTGCTGAGTCTGCGCCTATGCTCTATGAATACGTCCTTGCCGGACATATTGAAGACATTATGCTTTGTCATATTTTCATAATCATGCCTTGCGTCTGAATTCCTGTACCTCATGTACATGAGCAGATAAAATGCAAAGCCTGAAAGCAGAAGAACCCATCTGGCGTCGCTGTCCGTTATGTCCATAAAGTCTACGAACCATGCAAGAAATCCGCCGAATATCTCAACAAATATTGAGGTTATAAGGAGCTTTATAGTATTTATGGGAACGCTTCCCATAGTTTCCAACGTTCTTGCATTTACGGCTACATAATGCATAAGATTTTTGTTTCCTTTTCTCTGCATATAGCTGTAAAGCCAAACGGGAAGATATGACGATTTCCATGATTCTCCCTTAATATCGAATCTTTCAGACTGCCATGCAACACCTCTGTCATACTTTTCAAGGGTTTTATTCGCTGCAATCCTGGCAACGTCGGAAGCTTGAGCATGCGTAACTCTTTCAAGCTGAGATATATCCGTATCTCTTTTTTCGGAGGTATAACCCTTAAGATAATTCGAGTCGTACTTTACACATTTTTCAGTATCGAAAGGCATTATGGAGTTGATAATATTGGTAGTCTTTTCTTTGGAATTGTAATTAAGCTTGTCGGCGCTTGCTTCAATGGATAAATCGTCGATTGTGATATCAAAATCTCTTTCAACATGATAAAGATCGGCATCGTAATATGTATGCTCTTCCTTACCGTGCTTTACAGTATACCTTGCAACCTCTTCTTCACCCGCACCCGACAGGCTCATATGCGCATTTACATCCACAAGCATGTAAGGGAAATAAACGCCGCATATATTTTCGGTTGTAAATTCTCTTGTGAAAGTAGGATGGGCAAAAAATTTGCGCTTGTTTACAAATTCATGTATCTTGCGTCTTGCATCCTCCTTTGAAACCTTGAACGGCAGAATAACGTCGGGAACCGCTCCGTTAGGAATCTGCCTGTTGATCGAAAGCGTATTTCTGCACCAATGGCACCTTGCCTGTGTGGATGAGGCGGTATCAACTACAACCTCGGCTCCGCAGCTCTCACATTTTAAGGTTACAACATCATTTGCCGCTTCCTCAATTTTTTTCGCACCTGAGCCTACTACTTTTCCTCTTAATTCCGATATGTCGCCCTCGTCGGCAAGATATACGGGTTCAAATTCATGTCTGCAAAAATTGCAGCGCAGTTTTCCCGTTTTTATATTGGTCTGAATGTCCGTTGCACCGCATTTGGGGCACTTGGTCTGACCGTCCTTCGCTCCGGCATCGGTTTGAAGAACCTTTACATCTTCATCCATATACATCTTCATTTCTGCACCGCTGTCTCCCCATGTATGAGGTTATGCCAAGCGGCGCACAGGCATAACCTCATAAAAAGTTTCCGTTTAAATTCCGAGTAAATCGGATTTGACTTTATTAAATTCTTCCTGAGTGATTACTCCCGCATCAAGAAGCTTTTTCATCTCTATAAGCTTTGCGGTAGGATCGACAGGCTGCTGATTCATGGGCTGCTGTTGCTGCATAGGCTGTTGTTGATTCATGGGCTGCTGCTGATTCATGGGCTGCTGCTGATTCATGGGCTGTTGTTGATTCATGGGCTGCTGCTGATTCATAGGCTGCTGCTGATTCATGGGCTGCTGCTGATTCATGAATTGCTGTTGCTGCATGGGTTGCTGCTGATTCATGAACTGCTGTTGATTCATGGGCTGCTGTCCGCCGAAGCCCGGCTGATATGAGCTTGCATAATCGGGCTGCTGCATGCCTCCCATCATTCCGCCTGCCGCATTCATTCCCATGCCCATGAAAGCCATTCCCGCACCGCCGCCGTTTTCTCCGGCAGCCTGAATTCCTCGTGCGACCGCCTGCTGCATGAAAGCGTTGCCTCTTCTTCCGGAAAGCGCATCAGCTCTCTGAGCATCGTGCATAGCCTGAGTGGTTGACTCATCGTATTCAATAGCGAGAATAGCGGTTTTTACTATTTCAAGACCTCTTGATGACGTCCACTGATATCCGTCTTCAACAGCCTGTGAAAGAGATTTTGCAAAGCCTATCTGATCTCCCTGAATCTTGCTGATACGATTGGATTTATTCGGATCATTGGTATAATTGGAAAAAGCGGCGCCGAGACTGCTTACGACCTCATTAAAGAGCTGTTCGGAAGCGGCATTTTCCATATCCTGAAAATCAAACTCCTGAGATCCGCTCATAAGATATTTGACCGGAACAAAATTCTTTATAAACAAAATGGGGTCGATTATGCGGAGACTGTAAGTTCCTCTCGTAAGCGCTCCCGCCTGCGTTCCGAGGAAGGCGTCGTCCCAGTAAATGGGAGACTGCGTCCCGAACCTGTTGTTGGGTATTTCCTTAAGATTTACATAAAACAGAAGCTGCTGCGCAGCAGGAATTCCTCCGAACTGGAACTTTTCCCATGACGACTTTATAAGAGAGTCCATTATTCCGTCACCTGCAAAAATCGACTTTGCGCTCGCATCGTTCGAGCTGTATTCATATCCGCCGACCTCGGTTATTACATTCGTGATCGCACCCTCCTGCATGGTAATAAGTGCAGTTCCTTCCGGCACTATAACCCTGCTTCCGTTGGTTATGATATTCTCATTTCCCTTTGTATTTGCACCTCTTCCATTGTTGGTTCCCATAGGAATTCCCGGAAAAATAGCCGCCGTGGGAGATACTCCCTGCTTAGGACCATAATAATCCTTCCATTGATCAGCCAAAGTTCCGCCTATTGCTCCCTTAATTGCTTGAATAAAACCCATTTAGAACCTCCTCTTTATTTAAATTGATTTATGTTTTTAATAACCTTTAATATATCCATCATATATATTTTATTATTTAAACCTCAAGTAACATCACTCAAAAGGATTAGTTTAAGCTCCTATTTATGTATTTTACATCTCCTCGTCGCTTATTACTATACCGCTTACCCTTGCTCTGATTGCAAGCTGTGTCCTGTTTTCGCAGCCGGTCTTTTCTATTAAATGCTTTATATGTGTTTTTATGGTGTTTTCGGTGACGCCTAGCTTTTGAGCTATTTTGGCATTGGTCGCCCCCGCGGTCATTGCTCTGAGTACGTCAAGCTCTTTTTTTGTGAGCTCGGTGGAGTCCGCAAATCCCAACTTTGTTTGAGGAGATGCATCGGGGTAGATACTCTCTCCCGCCATGGTTCTGTCCATAACGGATAAAATCGTCTCCTTGGACGCTTCCTTATACCAGAAGCTTTCTATTCCGATTTTTCTTGCCTTTTCTATCCATGAAACCTCAGGCATACTGGTTACCGCTATTATTTTTATTTCGGAATTTATTTTTTTTATTTTTGAAGCAGCCTCAAGTCCGCTTGAGCCGTCATTCATCAATATGTCCATCAAAATCAGATCAACCCTGTTTTTAAGCACATAAGTATCGGCAAAGGCGGCGGAATTGACCGAATAAACCAGTTCATACTTATCGTCGTTTTCTATGTACAGAGCAAACATCTGCCTCGAAACATATTGATCGTCGACTATCATTACCCTTGTTTTTTCCAAATTATATCCCCTTTGCAAAACGTAAAATCTTTTCATCCCGCTGAAGCGGATAATTCAAATAATCCATTGTATAAGACATTATAAAAATATTTAGAGCTTTCAATCTGCGCGGCTGCGCAAAAGTATATTGAACACTTGCCTATATCGGAGCTTTAGCCTTAAATCCGATCTTTAAGCAAAACTTGGGGCTGCTTTCTATTTTCATTTCACCGCCTCCCAGTTCTATTTTTTTTCTTATATTTGATAAGCCGCCTTTTTCTACAATAGGATCGGACGGTTCTTTACCGTCATTTTCTATTTCAATGTTTATTTTTCCGTCCGTTTCGGATATAAATATATCCAATCTGCTCCCTCTGGCATGTCTTACCGCATTATTAAGACATTCATGTACCGCAGCGATAAAAACTCCGATATAGTCTCCTATTATTTCAAGGCTTCCGTTTACTTCAATATCCACCCCCACGCTTTTGGCTGCAAGCAGCAGGTTCTCCCACAGGGTGTCCTCGTGAATATCCTCAGCTTCACCTCTCATAAGGAATATACTTTTTCTCCATAAAGACAAAAGACCTTCTCTATCCTCTTCGGTTCTTTTGTCATTTTCCAAATATGACCTGAATGCCGCAAGCGATCTTCCTATATCGTCATGAATTTTTATCTTGGCATCAAGAATTTCTTTTTCTCTTGTAAATCTTTCAACGTCCTTACTATACTGTCTGAGCCTTCCGTTTACTTCATATAATCTTATATTTCTGTTGCTTATTTCTTCGGTAAGACTGTATTCCTCGCTTATGTCTACCGCAAGCGTTTCCCTGATATTGCCGTGGTAAAAATACTTTATGTCCCATGCCTTATCCGCTGTTTTCAATATGACTTCGCGGCCTCTTTTTATAATCCTTATGTCGTAATTAATCCTTGAAACTTTAAGATTTTTATAAAATTCATTCGCATTGAGCATTATGTGCCCGAAGAGCTCATAGCTTAAATAGTGCATCGCTTTGTTTACCAAAAGAGGCGTTCCGTCCTTATATGAAAAGCATATTCCGTCAGGCATGCCGTCTATGGTCTTTTTTATGATATCAGCATCAAAAATATTTTTCCTTAAAAATATTTTTCTTAAGCCGAGCATAAACAGTATAAGAATCAAAAAAATTAAAATCAAAATTATTATCGGTGTTGAACGGATAATTTTTCCAAGCCCATTCAGAGGATCCGTGCCTATATACCAATCTGAAAAATTCGCAAATCCGTTGCAGATCAAAGCTGATATTATTAAAATAAGAACGGAATAAAAGATTTCCCTCCTGCCTGCATTTAAAGCTCTAAGCTGTATAAAAAGCATGCTTGCAAATATAAAAAGTACCATTCCCAAGGCATAAAACAAATATTTTAAAATATCGGGAAGCATATAAAATGTATTCATCCGGCTATATCCCTTTTTATACTAAGCGCTATATACTCCGTATTTTCTTCATCATCAAAATCTATTTCGACTTTACATCCGTAATAACGTAAATATTTTTCTATTTTTTCGTATGTGAGAACCTCCTTCGGATTTACAATCTGCATATTCAGGTTTATTTCAGCTTTGCCGGATGAAATTTCCGCAAGCAGAGCCTTCATCCCTATCATTGAACTATCCATAACCGATTCAAAAAATTCGTATAAAATAAGCGCTCTTTCAATAGACAAGTATTCATTAAGCTTCCAGTCCATATGCGTTTCAATTCCCATAAGATTGATATATTCAAAGGATTCCGCAAAGGAAAGTCTTAATTCCTCCGATGAAATTTGCTTTAAGCTTGCTGAGAGTATGAGTAAATTTGAAAAGCGCTTTATGTATGCATTCAATACACAGGCATATTTCATGTTTTCCCTGAAGCTGTCTTCATCGTCATACGGATTTGAAAGAAGTCCGTCCAGCTTGTCAAGCTTGGGCTTAAGTATCCTTGCAATTTCATCATACAGCTTCGATTGCTGCTGTACCTTTATATTTTCCTCACGCATTTTATTTTCGGCATCCATGATTGCATTTTCTTCCGCAATAACGTCGCCTGTATTTCTAAGCTCTTCATTCAAACGGTTTAATTTGGATATATCTTTGACCCAGTAGCTTATACATCCGCCTATAAATTTACTGTTTAAAAGCGTATTTTCATCAATAAAAAAATTACCTTTACCGGCTTCCTCAAGCATATCGCGGGTAACTGCTATTTTACTTCCGGTTTCATATCGGATTTTTCCGTCGTTATCCATTATACCTGCGCATAGAGACGACAGCTTCCAAAAATCCTCATATGAATCGTTGGACGGAAGCAGCCTTATGAGTATAAGACATTCCAAAAAAGCCGCCATTATAAAGCACCCCACCTCGGCAGGCATGAGCGCTGAAAAAAATATGCTGTTTCTGTTCGTTGCGGTAATATATTCTATGCAATACAATGCGCCGAAAAAAATCGGTATCATGGGTATCCATATATATCTTATTTTATCTGCCACGGAACAGCGGACAAAGGTGACGAATATACTCGCCAAAAACAAAAAAAGCATATAAAACATGACGGCAAAGTAAACTATCCCGTAGCCGACATCATGATCATAATTTCCCGATAATCCGCTGTTGAATAAAAATGCCTTTTGATGAAAATCATTCGTAAAAACGGCTAAAGAAAGGGCAAGCGTGACGAAAAAATAAAAAAATTTCCATTTGCCGTCAATAGATTCACCCTCTTTTTTGCCTATATGCAAAACTGCAATAAAAGCGAAGCACATGGTATTAAGCATGCAAAAATAATATAAGTACCAGCAATGTCTCCCTATAATATGGTGAGCCGGAACATATACGTACTTAAAGGTACGTATAGTCATCCAGATAAGCATAAAAATACCGGATCCTGACAGATATTTTCTTATAGATATCGATATTACCCGCCTGTTTACCTGTTTTATCCAAATCAGCAGCGCCACTACATACATGAAGAAAATAATTATATTTTTACTGACCGGAAAATAGAGCTTATTGCCCACTACATGAATACACGCGGACAGCAGCATAAGCAGAGCGCAGCCCATATCGGCGATTTTGGTTTTTCTGCTCACAGTCAACATTTATGTATCACATCCCGTTCCAAGTCCCGCATCATCCAAAAACTTTGAGGCGTAGTCTCCTGCATTGGTATTTTTAAGACTTACGACATTAAACTCATGCTCTTTTTTCATTTCACGTAAAATGAATTTTCCTATTGATTTCTTTTTTCTGACTACCGCCTCGTATGCAAAGCTTATTCCGAGTCCCTCCTCTACCGCCTCCAATATAAGTGAAAAACTGCTGAGTTCTATGACTCTCTTAAAGTCGTCTATCGTATAGCCCATGCCGTTAAGCTCTCTTTCAAAAATATCTCTCGTTCCCGAGCCTTTTTCACGAATGATCAAGGTTTCTTCAAACAGTCTTTCTATTTTTGCACTGTCTATTTTTTTGCCGGAAAGTACGGATTTTCCCTGACATATTCCGACAAAATTTTCCGTTTTAAGCAGTCTGTGAGCATATCTTTTTTTGTCAAAAAGTCCTTCTATTATCGCAAAATCCAAGGCGTTGTCATCAAGCTTTTCAAGCAGCTCCTTTGTGTTTTCGACTATCAAAGAAAGCTCATGCTCCGGATTTTTCAAATACTGCATTACGGCGGAACCTATATAGTAGTCTCCGACAGTTTTGGTGGCTCCTATTCTAAGGTGCTGATGCTCCTTTTCCTCCATTGCCAGTCTCAGCTTTTGATAATTATATTCAAGCGACGACGCATAACTCTCCAAAATGCCTCCCTTTGCGGTTTTATACAGCTTTTTGCCGTCATATTCAAACAGTCTGGTATTATATTCATTTTCCAGGGATTGTATTTGCTTGGTGACTGCGGGCTGAGTCAAATGAAGCTTTTGTGCAGCCACTCTGTAATTCATCGTTTTGCACAAAGTCAGAAAGGTTTCAAGTTTTTTGTCCATATACACACCCATGACTAAACGGAATTGATTTATTCCATATGATTATTTTATCTTATCATGAATCGGGATTATACTACAATCGTTAAATAAAAATAAATTTTCCGTATATGGAGGTGTTTTCTGATGTCCGGTTTAAAAAAGTATATAGGCTATGTTCCCGGTTTTTTTCTGGCTGTTGTTATTGCGGTAGCCGCAAGATTTTTGGAGAGTCTGCTCCCCATACCTCTCATAAGCGCATCGGTTATAGCCATGTTCATAGGCATGATAATAAATTCGATACATAAGCCCTCGAGCGTCGCAGCTCCCGGAATTAAATTCACCTCAAAAAAAATTCTTAAGTTCGCAATCATTCTTCTCGGTGCAAGCCTCAACATCACCACGGTTCTTACCGTTGGAAGAAATTCACTTTTGGTAATGCTTTTCACTCTCGCAACCTGCTTCGGTCTGGGATATGTTTCCGGAAGACTCTTAAAGCTCAACTGGAAAATGTCCAATCTGATTTCTGCGGGTACGGGAATTTGCGGAGGTTCGGCTATTGCGGCAATAGCTCCGGTTATAGATGCGGATGATCTCGATATAGCGTTCGGACTGTCCGCAACCTTCATTTTCGATATGGCTATGATAGTTCTTTTCCCGATCATGGGAAGGGGTCTTGGCTTAACCGATGTAATGTACGGCCTGTGGTCGGGTACTGCCGTCAACGACACCTCAAGCGTTGTTGCGGCGGGCTTTGCATTCAGCGAAGCCGCAGGCGACTACGCCACCATGGTCAAGCTTACCAGAACCCTTGCCATAATCCCTACCGTGGTCATATTTGCGCTTATAAATATGGATTTAAAGAAAAAAGCCGCTATATCTTCCGTAAAAGAAGGTGAAGAAAAAATAAACGTAAATATCAAATCCATCTTCCCCTGGTTCATACTCGGCTTCCTTGCCTTCTCGCTGCTTAACAGCATAGGTCTTATTCCCGCCGGATTTTCTTCAACTCTTAAGATGATAAGCAAATTCCTGATGGTGGCATCTCTTGCGGCAATAGGGCTTAATACGAACTTCAGCGAAATGAAAAAAGCGGGACCCGCGCCAATGCTGCACGGTTTTATAATATCGGCTCTTGTCGTAATAGTGGCGATTGCGGTAATATACTTTGAAAAAATAGTCGGGATGCTTTGATTCCTATAAGAAACGGACTTTTGCGGCTTCTTAAAGGCAGTTTCGGAAGCCGCAAAGTCTTATTCAGCCGTTCTTTTTTTATTTCTTAATATTCGTGTTGTTCAAAAATACAGGCTATTGACATATCAAATTAAGAATGCTAACATCCAACATTATTCAGTGAAGCTTCTTGAATCAAGACGAAAAATCTCGAAACTGGAAGTGGAGAATGCTCTGGAAAACTCTTAGATGAGTGCCGAAGGTGTAAGGTCATTTGACTGAATCTCTCAGGTAAACAGACAGAGACACGGTATACCTGTATTTCGGGGCGTATTGTGCTGTGTTTGAAATTATTCCGGAGCAGCTGACTTTGGTCGGTTGCTTTTTTGTTGCGCAAGGGTACATGTTTCAAAGGAGGATTACACATGCAAACCGCTTTATTACCGATAGTTCAGACTATCAACGCCTATTTGTCCGATTATATTCTCGTTTTTCTGCTTTTGGCGGTAGGAATACTGTATTCATTAAAAACCAGATTCGTTCAAATCCGCTACTTCAGAAAAGGTATCAGGCAGGTTTTCGGAAATCTGAGCTTGAAGGGGGGCGCTCAAAAGCAGGGAATGACTTCTTTTCAGGCTCTTGCAACAGCAATTGCCGCTCAGGTCGGAACCGGAAATATCATAGGAGCTTCCGGTGCAATTCTGACAGGAGGTCCCGGAGCAATATTTTGGATGTGGGTAATAGCCTTCTTCGGAATGGCAACCATATATGCGGAAGCCGTGCTTGCATTGGAAACCAGAATGATTGATGAAAACGGCCAGATAAAGGGAGGTCCCGTTTATTATATAAAGCGGGCTTTCTCAGGAGCATTCGGCAGCTTTCTTGCAGCGTTTTTTGCAATAGCAATAACGCTTGCACTCGGATTTTTCGGATGTATGGTTCAGTCCAATTCAATAGGATCGACCTTTTCCAACGCATTCGGTATTCCTTCATGGATAGTCGGTATTGTACTTGTGATTATATGCGGCTTTATATTTTTAGGCGGTCTGCAAAGGCTCGCCGCCGTCACGGAAAAAATCGTTCCCATCATGGCTGTACTGTTTTTAGCCGGCGGACTTATAGTTTTGATTTTTAGAATTCAATATATACCCGAAACCTTTGCAATGATATTTAAATACGCATTCAAGCCGCAGGCGATTATAGGCGGAGGCTTCGGTGCGGCTCTCAAAACGGCTCTTTCTCAAGGTGCAAAAAGAGGTCTTTTTTCAAATGAGGCAGGCATGGGCTCAACTCCTCACGCTCACGCTCTCGCACAGGTAAACTCACCGCATGAGCAGGGCTGTGTTGCTATTATAGGCGTATTTTTCGATACCTTTGTTGTGCTGACCCTTAACGCTCTGGTCATTATTTCCACTCTGTATACTGCGGACGGAATTCTTTCATCGGGATATACGGGCGAAGCCGCCAAGCTTTTAAATAAAGCCAATCTCGCTCAAACAGCCTTCGGTGTGGTGTTCGGCGAAAGGATAGGCTCCATATTCGTTGCGGTAGCGCTGTTTTTCTTCGCATTTTCGACCATTTTAAGCTGGAATCTCTTCGGAAAAATAAATGTAGCTTACTTGTCAAACGGAAAGCTTACCAGATTTTATAACATAATAGCTCTATGCTTCATTTTTGTCGGAACTCTTGCTTCAAACGATCTGGTATGGGAGCTTACGGACATGTTCAATAATCTCATGGTCATCCCGAATGCTCTCGCCCTGTTCGCTCTGACCGCAGTTGTCGTAAATTCGTTGAAACCGACTGGTGTCAAGATTTGACAATTCAAGACACAATTTATCAGTAGTAATTTTCTCAAAGTCTCCCTCCATTTTGGAGGGAGCTTTCGATCATTCCTCACCCATCTTTACGGCGGAGGCAATTGAAATATCCGCTCTGTAAAAAGGGATAAGCGTAGCCTGCACTGCATGATAAAGATCGCTCTTTCCGGGCCATACCGTTGTAAGAAGATTATTATGCTGATCAAGCTGATGAAACCACGAGCCGTTTACATGATCCAAAACCCTGGAGTCAAGATATGAAAGAAATTTCTCATAATCCTCCGCATATTCATTATTTTTTGTAATATTGAACAGCACCGATGACGTATTTATAGCCTCAGCCAAGGTCCAATGCATTCTGTCGTGTACTATGGGCTTTCCGTTCCAATCCGTTGTATAGCATATTCCGGGCTCGCCGTCAGCGTTCCATGCGTCCTTTATTGCTCTTTTATAAAGATTTTCCGCTGCCTCTATATAAGAAAGCTGCTCATTTGAACCGTGAAATGTTGAAACAGCCCACTCCACTATGAGTCTGGCCCATTCTATTCCGTGTCCGGGAGTTGCACCGTAAGGCTTAAACGGATCGCTTTTTTTATCCGCATTATATTCAAGATCGGGAACCCACGAATCGGAATAATGCTCGGGTATTCTCCAGTTATTATCCCTTGCCCATACAAGCACCCGATCTATTATTCTGCCTGCTCTGATACGGTATTTTTCATTTCCGGTCACGTCGGCGTCAGCCAAAAACGCCTCTACCGTATGCATGTTGGCATTTAAACCTCTGTAACTGTCAAGCACTTTAAATTCCGTATCCCAACCGTCTGCCGATAAACCCTCATCCTCATTCCAAAAATACTTATCATAGATTTCTTCCGCTTCGGCAAGAAGCTCCTTTGCTCCGGGAATATCCGCAAGCAAGGCGCTTGAAGCCGCCAGAATGACAAAGGCATGAGCATAGCATTGTTTAGGTCCGTAGGCTTTTCCGTCAGCACCAATTCCGGCATACCAGCCTCCGTTTTCATCATCATGAAGTTCGCTTCTTAAGCCGTTTATTGCAGCCGCTGCCAATTCTCCGCTATTTTTATGCTTAAGGAAATATCCTATGCTGTACACATGAGCCATTCTGGCTGTTATCCATGTCTGTCTGTCTCTGTCCGTCCATGGAGTCCCGTCGTCCCCCAGATAATATGCTCCTCCCTCGGGTGAAGGAAATTTTTGTCCGAAATTAAAAAGATCCTCTCTGATTTTTTTCATGAATTCAGCATTTTCCGCCGTTCCCAATCTGTATTTTTTATCCATGATTTATTCCTTTCCTCTTTATCATATCCTCCGCAATTTCAACAGCCTCATAAACCATGTCGTCGCAATGAGGCTTTTTCTCCTCAGGGCTTTTTACCTCTTCTCTTAAAAGATCCTTGCAGTTCACAAGATTATTATGCTTTTCTCCCATTCTCTTAAAAAATTCTTTAACATGCCCCGGGTCGTCAAGACCGTATAATCCGAGAACCATAAGCCCTCCCGTGATCGAGCCGCAGGTATACCCCGATTTCATGCCGGCTCCGAAATTTGCCGTTATCGCAGCCGCCTGTTCCTTTGTAAGTCCGAACTTTTCCGCAAAAGGAATAAATACTCCCTGTGCACAATTATAGTGAACTTCAGGATCATTTCTAAGCTCACGTGATCTGTTCATGATTTCGCCCATTTTTTTACATATAATCCGACCTTCATCTATTATAATCGGATTTCCCTTTCTCCCGGTATTCCGAGTATTCAACCTCAACCTGATTTACATATAATATTGCAGCCTAAGCATACGTCCGAGTATACATCATTATCGCATGGTTTTGACAGTTTCAGTATAAAGCTTTTTGAAGAAAAAAATCGAAACCAGAAGCGAGACTGTTTCAGCGGTTAAAAACGACCACCAGATAGAATCGAGTCCGCCGAGTCTTGCAAGCAGCCATGCTGCGGGAATAAGCACAATCAGTTGTCTTGCAACGGATACTATAAGAGAATAATAGCTCCTTGAAAAAGCCTGAAAAATCGATCCCATAACTATCGCCAAAGCTGCGAAGGGAAAATGAACGCAGATAATTCTGAGCGCCTTAATACCTATTCCAAGCATCTCTTCGGAAGCATCGAACATCAAAAGCAGAGCTTCGGGGATCGTCTCAAATACCACGGTTCCCGCCAGCATAATGCAAAATGCAAGCAGTAGAGAAAATTTCAAGGCTTCCTTTATGCGCTCTCCCTTTTGAGCCCCGTAATTGTAGGCAAGCACGGGTATCAAGCCGTTATTTAAACCGAACACCGGCATAAAGAAAAAGCTTTGCAGCTTGAAATACACTCCGAATACAGCCGTTGCGGTAGAGGAAAAACCCATAAGTATACGGTTCATAAGATAGGTCATGATCGAACCTATGGAAATCATCAGTATAGAAGGAACTCCTACATAATATATTTTTTTGACGGTTTCAATTTCGGGCTTTAGGATGCGCTTAAAACTCAGACGGATTTCCGTATTTACCTTCACATTCAGTATAAGACCCGTTATTGCGGCTATTATCTGTCCCAGCACGGTTGCATAAGCCGCACCGTACACACCGAGTTCAGGAAAACCGAATAAGCCGAATATCAGAATAGGATCAAAAATAATATTTATAAAAGCTCCCGCCAACTGGGTTATCATGCTGTACATCGTTTTTCCGGTTGATTGGAGCAGTCTTTCGCAACAGACTTGAAAGAAAATACCTATTGAAAACATACATATGACCGACAAATATTGAATTCCGTACAGCGTAATAACGGGATCGTCCGTCTGTGTTGCTATAAATGCGCCGCTCCCGAAAATACCTATTATAAAAAATAATATAAAGCTCAAAAATGCAAGTAAAATGCCCGTATTCGCAGCGCTGTCCGACTCGTCAAATTTCTTTTCTCCGAGTGCCCTTGATAGGAAAGCATTCATACCGACTCCCGTTCCGGACGCAACGGCAATCATAAGGTTTTGAAGCGGAAAAGCCAGAGTCACGGCTGTAAGAGCCTCTTCCGAGAGTCTTGCCACAAAAATTGAATCGACGACATTGTACAACGCCTGTACCAGCATGGATACCATCATCGGCAGGGACATGGAGATGACAAGAGGCTTTATCGGCATAATCCCCATCTTATTTTCCTTTATATTCTCCATAATACTCAATCTCCTACTGAAGTCCCTTAGGGAATTATCGTTATAGCGGCATCCACCAAGGTCTCAATCAAGCCCGGATTTCGGATCATTGCCCGCATAAATAAAAGAACAACCTCATTTTAAAAATAACATTATCTTATCTGAATTGTAAAATACAAGTCCGGAAGAAAAATTTGCCATGTAATTCATAGTGATTATAATAAAACTATCATTATAACGACATTCGCCAAGGTCTCGAGCAAGCCCGTATCTCGGCTCATTCCTTGCATAAATAAGATTGACAAACTGCTGAATAAAGACGGTAATATATGAATACTGATATTAAAAAGGCTATTAAGAAAAACTGGGATAATATGGCTAAACCCCTCGACAGCCTCGGAGTTTTGGAAGATATTGTTGTAAAAATAGGAGCTTTGCAAAATACTGCGGACAATATCGATATTTCAAAAAGAGCTCTGGTTATTTACTGTGCAGACCACGGCGCAGTATGTGAAGGCGTAAGTCAAACGGACAGCTCAGTCACCAAAACGGTGACGGAAAATTTTGAAAAGGGCTCTTCCATAACAAATATTCTGGCGTCAAAAGCTTCTTCGGATATGTTTATAATAGACATAGGAATGGATACCAACCATTATCCGGGCAAAAGGCTGTCGGCAGGAAAAATTACCGACAGAAAAATCCGGAGAGGAACTCGTAATATTGCGGTTCAAGATGCCATGACCGAAGAAGAATGTAAAAAAGCTATGGAATGCGGAGCCGATATAGTCCATGAGCTTGCTTCCAGGGGCTATAAAATAATAGCAACGGGTGAAATGGGTATAGGAAATACAACTGTAAGCAGCGTCCTGACCTCGAAGCTTCTGAACATACCGGCTAAAGAAACCGTAGGCAGAGGAGCGGGGCTTTCGGATGAACGTCTGGAAAACAAGATACGAGTCGTTCAAAAAGCCCTGGACAGAATAAAGGATATGAACGATCCCATGGAAATACTCTCCGCAGCAGGCGGCTTTGAGGTTGCGGGAATGGCGGGAACCTTTTTGGGCGCTTTTAAAGAAAATATACCCGTCATAATAGACGGAGCAATATCGGCTGCGGCTGCTCTTGTCGCCTTCAAAATCAATCCCGGTGTAAGTGATGTGCTTATAGCCTCCCATGTCTCAAAGGAAAAGGTAAGCTCCCTCTGCCTTGAGGCGCTCGGCCTTTCACCGGTAATAAGCGCAAACCTTGCACTTGGCGAGGGGAGTGGAGCCATGCTTCTTTTGCCTGTTATAGATACAGCTGTTGAAGTATACAAAAACATGGGGTCTTTTTCGGATTACAATATAAAAAGCTACGAAAGATACAATGACTAAGCTATCTCTTATAATCGGCGGCGCCGGTTCCGGAAAAAGTGAATATGCGGAAAGCCTTATTTTAAAAGCTTCAGGAAGAAGAATCTATCTTGCTTCAATGCACAGGGACGAAAGCAGGGAAACGGCTTTAAAAATACAGAGACATCGTCTTCAAAGAGAGGATAAAAATTTTATTACCCTTGAGTGTGAAAAAAATATAGGCGATCTTTCTTTTGATACGGGCGACAGCGTTCTTCTTGAGGATCTGTCAAATCTGCTTGCTAATGAAATGTTTTCAGACCCCGCTTACCGCAATAATAAAACGGCTTTTTCGGAGAAAATATTTTCGGATATCGAAGCTCTTTTAAAAAATGATATTCATTTATATATTGTTTCCAATGATATTTTTTCGGACGGCTGCCGCTATGATAAAATTACAAAGGACTACATAGAGGAGCTTGCAAGACTCAATGCCCTTATTGCCGAAAATTCGGATCTTGTAGTAAGGGTGGTCTGCGGTATTCCGATTTTATTAAAGGAAAAATAATATGTCCTCACTTATAATCGCTTTTTCCATGTATTCAAAAATTCCCATGCCCAAGGCTGAATGGAATGAAAAAAACATGAAATATTCCATGGCTTTTTTTCCTCTGATAGGACTTGTAATAGGCGTCTTATTTTATTATACCTTTAAGCTTATGATTTATTTAAGACTGCCGGCAGCATTCAGCGCCGCTATTCTCAGCATTCTTCCGGTTTTAATAAGCGGCGGCATACACCTTGACGGCTTTCTCGATACCGCGGACGCTCTCTGCTCCTACAAATCAAAAGAAGAAAAGCTTGAAATATTAAAGGATCCTCACATTGGAAGCTTTGCTTTGATATACGGTGCGGTATACGGTCTTTGCTTTTTTGCTTTTATGAATATTGTAAATGAAGTTTCCGTATTTTTTATAGCTTCAGCCTTTGTCCTTTCCAGAATTTTAAGCGCCATATCGGTGGTTTCTTTTCCTAAAGCTCAAAAAGACGGAAGCCTGAAAAGATTTTCCGATACGGCGGATAAGAAGGTGTTTGCAATTTTGATTTCGGAGCTTCTTATATATATGCTCGTGATTTTCGTAGGCGCAGCTTATTTCGGTCACGACCTGCATATCTGCATCAAAGCGGTCCTTGCTTTAAGCCAAGCCGCAGTTTTCCTGTATTATTACAAAATTTCCCTAAAAAATTTCGGCGGAATAAACGGAGATCAGGCGGGATATTTTTTATGTATATGTGAGCTTGTATATATTATTGTTGTCTGTACGGGAGGATATTTATGGTATTGATTACGGGCGGCGCAGCCTCCGGAAAAAGGCTTTTTGCAGAGGGCTTGAAAAGTTCCTTTCCGAATAAAAAGATAAAAATTGTATCGGATTATCCCGAAAAGGTAATATCGGATCTGCAAAACGGACTTGCTCCACTGGAGGAGGTAAAAAAATATCTTGCCGCTTTTAATGACGAGCTTGAGCTGTTCGTTATAACAAGAGAGGTGGGATCCGGCGTAATACCCGTAGACGGCTTTGAAAGATTGTGGAGAGAGGAAGCAGGAAGAGTTAACTGTTTTTTGGCTTCAGCTGCCGATGAGGTTTATCTGATGAACTGCGGCATAGGGCGAAAAATAAAATGAACGGCACATATATAAAAAAGACAAGGCTTATACTTTTGAGGCACGCCGCCACAGCAGGAAATATTGAAAAGCGCTATGTAGGAACAAGCGACGAAGAGCTGCTTACGGATCAAATTGAAAAAATAAAACAATTATCCGCCTCTTTTAGGGCTGAATTTCTAAACTTCAAAAATATAATATATGTATCAAGTCCTATTAAAAGGTGTATACAGACTCTTGAGCTTCTGCTTCCCTCCGTTGATACCGAAAGTTTCATTGTAGAAAACGATTTCAGGGAAATGAATTTCGGACGCTTCGAATATAAAAGCTTTTCGGAGCTGAGCTCAGATTCGGATTATCAAAAATATATAGACTCCAACGGAGAGAGTCCTTTTCCGGACGGAGAGGACAAGGCAGGATTTACGGCAAGAACTGTAAAAGGATTTTACAGGCTTATTCCTCTTATAAAGGATGATACCGATTTGATTTTCTGCGTGGTACACGGAGGAACCATAATGGCGATACTTGATCGCTTTTCCTCACCTCATAAGGATTATTTTGATTTTCAATGCAAAACACTTTGCGGATACATTGCATATCTTACTGTCGAAAAAGATAAACTCCCGGTAATAAGCGATATAGAGCATTTTTCTTTGGAGGATATTTAATGCCGTACAGACGTATTTGTATATTGCTGCTTGGGTTTGTACTTGATATTATTGCCGGCGATCCTTTGTGGCTTCCTCACCCCGTTCAGGGGATGGGAAAAATTATAACCTTATCCGAGACTTTTTTTATACGGCTGCTCAATATAAATGGAGAAACTCACTCCGACATAATAAAAAAAAGAATTGCGGGCTTCGGAATTTTCGTTATAACTCAAGCCCTTACGCTTTCTTTTATATTTTTAATATTATATGCTGCCGGCAAAATCCACCCCTATCTTAAATTTTTTTGCGAAGTAATTATGTGCTGGCAATGTATAGCCGCAAAGTCTCTGTTTATAGCCGCCTCAAAGGTTTATGAGGCTCTTAGGGCTGATGATATTGATATGGCGAGATATGCGGTATCCATGATAGTCGGAAGAGATACCGAAAAACTTGATAAGGAGGGCATTACAAAGGCGGCTGTGGAAACCGTGGCGGAGTCCTCAAGCGACGGCGTTGTAGCTCCTCTATTCTTTTTATGCTTATTCGGTATTTACGGAGGCTTTTTTTATAAGGCGTCAAATACCATGGATTCCATGATAGGATACAAAAATGATAAGTATCTTTACATGGGAAGCTTCGCCGCCCGCTTTGACGACGTACTGAATTTTATTCCGTCAAGACTTTCAGCCCTTATGATGATCATAGCCTCATTTTTTCTGTCGCTTGATTTTAAATCCTCATTCAGAATATTTTTAAGAGACAGAAATCTTCACCTATCTCCGAACGCAGGACAAACCGAAAGCGTAATGGCGGGAGCCTTGGGACTGGAGCTTGGAGGAGATGCCTTGTACTTCGGCAGACTCGTAAAAAAAGCCTGCATGGGTGACAGGAAAAAAACAGCCGATTATGATGATATAAAAAAAGCCTGTTTTTTAATGTATCTTACGTCTACTCTTTCTCTTTTATTTTTTGTGCTTATTCTTATAATATACGGCTCATTTGCCAAGAGGTTTTTTGATGTCTTTTTTATCTGAACACTTACATGGCGGCAACGTCTGGACAAACGATATAGCATATGATTTTTCGGCAAGTCTCAATCCTCTCGGGATACCTCCCTGTATAAAAAAGGCTCTTATGAAAAGTATGGCTGAGGCTGTTTTTTATCCCGATCCCGACCAGAGAGACGTAAGACTTGTCTATTCCAAAAAGCACGGCATTCCCGCAGATAATGTCATATTCGGAAACGGTGCGGCGGAACTGATACGAATCTCGGTAAAGGCTGTTAAAGCGCTTAAAAAATCGAAAGCGGATTTTTTGACCTGTGTTCCGCTTCCCTGCTTTCATGAATATATAGCCGCTTCCGAAAATGAGGGTGCTATTATAACTCACGATCATGAAAATGCAGATCTTATTTTTATAAGCAATCCCACAAGTCCCGGCGGAGAAATAATTGAAAGGGACGATATTATAGAAGCAGTCGAAAATAATCCCGCATCCTTTTTCTGTATTGATGAAAGTTTTCTTCCTTTTTATACATATGAAGATAGGGTAAGCCTTATAAATTTTACGGATAAATATTCAAATCTTGCCGTTATCCGTTCTTTTACAAAAATATTTTCAATTCCGGGAATAAGGCTGGGAGCTTTAATTACATCAAACAGAGACCTGTTATATCTTATAAAAAAATATCTTCAGCCCTGGAATATATCAAGCTTTGCGGCTGCGGCAGCCATATCCGCTCTAAGCGACGAGTCTATTGACACATTTATAAACAAGAGCAGACTTCTTATAGCTGAGGAGAGAACATATCTTGAGAAAGAGCTGTCCGTTTTTTCAAACAATATATTTAAATCCGAAGTTAACTACATACTTTTTCATATAAATGAAAAAAATTCCGAGCAGAGCTTATATGATAAACTGTTGTCACGGAAAATATCAATAAGAGATTGCAGCAATTTTGAAGGTCTGAATAAAGGCTGGTACAGAATCGCCGTAAGAAATCACCGGGAAAACGAGGTTCTCATAAAGGCAATTAAAAGCTGTCTATAATCGGATAACGACAAAGCTTTTCCGTATCTTTCATATACTGCTTTAAACGGAGATTTTACATGAACTCAACATACGCAACAAAAAACTTTAAAAGAAAAAAGCCCTGTATAATGATTCAGGGCACAATGTCCGGAGTCGGAAAAAGTCTTATCACAGCGGGTCTTTGCAGAATATTCAGCAGGGCAGGCTTTAAGGTCGCTCCTTTTAAATCCCAGAATATGGCTCTTAATTCTTATGTAACAAAAGACAATTTGGAAATAGGAAGAGCCCAAGCGGTTCAGGCAAGGGCCGCGGGTGTGGATGCCGATGTCAGAATGAACCCGATACTGCTGAAGCCCACAAGCGACATAGGAAGTCAGGTAATAGTAAACGGAAGACCCGTAGCAAATATGAGCGCAAAGGAATATCTTGCAAACAAGACAAAGCTCATTCCGGATATACTTAAAGCCTACAAAAGCCTTGAAGATGATTTTGATCTTATCGTCATAGAGGGCGCAGGATCTCCCGCTGAAATAAATTTGAAGCATGAGGATATCGTAAACATGGGGCTTGCGGAAATGCTTGACGCTCCCGTACTGCTTGTTGCCGACATTGATCCGGGCGGAGTGTTTGCACAGCTCTACGGAACAATAAAGCTGCTCGAAGAAAATGAGCAGGCCCGCATAAAGGGAATGATAATAAATAAATTCAGGGGTGACATTTCCATACTGGAAAGCGGAATCGGCATGCTTGAAGAAAAGACCGGCAAAAAGCTGCTCGGCTGCATTCCTTATGCGGATGTGCAAATAGAGGAGGAGGATTCATTGGCAAAGGAGCTGTCCGTTTTCAGCAAAGGTTCGGGCACGGATATCGCAGTTATAAAGCTTCCGCATATGTCGAATTTTACAGATTTTGAACCGCTCGGCATTATGGACAATGTCAGCGTAAGATATGTAAGAAATACAAAAGAGCTTTCAACACCCGACCTTATAATAATACCCGGCACCAAAAGCACAATAGCCGATCTTATAAGACTTAGAGAGTCGGGACTCGAAGCGGCGATCTTAAAGCTTAACCGTGAAAAAAACGAAGTTCCAGTTATAGGAATATGCGGAGGCTTTCAGATGCTCGGAAACAGCATAAGCGACCCTCTCGGAGTTGAAGGCGAAATTCCTTTTGTAAAAGGCATGGGGCTTCTGGACATGGATACCGTTTTTGAAAATGAAAAAATCACCTCACAATATGAAGGTATTCTGCCTGAACTGCAAGGCTTTTTCGTCGGCTTATCAAAGCTTAATGTTAAAGGCTACGAGATCCATTCGGGGCGAAGCTTTGTAGGAGAGGAAAAAGCTCCCATTATATTGTCTGACGGAAATGTACTCGGAACATATATACACGGCTTTTTTGACAGATTTGAAATAAGAGAGGCTCTGTCATTTATACTGGGCTGTGAAAGCAAATCACAGAAAGGCATTTCATGGAAAGAATATGAAGAAACGCAGCTTGATAAGCTTGCAGATATCCTGAAAGAAAATCTTGATATGGATAAAATATATAAAATAGCGGGTGTGTGAATTTATATAACGTATTATTACTAACCCGCAAACCGTACAATGCAGCCTTGAATAAGAATGTTCAATACCTAATTGAACGACTCCCTTAAGGCAGCGATTACCTTACCGTAATTTTCAGCCTTATGAGGAAATATACAGCCGCTGCAATCCCTTATTTTTTTTCCTTTTCTTTCTATATATTCGGGCGTCCCGGGGCAGGAGTCCATGAAATAAAGGGGACAATAGCAAAACAGACAATTTATTTCATCAATGCCTTTGTGACAGGGATAATATTTACAATTTTTATTGATAAAAAATTTATATGAATTTTCCATATATGATTATTTCTTCTTGCATTTGTCTATAAAGGCTTTTACAAATAGAGGCTCGGACAAGTAGTACAGATGAGCAAAGCCCCACCATGAATTTTCGCTTACGATAGAGGACTCCCATTCTTTAGCTCCGGCGGGCTTTGCAGATATGCAGTCGCTGCCGTTGTTTTCACTGTCATAATAATGAAATTCGTGTCCTTTTATTTTTAAGGGCTTTTCCCTGACAAATACCGCCTTTTTCTCTTCTATATTTACATAACCGAATCTCACAAGACGACCTGTAAAATAAGCCTTTCCCGAAACGACACCCACCATATCAAAGCTTTCTCCGCTTTCAGTACGAATCGCTTCATGCAGATACATAAAGCCTCCGCACTCCGCAAGTGAGGGAAGTCCTCCTGCCAAGGCGGCTCTTACGGACAGACGCATTTCAGTATTACGGCTCAAGTCCTCCGCATACAGCTCGGGATAGCCCCCTCCTATGATAAGCCCGTCAATATCCTCCGGCAAAGATTTGTCATGAAGCGGAGAAAATTTTACAAGCTCCGCTCCGTTTTCTTCAAGCAGTCTTAAATTATCTTCATAATAAAAGCAAAAGGCTTCGTCAAAGGCAAGAGCTATTTTTACCTCGGGCTTAATCCTTAAAGCCGGATAAAACTCCTTCTTTTCCCAAAAATCAGATCTTGAAAGCTTAAGCAGCTTTTCAATATCTACGGTTTTTTCAATAAGCTCGGAAAGACCCTCTATTTTTTTATTTATTTCATCAATTTCATGAGGGAGCTTAAGCCCCAGGTACCTGCTGCCAAAGCCTATTTGCTCCCGCTCCGGCAAATAGCCCGCAACCTCTATTGAAAGCTCTTTTTCAATAATTCCTTTTATAGAATCGTAGAATGCGGCAGAAACTTTATTAAGGATAACTCCCTTTATAAGACTTCTCTTATCTATGTCCAGAAAGCCTTTTATGACGGCAAGAAGCGATCTTCCCATACCGTGAGCGTCAACCACAAGAATTATAGGTATATTTAAAACCGCTGCCAAATCATACGACGATCCCTTATCCGATAAAACGGATATTCCGTCGTACAGACCCATTACTCCTTCAACTACCGATACGTCGCTGTCATTTCCCTTAAAAAAAAGCTCCCTTATCTGCTCTTCATTGCTGAAAAAAAGGTCTAAATTTTTAGATCCGATGCCCAGCACACGGCTGTGAAACATGGGATCTATATAGTCGGGACCGCATTTATAGGCGTTAATTTTAAGTCCTCTTTTTTTTAAGCTCTTAAGAAGTGCCGCAGTTATTGTGGTTTTACCGCAGCCGCTCCCCGCAGCAGCTATCATAAATGTATTTTTCATGACCTTTTGAATTTAAATGAGTATATAAAAACCGGATTATTTGCTTTAATCATACTGTAATCACCAATCCTGTTTACCTTGTTTATTGAAACTTGAATAATATCAAGTTCTTCATGCGCAAAGCTTTTAAGCGCTTCATTCATTCCGCTTATGCTTTCAAGACTTATCGCATTTAAAACAATACGCATAGCGGGATTTATTTCATAAAGAGCTTTTAATATATCACAGAGTCTCCCTCCGCTCCCGCCTATGAAGGCACAGTCCGCAGGGGGCAGCTCCTTTAGTTTATCGGGAGCTTCGGATTCGATAACGCTTATATTATTAACGGCTAATTTTTTTATATTTTTATTTATAAGCTCCACCGCTTCGTGACTGCGTTCAATTGCATACACTTTGATATCCTGCGACATGGCGGCTGACTGAATTGCAATCGAGCCGGTCCCGCTTCCTATATCATAGACCACGGATTTGTTTTTTAATTTGAGTTTGCATACCGACAGACTTCTAACCTCTTCCTTGGTCATGGGTACGTCTTCTCTTATAAACTCGTTATCCCCTATGGAAGGAACAACTAATCCGCTTACGGGATTTTCATTTATAATGACTCCGGTATATAAGCCTTCCTCACTAAGGGGCTGATACTCCGACACCTTCAACGAATATATTTTTTCATCTTCATAAGAAAGCCTGTAACCGAGCTTTATTTCAACATTTCCAAGATTATTTTCCGTCAGAAGCGAAAAAATCGAATTGACATCTCCAACCCCTGAGGTGATGAAAAAGGTCTTTTTATTGAACGGAACTTTTTTCATCAGTTCGGCTTTCCATTTGATGTCATCAACTCCGTGAGCACTTACAATGCAGGCATCCTGCCAGCTGATATTCGTTTTTGCGGAGAGCATGGAAACCGATGAAATACCGGGCAGTATCCTAAGGTCTATATAATCTTCTCCCCTAAGCTCTTCGTACATTTTTTCACAGCCGCTGTAAAATCCCGTATCTCCGGAAAATAATATTGTCACCTTGAATCCTTGAGCATGTTCATCTCTTAATTTTCTAATAACCGGAATTATATCCTTAGCCAGATAATAGGGATAAGTCTTTGCTCTGGTTTTTATAGAATCCAGTATTCTTTTTGCCGCAAACACGTAATCGGAAGAGTAAATTTCTGTTTTCACCTCTTCCGTCATATTACCGGGGCTTCCGCAGCCCGCTCCTGCAAGAGTCACCCTTATTTCAGCCGTTTTTATAGCGGCGTTTAAAAGCTTCTCCAGTCTTGCAACTGTTTCACTAAATGATAAGCCCTTTCCCGATTTATCCTCAGGTCTCTTTATAATATGGACGGCAGTATCCGTAGCTGTTGCGGCAAGAAGCTTAGTGTCAACTCCGCCTATTGTTCCGGAATCCTTCGTCACGAGCTGCTTTATACCGTATTGTCTTATCAACGCTTCATTCATCTTGGCGCTGAAAGGACCCTGCATTGCGATAATTTGATTTCCTTCAAGCCTGTTATCATAGCAGAGCCTGATACTTTCGTATGCGGGAAGCACTCTTACAACAAGCCTCCTCCTAAGCTTTTTCTCTCTGCAAAATTCCGAAAGCTCCTTGCTGCCCGTGGTAAGCAGAATTTTTCCGTCGGTTTCCAAAAGCGCCGCCGCACAGTCTGCTGAGGACTCGTACTCCGCATAGGACTCTTTTTTTTCGGAAGGTCTTAAAAGTCTTATGTAGGTGATTTCACTTTCCTTTATACTGTTTATAATCGTTTCCGTAACCCTGCTCGCATAGGGATGAGTGGCATCCACTACTATTTTGGCTCCGGTCTTTTTATATAAGAGCCTCATTCCCTCTTCTTCAAGCCGTCCTTCATGAATATGTAAAAACCCGCTTTCTTCCAACAGACTGCTTCCGTATCCGCCGGCAACGCAGACATCGCACTCTATTTTTGATGCGGAAAGAAGACAGGCAAGCTCTCTGCCCTCGGTTGTTCCGGCAAATATAAGAACCTCGCTCATTTATAACCCCTCTTTGTTATAAGCTTTCCATTTTTTATATACGACTCCGAATTTCCTATAAAAACGGTTGTAAACATATTTACGGATTTTGTTCTCAATTCCTCAAGAGTACCCACAAAAGCTTTTGTTCCTTCTCTTCCGATATTTTCAACATAGCCGCAGGCTCTTCCTTTATCGGCTCCGGCTTCAAGCATTACTTCGCAGGCTCTCATCAGATAATCCGCTCTGCTTTTACTCGACGGATTATAAAGAACAATCACAAAGTCCCCCTCTATCGCCGCTTTAAGCCTTTTTACTATCAGTTCATACGGGGTCAGCAAATCGCTCAAGCTGATCACACAAAAGTCATGATTTAAAGGAGCTCCCAAAACAGCGGCTCCCGAGCACGCCGCAGTGATACCCGGAACAACGACAAGCTCTATACCGCTGTCTTTTTCAACAAGTTCATACACGAGAGAAGCCATGCCGTAAACACCCGGGTCTCCGCTGCATATAAGCGCAACCTTTTTATTGCTCTCTGCAAGCTCTATGCACAATCTGCATCTGTCAATTTCCGCTTTCATGCCCGTAGTCATGTAGCTTTTTTGAGGATAGATTTTTTTCATGAGCTTTGCATAAAGAGTATAGGCTACGATTATATCGCTGTCCTCAACTGCTTTTCTTGCCTGCATACTCATAAATCTTTCATCTCCGGGACCCATACCCACAATATATATCAGCTTTTCCATTTATCTATCCTTATATTTCTTTGCGCAACAGCAAGCGTTACTCCGTCCTTTGCATACTTGGGCGATATCAGTTTTCCGCCCTTTGCACACAAAACCGCAGCTCTTTCACATACATTCGATACGCCTGTAACGCTCCTTACAAATTCCGACTCTGAAAATTTTCCCTCCGCTTTCTCAAGCTCCTTTGACGAAAATGTTATAAACGGAAGATGGTGCATGGACGCATAGCATAGAAGTCCGTATTCCCCGGCTTTAAGATCAATGCTTGCAAGCACCCATATATCATCAATGCAAATGTTTTTTTCGGAAAGAAGCTTTTTCACCGCTTCGCTTATTTTTGATCTGTCAGTATTCTTCTTACAGCCTATTCCCAGAACATATTTTTTCGGAAAAAGAGCAAGCGACGCCCTTGAAAAATATTTTTCTTCACAGCCTATGATCACATCGCAGTAATTTTCAGGCGGATAGTCTATAATTTCTATTTCTTCCGGAATGTCAGATTTTTCAAAGGCTGTCTCGGGAGAAATGCTCACGCGTATCTTTCCCGTTCCTAGAAGCTTTGACGATACCTCTTTTATTCCGTCCCGATTTATAATTCTGAATCCGTTTCGTCTTGCGAACACATCCACGGAAAAGAGCCCGTGCGTATCGGTTGCAGTCGTGATGACCGGAACGGCATTTAATTTATCCGATAGGTACAGGGCAATCTCATTTGCAGCTCCTACATGTCCCGATAAAAGAGGAATGACGTATTTTCCGTTCTCGTCAAGTACGATTACCGGACTGTCAGTCAGTTTGTCCGATATGAAGGGAGCTATGCTTCTGACCGCTATGCCTGCTGCACCTATAAAAATAAGGAGCATATTGATTTCAAAGGCTTCTCTTACAAAGTTTTTTAACGTTTGATTTTCAGTTTTTATTTCCACCACATCAGAGCTTAAAATATTTTTTATTCTGTGTGCAAGCTCAAATCCCTCAGCTGTAAACGCTGCTATTCTTATTATCATTTTGCGGCTTTCCTGAATTCGGTTGAAAAATCCGCCGAATATAGCTTAGACTTTTCATAATGCTCGGCGTTTATTACATCGCCTACAAGAATTACGGCTGTTTTGGTTATCTTATATTTTTGTGCGGCAGTCTCAAGCCCGCCTACGGTACAAATGATTTTTTTTTCATCGGTCATGCCCGCCTTATATACGATAGCAGCGGAAGTATCCGCTTTGTATCCGCCTCTTATAAGCCTCTTTGATAATTCTCCGAGCATTCCCGCACTTAAATATATCGCCATTGACGCATTGTGAGAAGCAAGGCTTTCTATGCTTTCCTTTGAGGGGACTTCGGTTTTTCCTTCCATTCTGGTGATTATAAGGGACTGCGATACGCCGGGAAGAGTAAATTCAAGATCAAGAGAAGCCGCAGCCGCAAAGCAGGCGCTTATGCCGGGACAGGAATCATATTCTATATTAAGCTTTTCCAGCTCATCCATCTGCTCTTTTACAGCACCGTATATGCTCGGCTCTCCCGTATGAAGTCTGACCAGATCTTTTTTGTCTTCGTCAGCTTTTTTCATAACGGCTATAACCTCTTCCAAGGTCATGTATGCGCTGTTATAAACCTCAGCTCCGTTGCAATAGTCTAAAAGCCCGGGATTAACCAAAGATCCTGCATATATTACAACATCAGCCTTCCTTAAATACTCGGCTCCTCTAACGCTTATAAGATCCACAGCTCCCGGTCCCGCACCTACAAAATGTATCATCAATTTTCCTCTCCGACGGCAGATACAATATTCGAAGCTTGCTCCGTCATTGCAATAAAATCATTTATTCTCGAAAAGGCTATACATTCAATATTTATTTTTCCCTTAGATCTTTTCTCCAAATAAAAAGCTATTTTTTTCATCAATATATCCGCAAACTCTTTATCAAGCCCGGCTTCGATTATTATTTCATAAGCGGCATCCGCAGTCACACAGTCAAGTATACGCTTCAGGAAATATATATCGGCTCCCGCTTCTATCATGCAGGCAGCCATAAGCTCCATTCTGCAATCGGCTTCGGATGAATGAGTATTCATTATTCCTCCGGAAACCTTGATCAGCTTTCCTATATGCCCGCACAGAAGAAGATCTGTAAACCCCAGCTCCGCAGCCATGTCTATGGATGCTCCTATATAATTAGAGCACTTAACCGCTGAGTCAAGATTAAAACCGAGTCTCTCCTTTATAAATGCCATACCGTAATTGCCGGGGCTTATAATTATTTTTTTTAAACCTAAAGCTTTTTTCTGATTAAGTTCAACCCTTATGGTGTCTAAAACCGCCTGCGTGCTCATGGGCTCGACTATTCCCGAGGTTCCGAGAATTGAAATCCCCCCTTCAACTCCGAGTCTCGGGTTAAATGTCTTTTTGGCTATTTCAGCTCCTCCGGGAGCTGAAATAACAACGTCCAAAGAGCCTTGAAAATCAAATAACTCCGTTATACTGCGAAGCTCCCTCTCTATCATAAGTCTGGGAACGGAATTTATAGCCGCAGACCCTACGGGCTGATCCAGTCCCGGCTTTGTAACCTTTCCTATTCCTTCGCCCCCGTATATATTTATGCTTCCGTTTTCAGAAGATGAAAATTTTACAGCCGAATATATTACAAGCCCCGTCGTTATATCGGGATCATCACCTCCGTCCTTTACGACTCCGCAGGATACCTCCCACTCGCTCCTCTTGATATCTACTATGTCGGCGTCGTATTCCAACCCTTTAGGAGTCTTTACCGTTATTTTTTCTTTTATTTTTCCGCTCAGCAGCATATATGCCGCCGCCTTTGAAGCAGCCGCCGAGCAGCTGCCCGTGGTAAATCCGAACCTCATAGCGTGCCCTTTTTCATCTCATACAAAACTGCATTGCAGATTGCAGCCGCAACATTACTGCCTCCCTTGCGTCCTCTGTTGATTATATACGGGATATCCGTTTCCATTATCAGCTCCTTTGAAACCTCAACATTTACAAAGCCTACCGGAACTCCGATAACAAAATCCGGTCTGAAAATATTTTCATCGTACATTTCTCTCAGCCGTATCAGAGCGGTCGGAGCGTTTCCTATTGCAAAAATAGTCCTGCCTCCCATCCTTGAAGCTCTCTGCATACTTATCTGTGCTCTTGTAACCCTCTTTTCTTCCGCTTCCTTTGCAACATCTTTATCAGCCATAAAGCAGACCGCCTTCGCCCCGTACATTGCAAGTTCGGTTTTGTTGATCCCTGAAAGTCCCATATTGGTGTCGGTAACAATCGCTGCCCCCTCTCTTATAAGTTCAGCCATTATATTTACAGCAGACTCGGAAAAAACAAGAGATCCTGCATAATCAAAATCCGCCGTCGTATGTATGGCTCTTTTTATGAGAAAAGCCTTGTCCTCAGGTAAAATTACATTCATGGCTTCAAGCTCTTTTGTGATTATTTCAAAGCTTCTTTTTTCTATATCTGCGGGGGCTATATGTTCTATATTCATGACCTTTCCTTGTATATTGAATTTATAGAAAAATTCTCGGCTTTTTATTTCTTTTAATTTCTTTATATGCTTCCATGCAGACACTCCGAATCAGTTATTTTTCTTTTTTATAAAATCGTATATCCCGGACAGTAAACCCGGGCTTATGGAAAAAAGCTTCTCTATATATTCTGCGGTAATTATCTCTTCCGCTGTACCTATCCTGTCTATTCTTCCGTCACCGCCGACACATACAACAATATCCGCAATACTTTTTACAAGCTCAAGCTCATGCATGCTCATTAAAACCGCTATGTTTTTTTCTCTGACTATATTTTTAAGATTTTCCGCAAAATCCAGTTTGCCGCCTATGTCCAAAAAACCTGTGGGTTCGTCCAATATCAAAAGTCCGGGCTCCTGAACAAGAGCTCTCGCAAGCAGAACTCTCTGCCTTTGACCGTCACTTATTTTGGAAAAATTACTGTCTCTGATATCATACACCTTCGTGATTTTAAGCGCTTCATCTACCGCATTTTTATCCGCTTCGGAAAGTTTGCCGAAAATCCCCGTGTACCGATACCTTCCGACGCTTACCACCTCAAAGCAGCTCGTGTATTCAGTATAAACTCTTTCCGTTGTCATAACGGAAAACTTTTTCGCTCTGTCGGACAATTTCATATCCGAAAGATTTTTTCCGTCTATATACACGACTCCTTTTAAAGGGCTTTGATTTCCCGATGCGGTCTTTAAAAGTGTTGACTTGCCCGAGCCGTTAGGTCCGATCAGACAGACTATTTTTCCCGGAACTGCCGTAATCTCAATATCTTCGACCAAAGCTTTTTTCCCATAGCCTATTGTCAGCGCTTTTGTTTTTAATTCAGACATGGCCGTTCCTCTTTTTATTTACGAGCATGGATATGACGACCGGCGCTCCGAATACCGCCGTGACGGTGCTTATGCCAAGCTCTGCGGGATAAAAAAGACTTCTGGCTATAAGATCGCACAGCAGACAGAACAATCCTCCGCCCAAAAAAGAGCCCGCTATTATAATAAGGGGCTTTGAGGTTCTGAACAGATTTTTTATTATATGAGGAACCGCTATCCCCACAAAGGATACTGGACCTGCAAAAGCCGTAACCGTGGCTGAAAGCAGGCTGGAGCACAGTATAATAAGCACTCTGAATATCTTTACATTTATTCCGACGCTGAGAGCATAGCTTTCACCATATAAATAAGCTCCCATAGCCTTTGATAAAAATACGGATAAGACCGTTCCTGTTATAATGACGGGAATAAAGGTTGACACGTCATCCCAGCTTGTTGATGAAAAGCTCCCCCTTGACCAGTTATGCAGATTGACAATATCAGCGTCATCCGCAAATGAAATAATCAACTCCGTTATGGCGGAGCATATATATCCTATCATGACGCCGCAGACTATAAGCAGAGAAATATTTTTCAGCCTTGAGGATACAAATATAACAGCTGATGTAGAAACAAGAGCCCCTAAAAATGCCGCTCCTATAACAAGTCTTGACGTCATTCCCGTGCCTGTCGAATATGAAAAAACCGTAATAAGAGTGATAAAAAGCTTTGCCCCCGATGAAATTCCGAAAACATAGGGGCCCGCAATAGGATTGGAAAAAAATGTCTGAAGCAAATAGCCCGATAAAGATAAGGCTCCTCCCAAAACAAGAGCCTTTATGATTCTGGGAATACGTATGCTCCATATTACGGTAGATAAAATACCGGTGTCTTCTTTTCCAAATATAATACGAAGCAGCTCCGCCGCAGAAACGTCGGCGCTTCCGCTTTTAAGATTAAGAAATACTAAAAATATTATTATAATTACAAGCGATATATATATATTAAAAAATCTGCGATTCATCTGCTTTCTCTGATTTAAAATTTACTCCAATTTATGGATATATTTCAAAGACGCCGTATTAGAGCCGTTAATTATATGATTCAGCTCGCTGATAACCTCAGCGGCTTTGCTGCTTTCCTGAAATATATTCATGCCTGTTGAATAAACCTCACCGCTTTTTACCGCCTTGAAATCCGCAAACAGTTCATTTGTATCTATTAAGTCCTCTATACTTTTTATCGATTTATCCATTGTCGCATTATAAATCAAAATATCGGCGTCTACCGCACTTTCATAAAAGGCTTCCCAGTTAATGTTTATTGCCGAATTTGATCTATCATCCTCGGTTTCAACGATTTTGTCGGGATAAACCCCTCCCGCCAGCTTTATCATTTTGTAAAGATAATCGCCCGGTTTTTTTACGCTTATATAGCCGTTTGAAGAATTGTAGAACAGCATGACCTTTTTGGGCTCGGTATTTTTTACGGTTTCCGTGACGGCTTCTATTTCCTTACATTGTTTATCAAAAAATTCAGCCGCTTCGGTCTCCTTTCCGAGTAAAACTCCGTACAGCTTTATCCACTCGAGTCTGCCCTCGGGAGAGCTTTCATAGCTCGATCTTTCAATCAGAACCGGTATGTTCAGCTTTTTAAGCTGCTCCAAAACCTTGGGGGCATGGTAAACGGTTGTCGACTCAATTGCAATGTCACAATCTCCGCCAAGAAGAGCCTCATAATCTGGAGTACTGTATTTACCTACATATTTTATGCTTCCGCCTTCTATAAGCCCGGAAATTTCTCCTATGTAATAGTCAGAGGCTTTTGTACTGCAAAATTTTACATTTTTTATTTCACCAAGCTGCAAAATCAGATCTGTTGCGGAGCTTGCAGCCATGTATATATTTTGGGGCTTTCTATGTATATATGTGACGTCTTTTATCCCAAAATCCGCTTCTTCCTTATTTTCGGGAACAATAATATAATTTGTACCGTCAAACATGCTTATATGGGCATATCCTCCGTCATAATAATCCACCTTGAACTGCTCGGCATATTTAAGTTCAAGCTCTCCGGTCTTTTTTATGTTTTCGGAATTTATATTTTCGGAATCAGTTTCTGAAGTCGGATCAGCTTCAGTTTCTTTAGACACTTCATCGGGTACGGCTTCACTCATTTCCAAAGATGAATCCATGTATCGATCAGTGCTATGTGCTCCTTTTCCGCAGGCGGAAATAAACAACAGACCTATTATGGGAATTATTATTTTTAATTTCATTGAAGCCCTCCGGCTGAATGTATTTTCTTTTTGATATATACGTAAATCAATTCAATAATTCTTTTACATGTCTTATATAAATCTCTTCTATTTCAGAAATTCTCCCAAGTCCCGAAACTATGACATCTACCGACTCAAATTTTTTCGAAAACAAAAATTTATTCAGCCAAGAGTCTTCCTCATCACCTGCAATATCGTTATTGGCATGATCTCCCGAAACGAGCATCAGGGGACGAAGTACAACCTTTTTAAAGCCTCTGTCCGACACTATTCCGAGTATGCTTTCACAGGCTGTTCCTTCAGGATCGCCTTCAACGGTTCCTATGAATATATTGTCAAAGCCGAGTTCTGAGCCTGCATGTTGCAGCTGAGAGTATGTTACTTTGGCGTCGTGACAGGTTCCGTGACCTACAAAAACAAAGGCATAACCTTCTTTTTTTGCATCATAAAAATCCGAAAGTCCAAGACTTGAAACGGTATCCTCCACGATTATTTTTAACACCGCCTTTTTATCCTCATTAAATTCATCATCGACATCTTTATGAAAGCCAAGGAGAGGCTTTGCTATTTTAAGAGCTGAAAATTTATCGGTATAGCCGACAGATGCTTTAATGATCTTATCGTATTCATGCCCTGCCATAAAATGGGTCGGAAGAACAAGCAGCCTTTCGACTCCGTTTGCAAGCGCTCTTTCAAAAGCCTCTTTGATATTATCAATCTTCTCCTTGTCTTCGTTCTTTATATGATCAATAATAATTTGAGATGTAAATGCTCTTTTAACCGTCCACATGGGAAAAGCCTTTTCCACAGCTCTTTCAATGCCGCCTATATCTTCTCGTCTGCTATCTTCAAACGATGTTCCGAAGCTTATAACCAGAATTTCATTTTTATTGTAAGAGTCTTCGGGGCTGCTGCCGCTCTTTTTAAATATTTTTCCGGCCTCCATGCAGTACATATTTTTTTTCAAAATTTTTTCTCCATATTATCGTGCGGATAAAATTTCAATCCTATTCCATTTAACGGATTTTTGATAAAACAAAAAGCCTATTACCAAGAGTAAATAGGCTCATAAAAGCTATTAAAGATGATAACATTCTTTTGAAGTATTTTGTATATTTCTTTCTACCCTTATAAAACCAACGCTTATAAAGCTTCAGCAACGGCAGACGGAACGTTATGCGCTGTTTGTCAGAACCTGTAATTATCCACATTGTATTTTGTAAAAATAAGTCTCTCGGGAAGAAGAACCACACCGTCGTTCTTTTCGGCGGTTTCAGCCCCCTGCACAAGCGATTCATTGGGCAGAATCTCTATTTCGCCGATTTCAGGTATGGAAATAATATCTCCCACTTTGACCGTATTGCCCGCCGCAAGATAAGCTGTAAGATAACAGCCCATTGCTCCCTGGATGCCGCAGTCCCAAAGTCCCCACTCTTCTATTATATCATTCTTGGCGTAGTCAGCCATTGACTTAGGAGAAGCAAATCCGGTAATTGTTATATCTTCCTTTGTAAGACCCGCATCACACAAAGCTTTTGCCTGTCCCGGAAGAGCTGTTGAATCGTTACAAATTATAAGATCAATATCGGGATGGGCTTTAAGGATAGCCGCTCCCGTCTCTACGGCAAGCTCGAAATCCTGATTTGAATAATAATTATCGGGAGCAGCGTTTTTCCAATTGGGATAGTTTTCGGCAATATATTTCTCGCCCTCCAGATACCATGAGTTTTGATCAGCAACCGTAGGTTGTGAATAGTGCCATACATATTTTACTTCATCACTCTCCACATCAACGCCTCTTTTTGTAAGAGCCTCTACACTCATTTCTACAAGCATTTCTCCGAGAATGTCGGGCGTTCCCTGCGAAACCATAAGGGTTCTGGCTGTATCGGAAACATCCGAATCCCATGTAACAACGGTCCTACCCACTCTCATAGCGTCCATGAGAGTCGAATCCAGCCCCGTGGCGTCAACTGACGATATACAAATCCCATCCACCCCTGAAGCCACTGCGCTGTTTATCATTTTAATCTGCTCCGTGACCTCGGCATCGGGAGAACCTACATAGTCAACGGTAAAGCCCCACTTTTTTGCATACTCCTGAGCTCCGTTATTGGCGGACTCAAAGAATGCGTTTCCTGTAAGCTTGGGGATAAATGCAATTCTTAAACCCTCAACCGACTTCATCTTCACATCTACAGACTCCTGCGTGGTATCGGAAGCCGCATCCCCGGAGGTGGAATCCTGTGTTGTTTGAAAAGTTGTTGCAACAGTACCTGAAGCACCTTGGCATGCAGCAAGTGAAACGGCAATCATTTCCGCCGCTATAATCATGCCGAATACTTTCCTTTTCATAACCTTCCCCCTAAACAATGAACATTAAATAAATTACCTTTGCCGCTTTATTTCAGATAACTTCTCTCCTTAACATACTTAAGATACGCATTTTTATCAAGGCTTATTTCTATAAAAATTTTACCATACCGGAATTGATAAAAACACTCCTTACAAGCTAAATAACATAAACAACCTTTTATAGCCGAGCGCCTCCAATTATATTTCCGATCAGGCACGCATAAGCTCATTTGTCAATATAATATACGGCTGTCGGTACAACTTTTGTATTACTTTGCATTGCTGTTGATAAACGAATTGTAAAAATCAAAAAAAGACTTAAAATAAATATGATGAGCTATAGACGTATGATACAGGGAGACTTGTAGAATGAAATATATTTTTATGCTCCGCAGTATACACGTAGTGATAAAACTCATTGCTATATTGCTCGGATTAATATCTTCAATATTCGGATATTTTATTTTCTTTAGAAAAAAATATTCTTTGATAAACGGTTTTGAAGCGGATTTTAAGTCGGGAATAAAAAACGAAAGCTATGCAAAACGTGTCGGGCTTATAGAATTTGTCACGGGTCTCTTGCTCCTTATTACGGGGACAGCTTTGATAATATTGGATTTATAAAACGAATTTTTCAGAAAAATAATATGAATATCAAATTCAAAAAGGGAATAGATGAAAAAAGCGGTTCTCTTTTAAGCAAGTGGAGTAACGAAAAGGGACAGGAATTTCAGGAGCAATGGATGGGTGATAAAATATCCTATCCCTTAAATTATGAAAAATTGAAGGGGCTTCAAAATCTTTATTCCATTTATGACGACGATGAATTTTTAGGCGTTATACAACAAATACGCATTGACGGCAACAATATACATTTAGGAAGATTTATGATAAATCCCGGCAGAACAGGACTGGGATATGGTAAAGAGGCGCTTAATGAGTTTATAAATCTATGCTTTATGTATAATAGCGTCAATAGTATTTCATTGACCGTTTTCGACTACAATAAAAATGCAAAAATACTATATGAAAAAATAGGTTTTGAAATTGATGAAGTTGTAGAAGAAAATAAGCTGAAGTATATTATGAAAAAGTATAGGTGATACATTCCATTCCTAATGAAAACAGCCCGGACACAGCGCAGGAAATTCGTTTTTTAAAAGAAAAACCGGCTTTCTTAAATACGGCAGAAATCCTAAAGAGTTTAATTCACGAATAACGGGGAAACCTCTTAATGCCGTGTTATATATAGAAGCTCCAACCGTCACAAAAACCGCAAAAGCCCTCGGCTGACGATGTCCCGAAGACTTATAGAACGTAGCAGAAGCATAAGGATGCCAATTCGGAAAAATACCAGGAGTGGAAGAAGAAGTTTAGAGAATTTAATGTTGCCGCAAAGCTACCAGAAAACAATAAAAAACTGATTATATTTACAAAGCTATCGGTTTTACTGAGAACACTTTGAATATAAAAGCTTCAACGAACTATTCGACGATGGATGTTGATGTTGCGAATATGGTGAATGAGAGTATTACAAATGTGTTTAATATATTTGACGGACTGAAGGCTAAAGGGTATATATCCGGTATTTACATAGTTACGGATAATGATGATTTTGTTGGCGCATATAACATGTTAACCAAACAGATAAAATTCAAAAAGGATTATGTAACATTGTCGGGCTCAGCTGAAAAGATTGCAAAAATGACAATAGAGCAGCACAAGCATGGATATTGGAGCACAGACTCTCCTGACCATTGTATAAGGCATGAAATAGGGCACGCACTTGAAAATATGATACAGACTGAACATCCTGAGAGAATTGCGGAAATTAAAGTAATCAGAGAGGAAATAATTAAAAAATGTGGTATTATAGACTATGAATTATCGGATGAGAATGCGCTTTTAGTTAAAAAAGCAGGGGAATACATCTCATATTATGGCTTAGCCAATGATGGTGAGCTTATTGCTGAATCTGTAGCTGAATATCTTAACGGAAGCCCAAGAAAAACAGCTATGGATGTCATGAACATACTTCTTAGGAGGGATTGATATGTTGCTTACTATGGAACATCGCAAAAAGCTAAAGAAACTAGGCATTCACTATGATAGTGACGGGGAATTTGTGTATATTCCTGAAAAGAAGCTTACCAAGGAAGAGGTTAAAAGTCTTCTTGCTTTTGACAAAACTCATTATGAGTCAAAAGGCAGGCATGTAAGAGGAATTGAAAAACTGCCTCAGTAATTACTTTTGTAAATACAATAAGCTGCTAAAGCACCCTCTTAAGGGTGCTTTTTTAATGCATAAAGAGGGATATGTCATGGCGAATATAAAAACTCTTAAAGAGGTTATCGCTCTCTTTGATAAGGAGAGAGATTATAAAAAAGAATATAGGGAATACCACGGAAAAGCAGGTCAGATTAAAAAGAGGGCTGAGCGAAACAAGGCTCGAAAAGAGATGGGATTAAAGAAAGGAGACCCAAGAGAGGTTGATCATAAAAAACCGCTTTCAAAGGGCGGAAGTAATTCTAAAAGAAACTTGAGGGTTGTTTCAAGAAAAACAAATCGAAGCAAAGGTGATAAATATGATTAGTTATTACGGATTTACCATTTCCCCTAACCAGCTTGAAACCGGTGAGGGGTTTTTAATTTGCCGCAATGTCCCTATTGCCAGAACAGGCGATCAGGAGTATCTCGCAAGTGAAATAGGACTTGAAGGGGATGAGGTTATTACGGTTAAGAGGGATGCTGAAGATGTATTCAGTGCAAAGACGCTTGCAAGCTTTGAGGGCAAGCCTGTAACGAATGATTAGCCGAGGTAGTATCCCAAAGTTTGTGTAAAGCTTCAAACTGATGTAAGGTAAAAATCACTCAGTTTGGAGGTTATTTTATGTCAAGAAAAAAAGAGAGTCCACAAAAAGCAGCAATGAGAGAACTGATGCGTGATTATCTAAAAAATAATGATATCAGCATCAAAAACGGAACCGATGTAAACAGTATCATGCGTGACATGATGTCAGTTCTTCTTGAGGGGGCATTGGGTGAAGAACCGGACGAAGAATTAGGTTATTCCAAGTATGATTATCGTAACAAAGAAACCGATAACAGTCGAAATGGTCATTCAAACAAAACCCTGCACACCGGCTATGTAGATATGGATGTATCTATTCCAAGAGATAGAAATGGAGAATACGAACCACAGCTAATAAAGAAATACCAAAACAGCGTAACTCAGGACATGGAAGAAAAAATACTTTCCATGTATGCAAAGGGAATGACTACCGGAGATATCGAATCCCATATGCGTGACATGTATGACATAGACATTTCCGATAGCACAATAAGCCGGATTACAGATAAAATCCTGCCTATCGTAAAAGAATGGCAGGAACGCCCTTTGGAAGAAGTGTATGCTGTAGTGTTTATGGATGCAATCCACTATCACGTGCGCAGCGAAGGACGTATTGTAAAACGTGCAGTTTACATTGCCCTTGGTATTGACATGAATGGGAAAAAAGATGTTCCTGGCATGTATGTTGGAGAAAATGAAAGTGCTAAGTTCCGGCTCTCAATCATAAATGGATTAAAGAATCGAGGAGTGGAGGATATCCTTATAGCATGCGTAGATGGATTAAATGGATTTCCACAGGCAATTGAAGCTGTTTATCCAAAAACAGAAATTCAGCAATGCATTATTCATCAGATTAGAAATTCGACCAGGCTTGTTTCCTACAAGGATATCAAAAAACTTATGGCAGATTTAAAGCTTGTATATGCTGCACCTACCGAAGAAACAGCTTTAAACGAATTAGAATTATTTAAAGATAAATGGGATTCCAAGTACCCGAAAATCTATAAATCCCGGCATGATAACCGGGCAACGCTATCCACATATTTCAAGTATCCTGAGGCTGTACGTCGTCTAATCTACACTACGAACGCCATTGAAGGATTCAATCGCCAACTGCGGAAAGTAACCAAAAGCAAGAGTGTTTTTCCGTCGGATGAGAGCCTTTTAAAAATGCTGTATCTTGAAACTATGGATATCACTAAGAAATGGACGGGTCACAGGCAGGACTGGAGACAGATTTATTCTCAGCCGGAAATCTATTTTGAAGAGCGCTTGGAAGGAAAAAACCTATAAATAAGCTTGTTTTAGGCAGGTCTTATTGACCTGACTAAAAACTTCTGTATAATGCAGATATGGGCAGAAACCAAAAATCGGCTCTGCCCATTTGTAACTAATTATAAAATCTTATATCAGTTTTTATAGTTTACACAAAACTTGAAACAGTCTCGTATATTATGAAAAAGTATAGGTGATACATTCCATCAGCTTACATGCTTATACTCACCTGCTCCGTTCAATCACTTTATTGATTTATAAGGCTCTCAAACATGGTTTGTCTCGGAATTTACACAATATTCGTTTAACTATCTTATTGATTTACAAGGTTCTCAAACCAAACATATAATAGGCGAGTGAGCCACTAGTTTAACTACTCTACTGATTTACAAGGTTCTCAAACTGAGTATCTACATTTGTGCGATTAGCAAAAGTTTAACTACTCTACTGATTTAC